>CAZFIR010000095.1:0-2932 GCA_964519535.1 uncultured Thermodesulfobacteriota bacterium | reverse complement strand
GCCGCCTTTGCCCTGACGGAGCCTGAGGCGGGCTCCGATGCCGCTTCTCTCAATACCACCGCAGTATTGCAAGGGGACCACTACCTCTTGAACGGGAGAAAGTGCTTTGTGACCAATGGTGGGGCGGCTGAGCTATACGCCGTCTTCGTCACCACCAAACCGGGGGAGAGGACCAAGGGGATCTCTGTCTTCATGGTGGAGAAGGAAACCACAGGGCTCACCATCGGCAAGAGAGAAGAAAAGCTGGGTATGAGGGGTTCCGACACCACCGACCTTATCTTCGAGAACGCCGTCGTCCCCAAAGAAAACCTCCTGGGAACAGAGGGAAGTGGATGGGAAAACGCCATGATGACCCTCAACCTCTCCCGGCCTGCCATCGGGGCCCAAGCGGTGGGGATCGCCCAGGGGGCCTTTGACTTCGCCCTAGACTATGTCACCAAACGGGTACAATTCGGACAAAAGTTGGCCGATTTCCAAGGGGTACAATTTATGCTGGCCGACATGGCCACGCAGATCGAGGCCGCCCGGGCCTTAGTATACAAGGCGGCAATACTCCTGGATCAAAAGGTCTATGAGCGGGACCGGATGTCCGCCATCGGTGTAGACAAACTTTCGGCCATGGCCAAGTGCTTTGCCTCCGATATGGCCATGCACGTCACCACCGATGCCGTACAGCTCCTGGGCGGCTATGGATACCTCAAGGACTACCCCGTGGAAAGGATGATGCGGGATGCCAAGGTCACCCAACTCTTTGAGGGGAGCAATCAGGTCCAAAGGGTGGTCATTGCCAGAAACCTCCTTAAAAAATATTTGGACAAGGACCTTGCCTAATAAGATTCGGGTCTATCCCGCACGGTCTTACAGGTGCGCATTCGGCAGCTCGATCTGCTCCCTCTTCCATCATCGTCATTTCGTCTGGTCTGCCACCGGATATCACCGCTAGGGGGGGGGCTCATAAACCCAGTGTGCCATGAGCAGAGATCAGGGGTCCTGACACTAGTATCATTATCTACGTAACGCATTGTCCCGCCGGACCTCTGCGGGAAGGAGGGCAGCGAAGGAATGAATCTCTATGAGGTGAACTTCCAATCGGCGGTTTCCCCTTATCAGGGCAATTTGATCATCCCCTTTCGAGAGGTCACCGTACGCAAGCTCCAGAAGCTACCGGGGGAGATAAAGATAGAGGGGGAGATCACGTGTCACCGGCTGCGGGAGTTCATCGCCACTACCTTGGGGGATGCGATATTCTTCACCCGTCTGGGACCCGTGGACAGGGAGAAGGGAACCCTCTCCGTCGATGCCCTTATCACCTTCACCTTTATCCTCCTGGAGATGAAGGAGGAGGATTTCTTTCACAAGACTTCTGCGGAAGAGTTCGTTGTCGACCAGAGCTTCTTGGACCTCGCCACCACCAGTAACATACAACTCGCCCAATTTGAGGAATTCGATCACTTTCTGATCCAGCGGATAGCAGAAAAGGAGGCCCCCCGGGTGATCACGGGGCGCTACAACGATCTCAAAAACCCCCTCTTTTTCAGCGTCCGGTGATGATCCCCTCGGGGACGAAAGGTCTCACTGCACCCTTTCTCCCCCTCACCCTCGCCCTCATCGCCGGAATCCTGATTGGCGAATATATCCCCATCACTATCTCCCTGGCAGCCTTGGGTGCGCTCTTTCTCCTCTACCTCCTCTGGCGCCGGAGGGTAACAACTGCACAGCTCCTCGCCCTGGCAATCCTGCTCGCCCTGGGGGCATCCCTTATCCATTTCAGGCTTCACCCCACCACCCCCCCACACCACATCGCAAAGCTCCCTGACAGACAAAAGGTGGTGCTGACAGGCACCATCTATCGTCCCGCGCAGAGGGATGCGGAAAAAACCGTGATCTACCTCATGGCCGAGCAAATCTCCCACGGGGATACCACTGCCCCCGCCACGGGGCGGGCGAGGATCACCATCAGAGATCCTGCGGTATCATTGAGGTACGGCTATCGCGTACGCCTTGATGCCAAGCTCTATCGCCCCCGCAATTTTCGCAATCCCGGGGCTTTCGACTATGAAGGATATCTGAGGCGCAAGGGGATCTTGGTCACGGGCTATGTGCGGGGTGATCAGATAGAGATCTTAAGCAGGGGGGAAGGGAATCCCCTCCTGCGCCTCTGTGACCGCTGGCGGGAAGGGATAGGGGCCTTTCTCGATGTGAACACCGCCCCTCCGGGCAGGGGCTTGCTCAAGGCCCTGCTCATCGGCGAGCGGGGGGAGATCCCCACCGAGGTCAGGGAGGCCTTCATCGCCGCCGGTGCGGTCCACATCCTCGCCATCTCTGGGCTGCACCTGGGCATCATCGTCACCCTGATCTTTTTTTCCATCCAGGGGATTCTCAGACTATCGGAGCGCGCCCTCCTGCGGTATGATATCCGCAAGATCGCCGCCCTGGCCACCTTCCCCCCGTTGCTCGCCTACATCCTCATCACCGGTTTTCCCATCTCTACCATTCGGGCGGGGATCATGGTCTCCTGTTTCCTGGCCTCTATCCTGATAGACAGATATCGAAACCCCCTCAACACCCTGGCCTTTGCCGCCTTCATCATCCTCCTCGCCTCCCCAACCGCCCTCTGGGACCCTTCGTTCCAGCTCTCCTTCTCCTCTGTACTAGGCATCATCCTGCTCACCCCTCCCCTCTATCGCCTCCTGTATCCCCAGGACCCCTTGACCCTCTTGACCCGCCGGGGTGGGGGAAAGTTCAAGAGGGGAATCGCCTTGTCTATCATCGCCTCCTTTGCCGCCATCGTGGTTACCTCCCCCATAGTGGCCTTTCACTTCCACCGCGTCTCAACGATGGGGCTTGTCTCCAACGCCATCATCATCCCCATTGTAGGTCTGGGGGTCCTCCCGCTGGGGCTCCTCAGCCTTCCGCTGATCCCCATCTTGCC
>CAZFIR010000094.1:0-4487 GCA_964519535.1 uncultured Thermodesulfobacteriota bacterium | reverse complement strand
AGGCATGAATCCGGTAGTATGCATCAACGCATTCCACACCGACACCAAGGCAGAGATAGCCATGGTCCGCAAGGCGGCCGAGGGGGCCGGGGCCCGCTGTGCGCTCAGCGAGCACTGGCTTAAGGGCGGTGATGGCGCCCTGGAGCTGGCCGATGCGGTGATGGACGCCTGTGAAGAGGAGAGCGAATTTAAGTTTCTGTATCCTCTGGAGATGAAACTGAGAGAGCGGGTTGATAAGATCGCCAAGGTTGTTTACGGGGCCGATGGGGTATCATGGACCCCTGATGCAGAGGCCAAGGCCAAGATGCTCGAGGGCGACTCCAAATATGATGATTACGCCACCATGATGGTGAAGACCCACCTGAGCCTCACCCACGACCCCACATTGAAGGGGGTGCCCAAGGGATGGACCCTGCCCGTCCGTGACGTCTTGATCTATTCCGGGGCGAAGTTCCTCTGCCCGGTTGCCGGGACCATCAGCCTCATGCCCGGTACCTCTTCAAGCCCTGCCTTCCGCAAAGTCGATGTGGATGTAAAAACTGGATTAGTAAAAGGGCTTTTCTAGGTCCGAGAGCGTTGAGTCCCAAAAAAGGCCAGGCATTATGCCTGGCCTTTTTTATCTCTGCTTCGAAGTACGGTAACTAGAGTGGAGGGATCTGTTTGCTTTGGTAGATAAGGTTTTAATAGAAATCGCTAATGATTAAAGAGGTTAGTTAGCTTGGTTTGGGAATGTTTATACGTTTAAATATTTGAAATCATTATACTTTCTTTATGAGACAATTTCTTTGATTCGTATTGTTCGATTTAGGTGATCTTAACGTACTATATCTAGTGCGTTTCTCGCGAGACTTCCTCTTTCAGCGGAAATCTTCCGCAACTGAATCTTCCTTCAGGGCAGTACCCCAGGCGCTCGCACTTTGCTCCACCGTTCTCAAAAACAGGGGGCAACTTCTCACGACATATCTCCAACATCGTGTCTGCCAACGCCCTGATCTCCCACTGGGCCCGTTGGCAGCACCGCTGGGAGAAGAAATGCAACAGCTCCCGGCAGTTCATGGTGACCACGATCTTGCTCTCCCCGGCCTGGGGTAGGACAAAACGCGCATCCTCATGCGCCCGCTCCCCCTCCACACCTTTTTCGCCGTACCGAGCCAAGAGGGCATTATAACTCCGTTGGATCTCATTCATGCACCGCTCAAACTCCGTTCGCAGGCTCTCATCACCCGCGATGGAAGGGGGGACGATGTAGCCGAAGTTCCCCATGTCCACATACCGCTGGCTCTGCTGAGAGTACGACGCCAGCCGGTATCTCACCAGTTGGTGCGTCAAGGCCCGGGAGACCCCTTCGACGGCAAAGGTGAACTTCACGTGCTCGAGGGGGCTGTCATGACCCGAACCCATCATCTCCCTGATAAAGGCGGCCTGCCTCTTCTCGCTTCCATCCTCCTCCCACATCTCCCCCGCCCAGCGGGCAGAGTAACACTGTCGGTAGGCCACATAAAGCAGGGAGAGCGGATTTTCGCTCATCTCAAGGAGTTTTACCTGTAATCTGACCGGAGGCATCCGAGTTCCTTTCCGGCACCATCTTAACTCAATTGCCGGATCGCTGCCAAGACTTTTATGCGCGGTTATGCACCGCTGAGTCTGATTGCGGAATGATTGTGCGCCTTGGGGGGATTGCATACCTCCCGCACAATGTGTATCCTGAGAAACTATGAATCGTGTCGTGGTGACGGGGATAGGGGTCCTCAGCCCCATCGGGATCGGCAAGGAAGGATTCTGGCAGGGCTGTGTAGAGGGTCAATCCGGCATCGGACCAATACGGGGCTTTGAGGTCGGGCACCTCAGTTCAAAACTGGGGCATCAGGTACAGGACCCCGATTTCAAGCGCTATATCAAGCCAACCAATCTGCGCCGGATGGACCGCATCAGCCGGATGGTGACGGCCTCGATGAATCTTGCCATCCAAGACGCAGGCCTTGAGATGGCAGCAGAAGATCCTGAACGGGTGGGCATTATGATCGGGACAGGATTGGGCAGCTCCAAGACGGTAGACCTCTTCTTCCGGGACCTGGTGCGAAACGGCCCCCACGAGGTAGCCCCCCTCCTGTTTCAGACCTCGGTCCCCAATGCCATCTGCAGCCACGCCTCCATCGAATTTGGAATTAAGGGTATCAATACCACCTTCTCCCATAAAGAAGCCTCCGCTGAGAGTGCCATCGTCCTTGCCTTTGAGGCCCTACGCCGCGGAAGGGCGGAAGTAATCTTTGCCGGTGGGGGTGATGAGATCAGCGAACCCCTCTACAACGTATATGCCACCTTGGAGAGCCTCTCCCCTCAGAGGTCTTCCCACCCGGAGGGGATGCGCCCCTTTGATTGCACCAGAAACGGGATCGTCTTGGGAGAGGGAAGTGGCGTTTTGGTCATGGAGACCCTCGACCATGCACGTGGACGTGGGGCCCCTCTTTATGCAGAGCTGGTGGGATATGGTATGGGGGGGTGTAACGAGGGCGTCTGGAGCTATGACAGAGATGGCTCCGCTATGGCCCGGGTTATCTCGCAGGCGGCAGGAGAACTCCCGCGGGTGGATTATATCTGCGCCGCCGCCAATTCCACCCAGGACTTGGATCGAGTCGAGACTCAGGCGATCAGAGAAGCATTTGGAAAAAGAGCAGAGGAGATCGCCATTAGTGCCGTTAAGTCGATGATCGGGGAATTCGACGCCTCAGGGGGCATCAAGGCGTGTGCAACGGTCCTGAGCATCAAAGAGGGGATCGTCCCCCCAACAATCAACTACCGCGAACCTGATCCCGCGTGCGACCTGGACTATACAACCACGGGGGCTCAAAGAAAAGAGATAGAGTTCGCCCTTCTCAACGGCTTCGCCAACGGAGGGGCTCACGTCTCTATCCTCTTTAAGAAAGTCTCCTAAGAAATTTCTCGGCTACCACGTACTATCTCGCTCCCCAACCTCACCGCAAACTGGAATATATCTCCCGCAGGACCGCCTCGGCACCTTGAGCCAAGAGGTCCTCTGCCAACCGTTTCCCCACCGCCTCGGGGTCATTCCCCTGGGCCTCGGCGCGGTAGAGGCGTGAACCGTCAAGATGGGCCACCATCCCTCGCAAGAGGAGCCTCCCTGACTGCATTTCACCATAGGCGGCAATGGGTACCTGACATCCTCCCCCCAGCCGACGCAGAAAGGACCGTTCTCCTTCCACCGTCTTGGTGCTTTTAGGGTGAGACAGAAAGGCGATCAGTTCGTTGACTGCTTCCTCCACTCGGCATTCGATCCCCAGGGCCCCTTGGCCGACAGCCGGGAGCATCACGTCCGTGGGGAGGTATTGAGTGATGGTCTCCTCCAATCCCATCCTGCGGACCCCGGCGGCGGCCAAAATAACAGCGTCCAGGCCTTCCGTCTCCAATTTCCTGATCCTGGTATCGAGGTTCCCCCGCAGGGGGACGATCTGCCACTGAGGATTCAGCCCCAGGAGTTGTGCCCCTCGCCTGAGAGATGAAGTCCCCAGCCTCGCCCCGGCGGGAAGCTCGTGCAGCCCCCGCCCGTCCCTGGCTACCAGAACATCCCGGGGGTCCTCCCGCTCGGTGATGGCTCCCAGGTGCAGACCCGGGGGAAGCTCGGTGGGAACGTCCTTCATGCTGTGCACCGCAAGATCTATCGCCCCACTCAGGAGGGCCTCCTCGATCTCCTTGACAAAGAGCCCCTTCCCCCCCACCGTGGCCAGGGGCACATCGGTGATCCTGTCCCCCGTGGTCCTGATCCTGATCACCTCTACATGAAGCCCTGGATGTCTCTCAGCAAGCCGCTCTCTCACCCATGCTGTCTGCCGCAGGGCGAGTTTGCTCCCTCTGGTGCCGATTCTGATACGTTTCACAGAACTCGCGGACGGGGCTTACGGCTAAAAAGGAATGTCATCTCTTGCTCCGCTTCACCAATGGTATGAACTCAACTTTCTAAAAGACCACAAGATTCTACTTTTGTCAAAGGGAAAGCCGGTCAATTTTCTTTGTTACGTAATATACCATGTACTTCTTGTCTCGCTTTTTTCGATCCGCTCTGATACGATGCTGCAAAAGGTTCACCGAGGCAAAAACGATGACGGCGCGGATACGATTGGAACTCATTACACCGGCGGCAGAGGATAACGCCCCCATCCCCAACCTCTCCCTCGCGACGGTGGCCGCCCTCACCCCGCCCGAGGTGGAGGTCTCCTTCAGCGACGATCTCATCAACCCCATAGACCTGAATGGCGACCTGAAAGAAGTGGATCTGGTAGGGATTTCCTGTTCCACCAAAACCGCCCTTCGATCCTACCAGATCGCCCAAGCCTATCGTGAGCGAGGGGTCCCCGTGGTCATGGGGGGCATCCACCCCACAGCCCTCCCAGATGAGGCCCTGGAACACTGCGATGCCGTGGTGGTAGGGGAGGCTGAGGAAAGCTGGCCCCGCCTCATTGAGGACTTCCGCA
>CAZFIR010000093.1:0-3250 GCA_964519535.1 uncultured Thermodesulfobacteriota bacterium | reverse complement strand
GATCTGCCCCATGGTCGACCCCAAAGTTGATCCCTCGGCAACCCGCTTTTACCATCAAACGACCCAACTCATGGGTGAAGGGAACCGGGCTCAGGTAGGCGTACCACGAGAGCTTCTCCCCCAAGCCGCGCCTGATGATCTCTTCACAAATCCCTACCGCATGGTGGTACGGGAGGTTGAACTCGCTGTCACAGAGGTGCAGATTATCCACCCCCTGAATCAGCAGGGTATCTATCTCGTCCACCACGATAGGCGGGGGTCTCAGTCGATATGTCCTCCCCTTGGCCAGGGGGTCGGCGCAGTAGATGCACGTTTGCTCACACCCCCGCTTCGTCTCCACCCCCCCCATTCCCCCCTCACGGAAGTACCGGGGGTTGTCTACACACCCTCTACGCGGGAGAGGCAAGTCTAGGAGCTCGGACAGGTCAGGGGGATTGCGATGATATTCCCCATCCTTTCGGTAGGTCAGACCGGGAATGCCGGCAAAACCCTCCCCCGCTGCCATCTTATGCAAGAGGGTCGGTAAGACCCTTTCCCCGTCGCCCCAGATACCTAATGCTACATCTAAATACGCTAAAATGGGTTCGGGCATCACCGAGAAACCCACCCCCCCCAGGATGAGGGAACGGTGGGTCTTCCCTCTAATATAATCGATTATCTCCTTTATGCGCGGGAGGATGAATTCCTGGCTCAGGTAGTAGCAGTCATCAGTGTTGCGTACGGTGACCCCGACGGCCACCGGATCATGATCTCTGAAATACGCCTCCAGTTCTACTTTAAAAGAGGAAGCAAAACAGAGATCGATCAGATCGACCTCAAACCCCGCCAATTCCAAAGAACTGGCAATATAATCGAGGCCGATGGGTGCGACCGGAGGTTGCATCTCATTGGGGTTGACCAGGAGGACCTTTTTGTTATCCGACGAAGAACCTGACATCTCTCCTCTTCTGCTGGCGACTATAGCATCACTCTTCCCTCGCGACAATCTCATTTTATCCTTCCCCTCCACAAGATTGTCATATGCGGACAAAAAGGGTATATTTTTAGGGGGTTCTTCATGCGGAGGAGGCCATGGATCTCAAAGAGATGATCACATTTGCCAAAGGTGAAGGGGAGGTTGACCTCCTCATAAAAAACGCCCAACTCATCAACGTCTTCTCTGGAAAGATCGAATCAAGCGCAGTGGCCATCGCCCAGGGGATGGTCGTAGGCTTCGGGGATTATCCCGCTCGGGAGGTCATAGACCTCAAGGGGCAGTTTCTTGCGCCCGGCTTCATCGACGCCCATTGCCACATCGAGAGCAGCATGGTGGGAGTCAAGGAATATGCCAAGGCCGTCCTCCCCCACGGGGTAACAGCGGTGGCAACCGATTTTCACGAGATCGCCAACGTCATGGGAACGAGAGGGATACGCCTCATGCGCGAGGGTATGGGGTCAACCCCCTTTAACCTCTATGTCATGCTACCCTCCTGCGTGCCTGCCACCCACCTTGAGACAGCAGGGGCCGAGATCAAGGCAGAGGATTTTCAAAACCTCATGAAGGAGGAATGGGTAAAAGGACTAGGTGAGATGATGAACTTCCTCGGGGTGATCCATGAAGACCCTGAGGTCCTGAAAAAGATCGAGATGGCCAGGGGTAAACGGGTGGATGGCCATGCCCCCGGGCTCAGCGGCAAAGAGCTGATCGCCTATATCGCCACCGGCATCGCCTCCGACCATGAGTGCACCCGACGAGGAGAGGCCGAGGAAAAGCTGAACCTGGGGATGCACATCATGATCAGAGAAGGATCCACTGCTAAAAACCTCGAAGAACTCATCTCCGTAGTCACTCCAGCGAATGCGCGCCGATGCATGTTCGTCACTGACGACCGTCACCCCGCGGACCTCATCGCCGAGGGGAGTATTGATCTCTGTGTGAGAAAGGCGATACAGCTTGGTCTCGATCCAATCATCGCCATCCAAATGGCCACCATCAACCCTGCCCAATACTTTCCCCTCCCGGGGATCGGGGTCATCGCCCCCGGGTATAGGGCTGATCTCCTCGTGCTGGAAGACCTCACAAAAATCAGGATCAATCAGGTCTTCAAAGACGGTTGCCTGGTGGCCGAGGGGGGGGCAATCATCCCCGGGGTTATTGACGAGAAGAAGGTTGAGGCGGAGAATACCTTTCACATCAACAAGGTATCCGCCGAGCAATTCCGGATAGGGGCCCAGGCCGACAGGGCAAAGGTCATCGAGGTCATCCCCCATCAGATCATCACCAAAAAAGGAGTCCATACGGTTACGGCAGAGAATGGCCTGGCCGTGGCAGACCCCTCCAGGGATATCTTGAAGATCGCGGTGCTGGAGCGGCATCAGGGCACAGGCAATATGGGGTTGGGATTCGTCAAGGGATTCGGCCTACAGGACGGCGCCATCGCCTCCTCGGTGGCCCATGACTCTCACAACATCATAGTGGTAGGTGCAGGAGATGATGCGATGGCCCAGGCAGTGCAGGGGGTTACCGAGATGCAAGGGGGATTGATTGCGGTCGGGCAAGGAAATGTGTTGGCTTCCCTCCCCTTACCCATCGGAGGGCTGATGTCCGATCGATCAATCGAAGAGGTGCAGGATAGACTCACCCTCTTGCACCGGAGGGTCAAGGAAATGGGGTGCACCTTGGAGGAACCTTTTATGGTCCTCTCTTTTCTGGCACTGCCCGTAATCCCTGAGCTCAAGATCACCGACCAAGGCCTGGTAGATGTAACGCGATTCGAGATCGTGCCCCTGTTCGGGGAGTTTTGATTCCTCATTAACGCTTCAGCTCTTTTGAAGAACACATATCTTCCCTAACCCTGCTGTTAAACCGAGCAGTGCGTCAACCCTCGTTCTTATTGACAAAAGGATTTTTGTACTATATCCTGAACAAAGGAGGATATGTTTTATGTTTACATTATCCTCTTCAAGGTTTTTTATTGTCTCATTTTTCCTCACTGGTGACGGAGAATTACATCTTCCTAAGCAAACACAAATCACCTTAAAAAAGAGCGGGCATTCATTCTCTGTTCGCGGTCGATGCCAGCGTCAGGTTTTTTACTGAAAAAACGTTTGCGTTCACTGAGTGAAGAAATGTACGGTGAAAAAAAGAGATAAGACAAAAAAGCAACTCGCAACCGAATTGGGGAAACTTCAGCAACGAGTTGCTGAACTAGAAAGACCTGAAGACGAGCGCAAGCGAGCTGAGAAAGTTCTTAAGGCATCTGAAACTCGT
>CAZFIR010000092.1:0-34261 GCA_964519535.1 uncultured Thermodesulfobacteriota bacterium | reverse complement strand
AAGGGCATGTTTTACTTCTTTAATCATCGTTGTCGAAATATCCAGGGCAGCAACCTTGAAACCAAGGAAAAGAGCTTTACGGCAATGTTACCCATACCACATCAGATGTCGAGGGCTTTATTTCCATTTACTTTTTTTCTTAAAGACGCGAAGTCTCTCTGGATTTCTCCTTGCTCGAACCAGTTATACATCTCTGGGTGTAACGATATATAATTCTGGCTTTCAGGTCTATAAAGTTTGATATTTTTCTGGATTATCTTTCGTTTTTCCATTTCATTTCCCAAAGTTTTGCTTTATTCACAAATACTGTAAGCGCAGTTGAAAAGGCAATAAAAAAACCCCTGAATGCATCCTTATAGCCTCTATAATAGATATATTTCAATAAAAAATAATATGATGGTCGTAATAAAAAGTTGGATATAAAATTAAATACCGTTATCCTTTTGCCGGCTTCAAATTCCTCCTTTGCAAGTTGTGTCGTGTATCGATTAAACTTCTCAAAGTATTCTTCAAGACTGCTATATGAATAATGAAGAAGGTCGTTTTTAAGATATCCATATTCCTCCCTGTGTAGAGGAACCTGGTGGATCTCATTGGGGAATATCACCTCACCTTTTTTAAATAATCTCAATACTGGAGAAGGGTACCATCCGCAAGTTTTGATCCATTTACCGAGGAAATAGTTTCTCCTTTTTACATAGTAGGCCGGCCGGGGGGCATCGGATCTTACAATCGATAAGATCTCATCCTTGAGTTCAGGCAATACCCTTTCGTCAGCATCTATATAGAATATCCACCTGCTAGATGCCTTTTTTATAGCAAGGTTTCTGTCAGGTTCGCAATAGCCCTTTGACTCCGTTACAAAAACCTTATCGGTAAACTCTTTCGAAATCTTTACTGTAAAATCAGTGCTCGACTGGTCTACGATCACGATCTCATCAGCCCATGAAACCGTTTCGAGGCATTCTCTGATCTGCTCATCTTCATTTCTCACCACTAAGATAACCGAGATATCCACCTATTACAACCTTTCTGCTTTTATTATCACTGCAATTGAAAAAAAACAATACGCCCATATATAACTAACGCCGGTTCAATAAGCAAGTGCAACACTTAGGATGATAGCATATCCTAAGTGGTTATGAACAGACACTATACACAGTTAACCAGTGAGGAACGGGATATCATAGCCGTTCTCAGGGCACAGGGGGTAAAACCGAGTGAGATTGCGCAGGTTGTGGGACGTCATAAAAGTACCATCTGCCGAGAACTCAAACGAAATAAGTCCCCTGTGTACAATGTCTATTTGTCTCATCGTGCCCATGATCGTGCAGTCAAACGCAAAGAACGCACCGCTCAGCGACCGCGGCTCAAGAATGAGGTGATTATGAACTACGTCATAGAGAAACTTACCCTCGGCTTAAGCCCTGAGCAAGTAGCGGGGAGAATCTCCCATGATCTTGCAGAAGAATCCATCAGCCATGAGGCCATCTATCAGTTTATCTATGCCCGAGAGACCCTCAACCATATGGATCTCAGGCCCTGTCTGCTGCGCAGACACCGAAGACGCCTTCAACGGGGGTATTCCCGGAAGCACAAAAAACCCCATATTCCCGAGCGGTTATCCATCCACGAGCGTCCCGCCTCTGCCAATGACCGAAGTGAACCTGGCCACTGGGAGGTCGATACCATGATCTCTCGTAAAAGCACACCCTCCCTCGCTATTGCCCTAGAACGAGCCAGCCGCTACCTCCAGATCACTAAGCTTGCGGCTAAAACGGCCCGAGAGTTACGATTAGCCCTCATCCGCCGTCTGAGCAGACACCCTGACCATATGAGAAAGACCATCACCTATGATAACGGCTCTGAGAATTGCGAACATAGCCTCATCAACAAAACCCTCGGCACCCACTCATATTTCTGTGAACCATACCACAGCTGGGAAAAGGGCTCTGTGGAGAACGCCATCGGACTTATCAGACGCTACTTGCCAAAGAAGACAGATTTTGCGACAATCTCTCCAGAGCAACTCAAACAGATCCAGGACTTGCTCAATAACAGACCTCGTAAGATCCTAAACTATAAAACCCCGAAAGAGGTCTTTAAGGAATGTGTTGCACTTGCTCCTTGAATGCAGCTAATAATTCTAAATATGAGTTTAAATATTTCATTACAAAATAATTTGTGATCTCTTTCTTTTGATCTTATTCATGACTGCTCTCATATACATCATCCTACAAAGGAACGTTTCCTCCCGTAACCACCGCTACCATGTTTTCACATACCTTCTCCCATGAAGGGAATTTTTTTAAGCTGTCGGTACCCTCCCGACCTATTTTTTCTCTCAGTTCTTTTGATCCTATAAGTTTTTCTAGCGCTATTTTAAGAGAGTGCGCATCCCTTGGATTGACCAAAAGGCCATTTTCCCCGTCTGTGATTATTTCTGGGATTCCTCCGGTATTCGACGCAATCATAGGAAGCCCGAAGGACATAGCTTCAAGCAAAACCATCCCGAAGGACTCATATAGACTTGGGAAAACGAATAAATCAGCTGACGCATAGGCTTCTGAAAGCGATTGTCCAGTAAGTCTGCCCCTAAAAAAAACCCTCTCAGATACGCCTAGTCTCTTGGCAAATAACTTTATACGCCTCGTGTATTTCTCGTCCCACTCCTCACCTACTAACGTCAGTATAGTGTTTTTGTTTTCCAAAAGTGAAAACGCCCCTACCAGATATTCCTGGCCTTTCCATGGCAGATAATTTGATACATGCAATATATTTATTTTATTAGAATTTGATCTGTGAGGGATTATCTGGATATCTTGCATATATGGATAAATCACTCTGACTTTTTTCTTATTTATCAAACGCGAAAAAGAAAGGACTTCTCCTTTACTGAATTTGCTCGGCGTAATTATCCTGTAAGCCGAGATAAGGGCAAGCCTAACTTGAAGCTTCCTTACACTATCCTTAATTAAGGAGGCGTCTCCATAAGGAACAAATCCGCCTACGAACACTATGATTTTGCTTCTTACGAAAAGCTTCAGAAAGAAGTCGCAGAGAAAGAGGCTGGGTATGTCGTGATCTAGATGCAATATAATATCTGCTTTTTTTTGCAGAATTACTCTCAGGAACCAGTAATTTCTCAGTATGCGGTTTACTCTTAGGCCCTGAGGGATATCATTCTCAGACATCTGTATTAGTTTATAACCTTTGTTTTTCAGGTAATCAGATAGTTTTGCCAAAACTATTTCTCCTCCAGTTCTGGGAGAAAAGATGTTTTTTGCTACAAATATTATTTTTATCATCAAATCCTTTCTGCTCTTATTATCACCTGACTTGCCAGGGAAGGGAAGAATTCCCCTATAAAACCAAGTATCCTGAATATACTTTTAAATTTTTGTTCATTTTTAAAATACAGACTATTCAGATATCTGTTTGAGGTAAGGCTGTACTCAACGGAAACAGATGCAAAGAACCCTCTTCTTGGCCTTTTCTGTTTAATTATTGCATAAAAAAATCTTGGCAAAACTGCTATTATTTTTGGTAATGTAATCCTTAACTTAAACCCTACCCCTTTGAGCTCTTTTACCTTGAACCCCTTTTCCTTCAAAAGCCTTTTTAATTTTCGAGGAGAAAAGATATGGAGGTGTTGATCCTTTAATATCTCGCTAAGGTTATTCTCATAACATAGGGCTGATGGTGTTGAGACAATCAGTGTTCCACCTCCTCTCAGTACTTGGAAGGAAGATAAAAGAAACCTCTCTGGTTCTATAAGGTGTTCTATGAGCTCAGATGCCACCATACAGTCAAAGCTTTCTTCTTTGAACGGTAAATCCTCGGCATCTGCAATAATAAAATTACCCTTTTTATAAGTATTTGAGCATCTCGAAATTCTTCCCTCAGAGATATCGAGGCCTATAAATGTTTTTACCTTTTCCAATAATATCTCAGCAAGTACTCCGTCACCTGTACCAACATCCAGAACATCTGCATTTTTAGGAACCATCGAAACCATTTTTGTAAGTTGCCCTGCATACATTATCATATATCTCGTAGGGTCTACTATCTCAGTGCCATTAATACCGTACTGTCCTATAAGTATGGAAGAGTTGTCTGCGCCGTAGCGCTCATCCGATTCGTAGAATTCTTTCAAATCCTTCTTGATTTTTGTTTCAATTCCCTCATCTTTAATCTTACACTGTTTCATTTATCTATCTTCCATGACTTCAAAATATAGTTTCTCTATCTCCTGTATATTCCTCTCCATAGTAAACATCTCTTCAACCCTTTGCCTTCCAGAGCTGCCCATCTGTTCCCTCTTTTCTTTGCCAGCAGTGATTTCATTTATTTTAATTCCCAATGCCGTTGCATCCTTGGCTGGAACAATATATCCGGTTATCCCATTTATAACAGCTTCTTTATTGCCTGCATCATCGCTCGCAATAACAGGCTTCGCCGCTGCCATCGCTTCAAGTATCACCCTTGAGAACCCTTCTCCACTAATCGTGGGGAATACGATTATATCGATGTCCTTAAGGATAGAGGGAATATTTATCCTGTAACCGGCATAAATAATACGATGTGATACCCCCGATTCCTCGCAGAGCCTTTTTATTCTCTTTAAATATTCTTCTTCTCCTTTACCCACAAAGATTAGTTTTGCGTTATCGACATCCTTCATGGCAGAAATTAGATACTCCGGACCTTTTCTTTTCTCAATCCGACCGATACATCCAAGGACTACCGTATCCTTAGTGATATTATATTCTTCCCTGATGGATGGGGTAGCCGGAAAATGATCAAATTTCTCAAGATCAATACCATTGTAAATGACGACCGTTTTTTGAGTATCCTTAAGCCAGTCAAATCTTGATTCTATAGCCTTTGCGACGAGAATCAATCTCGTTGCGAGCAATGATAGGACCCTATCAATAAGCCATTCTCTTTCACTTACCCGGATATGCCATACAAGGGGTATCCGCATTATCTTCGCTGCGATACCGGCGTACAAGGTCTCAGTAGTGGAATCAGTATGGATAAGGGCTATCTGCCGGTCCTTGATAATCGAGACAAACTTACTTATCACAGAGGGATTTAGATACCTGATCCTCCCCACATCAAGGCATATCACCTCCGCCCCTACCCCTCTCATCTTTTCCGCAAGCTCCCCTTCCGCAGGGCACAAAACTATGGGATAAAAGACGTCTTTGTCCAAGTGTTTTATCAGATAATAGAGACTCCACTGCCCGCCACCCATCATGTTACCGAAAGAGGTGGTATAGAGGATATGATATCTTTTCATATTGCGCATAATACTTTTGAACATGGTACCGTCAATTAAAGGCAAAAAGGATAAGCCCTGCGCTAAAAGTATTTACCAGAAGAGAGCGTGGTCTTTTAAAATAACCTCGACTTATGGCAGTCACCATATCCCGACAATATAGGCGCATATCGTCCCTGGCATCAGATCGAGTCGTTGCTTTTTCTTTCCGAGCTCGCAGCATCTCCAGCACAGGGGATGGGAATAACTCTTTGACCGCTGATCCGAACCCTCGAGAATAATCAATAAGGTCTTTTTTTAATGGCGCACTCCCTATAACGCAAGCATTCTTGAAACCAACTTTTATAGCAAGGGTTTTTAACTCTCTTGGTGTAAATGGTACTTCAATCTCTAAATTCCATGTCCCCGTCAGTTTTTTGAATGTCTTTACACATTGGTAAAAAGGACTCAATTTATTTGGAACATCTATATAGGCAAAACCTCCATTTTTAAGGAGAAGTTTGTGATATAGGATACATCTTTCTCGATCATCACCAATAAAGTGCTCGGCAAGTCCAGACGAGACAACTAAATCAAACTTTCCTCTTAACTCATCAACGGGAGTATCCATGCAATCTGCTAAGACCAATTCTGCCTTACAATCATAAAGTTTGTATATAGCCCCTGCATTTTTCAAAACGCGCTGATTAAAGTCTAGGAGGGTAACGGATGCCCCTAGAAGACAAAAAGTAAGAGAAGTAGTACCTGTTCCACAGCCAACTTCGGCTATTTTTAGTTTATGAAAGGGGGTCCCTTTCTCAAGTATAACCCTTACAGCATGTTGCCAGCCAAAATGAAGGGTACAAATCCGTATCCTCCGATCCATCATTGATTTTGATTTTGTTATATCAAAATCAACATCCCAAATATCTTCGGACATTCTCTTATTCATTGTCTTTTTATTTACTCCCTCTTTTCTTTATAACCCTTGCCGGGACACCTACTGCAATGGTGTATGGGGGGATATCCTTTGTAACTACAGCACCTGCACCAATTACCGATCCCCTACCTATCTTTACGCCATCAAGAATTTTTGCCCCTGCACCGATCCAGACATCATCTTCTATCTTTATTCCTTTCCTGATTTCACCTTGCATGTATATTGGTATTTCTCGATTTTTATAAATATGATTCATAGGTACTATAACGACGTGTGCAGATATTCTTACCCCATTACCTATCTCAAGACCTCCATGACCGTATAAAACTGCAAAGCTATTGACAGTACAATTATTGCCTATCTTTATCCAACCGCCTGATGTGCTAAGCAGGCAGTGATAGAAAAGCCATGTTCCATTTCCTATTTCGATGAAGGAGTTAGGCTCACCTGCGATAAGCATAACGTCTCTTTCAATCAAGACATTATCGCCCAGCCGTATTCTATTACCACCTTTTATTTTCGCCCGTGGTGAAATGAAAACATTTATGCCGCTGTTCGTGATACCTCGTAGAAGGCAAATGATTCCCGTAATAGAATGCTTTATCACCAAATAAAATCTTTCACGAAAGATATTAGTTAATAATTGACGCATATTATTTAGGATATTATTCCGGTGCCTTTTAAGAATGAATCCATTTCTTCAATCCTGCGAGCATACGTATGATCCTTATAAACTCTTTTTTGTCCATTTTTTGCTATTGCCTCTCTTTCATCTTCGTTTACCAAATAATATTTAATAAGTCTTTTGAGGTCTTCCTTAGTTTTAAAACACACGATCTCTTCGCCAATTTCAAGCAGCTTACTTAACTGCTTGTTGAAATTACATATATGAAAAGAGCCGCATCCAGCTACCTCGAAGACCCGCGGTGTGACTGAGAATATTTTATTGCCGTAAAGGCTGTCTATACTAACGACGATTTTAGAGGCATTATAGATTTTTACGACCTCATCACCAAAAATGGGGCCGCCTCTGTAACATTTGGATAACTCAGATTTTTTATCTACCCAGGAACCATAAACGCTCGTTGGAGGTGCCCAGATATTTAAACCAAAATTTGCGACCGCTTTGAGAATATCTTCTCTCACTGGAATTACCGTGCCCACAAAGGTAACGTTACTACTATATTTTTGTTTTTCGTCATCATCAAGATGCATTGTTCTATGAACGGCCGGATCTAACCCTAAAGGCAAACAATATACATATCTCGCACCTATTTTTACGTACTTTAATACTTCCAAAGAGTCTATTATAAAAAAGAAATCATAACTGGGTGAGATCTCTTCAACAAAAGATCTCCTGTGCGGTGAAGATACAGAATCCATAAACCAGTTAGCAACTATAATTCCCTCTTTTCTTATGTTATGTAGAGTTTCTGTAGTAATAGTTTCACCTGTTAATATCAACGTCAAGTCCGGTTTATAAGACAGCGCTGTATTGTAAAGAGATATGTTCATTGTATCAATTTCCATCCTGTTTATAAAACGTATTTTCCTCGGCGATAGATTTAAAAGACGTTTTATTTTTGGCTTCAGATAAGAAAGAACATCTCCCTTAAGATATTGACTCTCTCTAAAATCAAAAATCTTTACTTCGTGTCCGGCATTGAGCAATGCGGTCTTACAATACCCGGTGATGACACCAAGTACTTCTTGTCCTGTCGGCGCTACTAGAAGAATTTTCATATATTGTTAGCTATTAAATACTCTGTAAAAGTTATACTTTGTTTTTAAAAAATTCCTCGACAACAAAATTTTATTATCCTAGCAGAGAATTCTTCCTAAAATATTTAGGTTTTGTCAAAATCTCAATACCTTCCTCCTGTAATATTTTACCTAGAATATCAAGTATCGAACTTTTAGGAACTAATAGATATCTATTTATAAATGTACTGAACCCATCCTATCCGGTGACCCTATCTTTTGAAGTCCTTTGGATTGAATATATATCTCTGGCATTTTTTAACTTTTCCGTAAATAGAATATAGCTTGATCCCCTCGCTTTTCTAAATTTAATTTTATTGCACACTTTTTGAATGTTTTAATCTCTAAATCGGAGAAAATTGAATTAGATGGATTTATCCTATACGATCGCTCATGTAATAAAGGGATATTTTTTATATATTGTTCACTTCCGCAAAATTGGAAATATGTTGAATCATAAATGATTCTTTCCAATTTAAGATCTGTTTTTTTTGATAATAATTCGATGCTTTCGATTGAGTGCAAAAAAAAATGTCTCGGGGCATCAAGTTGAACCCAATTTACCCCATAATGTTCCCAAGCATAAGAGGAAACAGTGGGGATTCTAATTAAGCAAACCCCTTGCTTAGATAACAATCTAGATGCAGTTTGAAGAGTCTCGAGGGGGTCCGGAATATGCTCAAAAGAATGATCAAACACTATTAAATCCCACTTTCCACCAAGATTATGAATTACATTTTTAAGAATTTTTAATCCATTCTTATATTCGATATCTTGATTAATATATGGATCAATCCCCAATAAGTGCTTTAAACCAATTTCTCTAAGAACATATAAAAGGCTGCCCGTTCCACATCCAACATCTAATATCCTTGAATTTTTTGATAGTTTAGCCCGAGATAACCTATGGAGATTCTCGTAAGGGAAAATTGCACATAATAACTTACCGATAACACCTTTATTAAAAATGGCATAATTATCTCTATTTTTTTTAAGCAATTTTATAATTGGATTTGTTGGTGGACTTGGTAGAGTTTGAGAAAAACTAGAGTAATTTAACGGATAATATTTTGTCATGTCTGCAGGAATTTTTGAAATTTGTAAACAACGACATTTTGAGCATTGAAAATATGTAAACTTGTCTCTATACCCAAACATCATTTCTTGGGCTTCATACATTTTGTTATTTTCCGAGTTATCGCAAATCCCGCATTTCATATTTTTATTCTACTTTTAGCGATTGACTATGCCAGCTTTTTTACAGCAGTTATACGCTCCGGTCGACAAATCAATGTTTCCGACAGATTTCTTTTTATGCCTGGAATCACCTCTCGCCTAAAGACGCAAAAGCGTCAATTTGACCTATTGCAGTCTTACAAAGTATATCATAAGGGTCAGATTGCATTCTCAATTTCATCTAATGGAATCTCTTCTACTTGCAGTAAATTTCACAAAGAATTCCTTCATTTTATCTCGATCTACGTCATCCAATCCCCACTTCCAGCCAAAGAAAAAATATACGATTATGGTTGTAGTAAACCCCAGTATACTTAAGGGATGGAAAAGAGATAGGTTGAATTCCCTTAGGCAAAAAAGTAATAATCCGCACACAATTATGGGAAGGATACCATGGATAACAATTGAGCGATACCAGCTCATAAGACTTATGCCAAGGGTGCTGCAGGATGCCCTTTGGAGGAGGATGGTATCAATCGATACCCGAATAAACCAGGCCCAGGCAGCACCCACTCCTCCAAGATGGCGTATAAGAAGGTAACTGACAGGTATATGGATAATTGTCTCTATTACATGAAACAGTGCGGGTTGAGACGGCTTCCCAAGACCCTGAATGGCAACAAACGAAGGAGAAGCTAGTGCATTTATCAGGATAGCAAAAGAAAGAATGATCATTATGTCTGTCGATTGCATAGCAAAGTCAGCCCCCATCCATGCGGTCAGAAATGACCTGCTAAATAGAGCAAAAAAAAGCACGGGGAATCCAAGCAAAAGCAGAATATAAAGAGTACCTCTATAATGAAGTTCCCTGATGGCCCTTTTGTCTTTGGAACCATTTAAAAAACTGAAGGCAGGAAAAAGCACGGCAGATAAAGAAGAAGGAATGATAGATAAACGAGTAGTTATAGAATAAGGAACCGAATAATAAGTAAGGGCTGCTATCGGGCGAAGAGCAGTAAGGAATATCTTTTCTATATTAACAAGAATTGGCCCTGTGATGCTGGAGATTGTAACAAACCCGCCAAATCGAAGAAGGTTAATAAAGGTAGCAGTATCCCAGCATGGGCCTCTAAGATAAGGCAAAAACTTTCTTGCGAAGACCGAATAGATAAAAAGACCTATTGCCTGTATTAAAAGGTTAACAAGAATTATCTCCTTGAGTGAAAAACCGATTACAAGAAGGAGAACGCTAAGGCCGGTCTGAAATGTGCCAAGTATGATTCCTATACGATTCAGGAAATCAAATCTGCCCAATGCCCTAAGCACACCGCTTGTCGCTCCGGATAGCATGGTAAGTAGAAATCCTATACCACCAAGTCGAAGGCCAAAAAGGGCTATTTCTTTTGAATCTTGAGGTATATTAAATAACTTTTCAACCAGAATTGGCGCAGAAAGTATAATAATTATTGTCCCAAACGATCCAATAAAGAAATAAACAAGCATGCACGACCAGAATGTTTTTCTGATCTTATCCTCCTCTCCTTGGGCAAGATACTGAGATATATATTTAACCATTGCATATCCAAGTCCAAGTTCCAGAAAGGCAAAATAACCAACGGTGATACCAACAAGGGTAAGTATCCCATAGAAATCGACGCCAAGACGATGGACAATAAATGGCGTTGCAAAAAAAGCAAGCACCAACAACCATCCATTGCCAATGAAGTTCCAAAGGACGCTTTGAATAAGAGAACGAGAGCTATAATTCATAGAGTTTGCATCACTTTGAATCGAATACCAAAATTCTTACTGCCTAAATGGCTTAGGCTGGAAGGAATGAGGATAAATCTTATCGACACTCCCATATACTTGCTTGTATGCTGTAAGAGAGATCTCCCTTGTTCCACCCAGTACATTTTTTTAGAGCTTCCTCTTTTTATCTCGGAGTCAATCATCTCAAAGTAAAATAAGAATTAAGTATCGAGGGAATAGAAATGCCGTTTACTCTTGTACAGAGGGGATCTCACCTTTTATCATGGGATACGTTGCTGCAAGCCCGATGAGGAACCAAAAAGGCTCCATAATACGCACAATAATAAAAGAGCTTGCACTGATTGAATGTCCTATGAGACCAATCAAGGCCCCCAGCATCCCCAGGTAGAGGGCCTTGAAGAATGGGTCATCCACGGACCAATAGGTGTCCCATAAAAAGAGCGCCATGCGCCACAAGAGAAAGAGGAACAAGGCAAGCCCAACAATCCCCGTCTCCACCAATACCCGAATAAACTGGCCGTCAATGAAGCCAGCCCCTGTGACCCCATATCCAAAGATGGGACGTTTCTTCCACTTCTCGAAGCCTTTCTTGTAGCTCGTCAGCCTTTCTGATGACGAGGGGTCAAGTCCCTGCCCCATAAACCTCTCGGTTTGTTCAAAGCCGGGGTCAGGACGGAAGGTGCCAACGAATCTTTCTTTCGTGGACTGAGGGGCAATATAGGGAAGGGCAAAAACGAGAAAAATGGCCCCAATGATAAAAAAGAGCCTTTTCGGCGAGAGGAGCATAAAGGGGGCGCCCATAAATATCAACCCCATCCAGGAACCTCTGGATTGGGTAAACATCACGCTGGCCCCCGAAAGAACGAGTAAGGGAATGAGAAGATTGGTCCTCTGGCCAAAGGACCTCAGAAGAAAAAGGGCAAGGGTTAACGATATGATGACCACAAGGTATCCACCTAAGGTATTGGGCTCTCCGTATCTCTCAAAGGGGGCAGACACCCGTTCACCCGAGGGGACCTGATAGAGGGCATAGAAGTTGACAAAGAGGGCAACGAGGAGGATCAGGATCACGAAGGTCTTTATCTCCTTCTCCTCCTTCACATTGTTGACCACCATAAAAAAGACGACGAAATACTCCAAGATCTTCAGGTTAAAAAAAAGGCCGGATGCCACACTCACATTTCCATTCACCATTCCCAGCAAGGTAGCAAGGAGAGAAGCGACCATGAACAAGGCTATAGGGGTATGTAGCGGGGTAAGGCGAAAGACAGTCAATTCCTTGTATATGGCGGCCCTGGCAAGCCACGTCAAAACAATGACGAACAACAACAAATCATCCATCCTGAAGGTGATCTCCCTGGCAGCGGTCTGTCCACCGATCACCTGTGGTGAAAAGAGCATGGAAACGATGAGAATATAGAGGGCAACCTGAGGATAGCTAAAGCATATAATAGCAATCACTAATGCCAAAAAGGCGAACAAGGTGAAAGAAGGCGGCAATATGATAATAAGGACGGCTGCAAAGAGGGAGAGCGAGGTCAGAATCAACCTGAAGCGGAGGGGAGGATCGACGGTAATATTCAATTAGGTCCTTTTCTCCTTTTCCCCGTAGTAGTGCGTGTACGTATATTTATAGTAATCGGGGCTCACCTCTGCCTTCATCTTGTTGAGCACGGCGCCTATGATCCTCCCTCCTGCGTTCAGGATATGGGTCCGAGCCCTGCGGAGAGCCATCTTGGGGACTTTTCCCGCCTCATAGACAAGCAGGACGCCGTCCACATGGGTGGAAAGCTCCACCGCGTCCATAACGGGAAGTATGGGAGGTGTGTCAATGAGGATGTAATCAAATTCCTTTACCTTCTTTACCTCCTCAAACACATCCTTTATGTACACGGATAACATCTCCCGAGCTTTCGGCGTCTTTCCTCCGGTCGGGAGGATGTGGACGTTCTCCAGGCCTGACCCAGAGAGGGCAAAATCGAAACCCCTCTCTCCCAATATCAGATCCACGATACTCCTGGCCGCCTCGTTGAAGGGGACATTCCTCAAGATGACGTCGGACAGACCCGGTTCTCTCGGAATGCCAAAGAGCCTGTTCACCATGCTCATCTGGAAATCGGCATCGATGACCAACACCTTTTTGCCCGTCTGCGCAATGGAGACCGCCAGGTTCATCAGGACGAAGGTCTTCCCTTCGCGAGTAGCAGGGCTGCTTACTGCAATGACCCGTGCCGATTCCACCTTCAAGAGGGCCGTGCGCAAGATCCTGAAGGCCTCCGTCAAAAAATGATCAGGGACAAAATAGGTAAAGAGGGCCTTGAAGAGTTCGGGATCTTGAGGAATCTTGTCCCCCCTTTTAGCGATCTCCTCCCCCATCTCCTTTTCACCAAGATAGGGGATCACCCCTAAGACCGGCACCTCTAAAATGGCCTCGATTTCCTCCACCGTCGTGATAGAGGTATCATAAGCCTCATAGAAAACGGAAAAGACCACCCCCAAGAGAAGGCCGATGAGGATCCCTAAGAGGCCGTTTTGGAGGTATGAGGGCCTATTCACAGGGAAGTCAGGCTTCACGGCGGGGTTGACGATGGAGACCTCCTCGATCTTCTCGGCCTCCTTTATCAAGAGTTCCTGATACTTGGTCTTGAGCTGGGTATAGAGGGTATCATTGATCTCCACCTCCCTCTTGAGACGCTCAAAGTTGAGGGCCGTGGCCGGTAATTGCCTCGCCTTTGCCTGCAGGGTCTTTAATTCCCCTTCGAGCAGATTAACCCTCGTTTGATCACCAGTACTCTGGGCCGAAAGATGCTTCAACAATTCAACCTTGGCGTTCTCCAGCTCACCATCAACTTCTTTGACAGCGGGATGGGCGGGGAAATAGGTGAGGAGCAGATTTTCCTTCCTTAAGAGAAGGTCGGAATAGATCTTTAAGGTAGTAATAATGGTTGACTGATCCCGCTCGACGGTCAATTGGGCCCGGGGGCTGATCATCCGCCCCTGTTTAACCTGCTGTATGGCCTCACCCACCTCCGCCTTTTCCGTCTTCAGATCTTCGATCCGCCCCTCTGTTTCGACCAGCTTTTTGGCCGTCTCCATCTCCTGCTGGCTGAGATGGGCAAGGGTTGCCCCTTCACGAAAGGAGCGAAGCTCATCTTCAGCGCTTTTCAGCTTCTCCTCTACTTGATTGAGCCGCTTTTCCACAAAGTCCTTCGCATCGAAGACCCTCTTGTTTCTCGAGACGATGTTGGTCTCCCGGTACTTTTCCGCCACTAGGTTGGCCAACTGCTGGGCCTTATCCGGGGCAGCGGCGGTTGCGTTGATGGCAATAATGTTAGATTGCCCTTGGCGTTCAACAGTGACGGAGCTTCTGAGGGAAGAGATGACATTCCTGTACTTCTCGTTGACGCTTACTTCTTCAACAGTAGCATCACGCGGGATCAAACCCATGGCCTTTGCCACCCTCTCCATAACATCAAAGCTCCTGATCATCTCCATCTGCCCCGCCAGGACGTCACCGAGGGGGTACGAGATGAACTCCATCAAAAAGCCGGTCACGTCGGTAATACGCTCTACCCTGACCGAAGCAGTCGCCTTATACTGGGGGGAGGGGGTAGCAAGATATGTCCCGAAGATGACGGCCGTGAGGGTGAGGAGGAGGACCAATGCTATGATCCTCTTCCTTTTTTTAAGGATGAAGAGGTAATCCCTTATAGAAAGATCGTAACTCTTCTTCTCCATCACATCCTCACTGAGCTAAAGTTTTGGCGGTGCTTGCTGTACCGAGAGGAAGGGTAAGAACCTCCATGGTCGGACGGATATAGAGATTGATAAAGTTGTTCCAGTCCCCGATGGCACTCCGAGGCACATAGATAACATCATTCTGAACAAGGAGGACATCCTTCAATTCCTTACCCTTGGCCGTCCTTTTCATATTAACCCGAATAAGCTTGGGATTATCGAGGTCCCCTCTGATAATCCTCATATCTTTCAGCACGGCGGTGTTCTTATATCCGCCTGCGAAGGCAAGTGCCTGTATGGTGGTCATCCCCGCGGAAAAATTGTATACCCCTGGCCTCTCTACTTCACCCAGGACAAAGATCTTTCTTTCCCGCCATTCCCTTGGAATGAGGTCAACGCTGAAATCTCGAACATACTTGCTGAGCTCCGTCTGAGCCTTTTCCCTTATCTCATCGATGGTAAACCCTGCTGCCTCCACTTCTATGAAGGAGATGACTATCGTGCCGGTGGACATGACCGTTGCATCAAACTCATTGAGCTTTACGCCTTCCCTGAGCCTTACTGAAAGTACATCCCACACCACCACGGTATAGAAGGAACGGAGGTCTGTTGCCTTAGCAGCGGGCTCTTCAGACTTGGTGGCAGGTTCTTCCGCAAGGGTAAAAGGAACGAGAAATAGAAAAGACAGGAAAAAGATGATCCCTCCAATTGTTATCCTTCTCATCAGAGATTCCTCGTGATAAAGAATTTTTGATCCCTGTCCAGGTCTATAACTCTGGGTTTTTTGTATTGCCGATTATCTTTGTCGTGGGTAATCTTCACTACAGGGCGCATCGGGTTTGCCCTGTTCTCGTCAATCACCTCGGCCTGCTCCCGGCTGTTCAACTCCACGTGGCTCCCCACCGGAAAGAGAAAGTAGGCGACCAAAGACTTGAGCACGCTGGCAGGGAATCTCTGCTTTTCCTTCGTCACGATCTCTTTGATCGCCTCATAGGAGGAGTACCGTTTGTCCCGATAGGGACGGGTATGGAGGAGGCTGTCATATATATCAGCGACGCCGATGATGTAAGAGAACTCATGAATATCTCCGCATAACGGGCCATTAGGATAGCCTGAGCAGTCCATCCTCTCATGTTCCTGTAACACCACCTTTGCGATCTCATCTAAGGATTTGAGGCGCTCGTAGCCATACAGGGGATGCCTCCGCATCTCATCGCTTTCGGAGTGTGAGAGAGATCCCTTCTTGGTCCATATCTCCTCCGGGACATCCCCCATCCCTATATCGTGAATCAGGGCCGCCAGGGATAATTGCTTCAATTCATCCTCGCTGTAACCCATCCCCATTCCTATCTTCACCCCCTGAACCGCCACATTCACGCAGTGTTGCAAAAGGTAGACATCGGGCTCTTCACCGTACAAGGCCTTTTTCATGAGCCCCCTGTCCGTCTTCACGGCCCTTATAAATTGAGGCACAATCGGTTGGAGCTCCTTCTCCACCAGATCTATGGGGCTCTGCCCCTTTTTTATGTAATAAAATTTGTCGAATGTCTTAATTAATTTCTCATATATATTATTATGCGCACCCACTTGCTCATTGGTTGCCATAAGTCCCTCCCGCATCGGCGTCCACAAGACCTCTTGCTCACCGCTGATGGACGCCCGTTCCGCAGCAACTGACTCCACCATCCTCGCATCGACAAACTCTTTCCCCCGGATCGCACCGAGCAGAAGGGCAGCGTCACAAATATGGTTTATGTTGCGCGGAAGTCCCCCTGACAATTGATATATCTTATGCAGTGCATCCTCGGTGAAGATGTTCTGATCCGCAGCGTTCACCTTTTTGAGGTGATACTCGATATACGCCCCTGTCTCCTCCAAGCTGAGAGCGCCGAGGACATAGAAGGCCCCTATCCTCTGGGAAAACCCCTCCTTCTCACGAAGGATAGGTATGACCTCCGGCTGGCCCAAGAGAAAGAGGGTCAAGGCCGGAGAGCCATTCAATGACCAGTTGGTCAACAACCTGAACCTTTCCCAGATGTTCGGATCCTTTATCACCTGGCATTCATCTATCAGCCATATATTGGTGGCCCCCTTCTCGACGTTAGCGCTGAGTTTATCCCTGAGGGCCCCTAAGAGCTCTCCGCCATCACGGGAGGTGGGAAGACCCATGCTCTCACCCATGTCCCTCATGATCTCGGAGAAATTGCCCATGGGGTTTTCCGCGACACCCATGGCAAAGGGGATATTGTTTTTTTCAAGATCCCCCTTGATCCTCTTCCAGAGGGTGGTCTTCCCTGAACCCGGCTTGCCCGTAATCAAGATGATCCTCTTGCGGGTCCGTATGGCTTGAAATATCCTCGCCCTGGCCTCTTCATGGGTCGAGGAGGGAAAATAGGTATCTCCCGAAGGGAAGACCTTAAATGGCAAATCCAGAAAGTGCCAGTATTTCTCATATTCTAACATAATTTACCTCACAAGTGTCCCCGTGCCCCCCTGAGAAACACCCCTTCATAACATCGTAAAAAAGACTTTTTTTCAAAAATTCTTTCAACATCACACCTGCTCTTCTATTTATGGTGACATATTATAATATAAAATACAAAGGATTTCCACCTCACCTGTTTGTAGCGCTCCTGGTCTTTAAAGAAATCATTTTCTAGATAATTATCTGCAATTTATTTGCCAAAAATGATTTTTGACACACATTAAGAACTCGGGCAACATTACCCTAAACGGATACGCGAGGGGCTGAAGGGCCACTTGCAACAAAAAAGATGCAAACAAGGAACAACAGGTGCACCTCCTCAGTTACAGGGGCAGGGAGGTTGAGATTCTTACAAAAAAACGCTCTAACCTTTCGACGCCTTGAAAAATATGTACCTCGTTTGTAGGTTGAGTCCTATGAATCCCTTTGATTTTACTGGCGAACTAAAGAAGGATATTCGACTGGAGAGCAATAGGGTGACATTAATTGTCACTTTTTTTACTAAAATTGTCATCATTGATTACAAATATATTTATGGAGCTCATCAACAAAAAGAGAGACGATTAACTAACCTTTCCCCACAATACGCGATACAGGGCAAAGAAAAAGAGCACCCCCGAAAGATTGGCCGCCAAGTCTCCGAGAGAACATTCCCTGCCCGGCACCAGCGATTGCGCCAACTCTATGAGCGCCCCATAGCCGAAGGAGAAGAACACTGCATAGATGTCGGCTGGCTTGAAACGGGTGCGAAAGGCAACATAGAACAAGACGGCGGTAAAAAAATAGGCAATAAAGTGGGCGACCTTATCCCGCTGCCCCCCCAGATCTACCCCTTCTAGGGGAATGAGGGAAAAGATGGTCAAAAAGACAACCCATCCAATAAAAAGTAAAAGTCCGAAAAGCTCCCTTGATCTCTTCATCCTTTTCTGTTAATTTTCTAACATGATCGTGGCTATACATCAACCACAATTTATGCCGTGGTTGGGGTATTTTGACAAGATCGTTAGGAGTGATATCTTTGTCTTCCTCGATACTGTCCAGTTTAAGAAGAATGAGTTTCAAAACAGAAATAAAATAAAGACGGCCCAGGGGTGGATGTGGCTCACCGTACCCGTGTCGTACAAGTATCCTGAGCACATCGATGAGGTGAAAATCAACAACAGGGTGGATTGGCGGAAGAAGCACATCAGGGCCTTGGAAATCAACTATCAAAAGGCCCCTTATTGTCGCGGCCTCTTCCCATCGTTGGAAGAATTCTACGCACACGATGCGGCATCGCTCTCAGAGGTTAATAGAGCAGGTGTCCTTCTGCTCCTGAATATGTTGGGGGTGCAGCGGGAGATAAAAGTTGCCTCTGAGCTGGAGGAATTCCCAGAGGAGCCTTCCGAGAGACTTGCCGCCATCTGTGAATTCTTGGGGGCTGACACCTATCTTTCCGGGGCTGGGGGAAGAGAATATCTCCATCTCGAACCCTTCCATCAAAAGGAGATTACGGTGATATTCCAGGAATTTAAACACCCTGTCTACCCGCAACTTTATGGTGATTTTATCCCCAATCTGTCACTCCTTGATCTCCTTTTCAATTGTGGCCCGGATTCTTTGAACGTCTTGGAGGGTAAGGTATGAAAGTATTAGCTATCGGGGCTCATCCCGACGATATCGAGTTTGGATGCGCAGGTTCCCTCGCTCAATACAGCCAGGAGGACAATGAAGTATATCTCTTGGTGGTTGCAGATGGGGCCATGGGAGGTGATCCTCAGGTAAGAAAAAGAGAACAGGAGATATCCACCGAGATCATGGGGGCACAAAAGCTGCTCTGGGGAGGGTATCAGGACACCCTCATCATCTTCGATAAGCCCTTGATAGATCTGCTGGAGGGATTTCTGCGAGATGTGCAGCCTTCGCTGGTAATGGTGAACTACCCCGAGGACACCCATCAGGATCACGTCCGTCTCGCCAAGGCTGCCGTCTCCGCTACCAGGTATACCCCCAACGTCATCTTCTACGAAACCCCCACGTCCATCGGCTTCAATCCCCTGATCTTCGCAGACATCGAGGAAACATTGGAGAAAAAGATCAAATGTCTGGAGGCCCACACCTCCCAATTGCATAAGACCAACATCCCCGGTTCCAATATCGTAGACATCGCCATCGCAACGGCCCGCTTCCGCGGTACGCTGGCCAGAGTAACCTTCGCCGAAGGCTTCGCCCCCCTCCGCTACTTCCTACCATGAAAATACCCCATTCTATGCCGACTCTGGGCAACGAGGAGGCTCGCGGCCTCCGGGAAGTCCTCGCCTCAGGAAGGATCGCCACCGGCGAGGAGGTAGCAAGGTTTGAACAGGAGATGGCCTCATACCTGGGCCTCAGGGGGGGGGTCGCCACTTCATCAGGAACCGCTGCCTTACACCTGAGCCTGTTGGCGCTCGGTATCAAAGCGGAGGACGAGGTGATCATCCCCAGCTTTACCTGCAGCGCCCTCCTCAACGCCGTAAACTATTGCCGGGCAACGCCCGTGGTAGTGGATATCGATGAAGAGCAGATGAACATCTCCCTTGCCGCGACACGAAAGGCCCTCACAAAAAAGACCGCTGCAATTATCATCCCACACATGTTTGGGCATCCCGTTGAAAACATGGATGATTTTCTTGCTTTAGGACCGCCTGTCATAGAGGACTGCGCCCAATCGCTCGGTGCTTCATGCCACGGAACAATGACGGGGACCGCGGGTGAGATAGCTATGATCTCCTTCTACGCGACCAAGGTTATTACCACCGGTCAGGGGGGGATGGCGGTTTCCCGGAATGAGGGACTGCTGGAAAAAATGCGGGATATGCGTGAATATGATAAAAAAGATGAGTACAAAACAAGGTATAATTATTGCATGACCGATTTACAGGGAAGGATGGGCCAGTTACAGCTTGCGAAACTCCCTTCCTTTCTTAAAGAAAGAAAGAAACGGGCCCAATGGTACGAAAAGCATTTGGGCGGCCTTGAGGGGGTCGTGCTACCCACACAAAAGGGCATATATTATCGCTATGTAGTAAAGATAAAAAAGGGGATGTTACAGACGATCTTAGAGAATCTGCATCAGAACGGTATCGAGGCGCAACGGCCGGTCTTTTCCCCTCTCCATCGATATCTCGGCCTTGGGGGCTTCGATATCACCGACAAGGCCTTCTCCGAGGCATTGTCCCTCCCCATCTATCCCCACCTCAATGCTGCGGAGGTACGGTATGCCGCCGAGCACCTCGGCAGGGCCATGAATGCTATGAAAGGCTGATCTGCATGGTTAAAGAATTCTTCGCGGCACTCATCATGCCCTTGCTTCTCTCGCTGCTTCTCACCCCCCTGGCGAGATGGTTGGGAACACGGTGGGGTATCATGGATATGCCTGAGCAGCGCCGGGTCCACACCGTCCCCACGCCCAAGACCGGCGGGTGGGCCATCTTCATCTCGTTCATCCTATCAGCAATCGTGCTCACAAAACCACAGGGGGAAATCTTGGGTCTGCTCATCGCCGCGGGCTTCATCTTCGTGGTGGGAATCTGGGACGATACCAGAGAGCTGCCAGCTGTAGCCAAGCTACTTTCCCAAATTGCTGCTGCCGGCATCCTCATCGCCTTCGGTGTATCGATTGTCATCTTCCCCAAGACCCTGTGGGGTACAACCCTCAATTACACACTGACGGTTCTCTGGCTTGTGGGGATTACCAATGCTGTCAACTTCATAGATGGCATGGATGGACTGGCGGCAGGTCTCAGCATTATTTTCGCCCTTCTCTTCTCCATCATCTTTCTCCAGATGGGATCGTCCCATATGCTGCCCATCTGTTTGATGATCATCGGCATCTGCCTTGGCTTTCTCCCCTATAACTTTCGAGGGGAAAAGGGGGCAACCATTTTCTTGGGTGATACCGGAAGCAACGTCTTAGGCTTCGTCATTGCCTCTCTCGCGGTCTTGGCCGAATGGTCGGAGATGATGCTCTTGCCGTCCCTCGCAGCCCCCCTGTTGATCTTCGCCGTGGTCATCTACGACATGGCCTATATCAATCTGCGCAGGATCATCATGAGGGAAGTTGGTAGCCTACGAGAACTTCTCGAGTACACGGGAAAGGACCACCTCCATCACCGTCTCCATTACCTCTTGGGATCCAAGACCAAGACGGTGCTCACCATCTATTTGCTGGCCATCGCCTTGGGGATGAACGCCCTGTTGATCAAGATGGCCCCGGACTACTTCTGGGTCCTCCTCCTGCAGGCCCTGGCCATCCTCTCCTTTGCGACGATCTTGGAGATAGCGGCCACCCGCAGGATGAAGAGAGAAAAGGGCGGGTGAAGGTCCTACACCTGATAACTAGATTGGATCAGGGCGGGGCACCCTGGATATTTCTAAAACTGCTCAAAGGCCTCAAGCAACAGGGGGTCGATATCGTCATGGCCTCTGGACCCTCCCGCCAGCCCGAGGAAGACCCACAACAGTTCTCCCGGAGATTTCACATACCCTATCATCCCCTACCCCATCTGCGCCGCGATATCGCTCCTGTGCATGATCTCCTTGCCTTCTTCGAGATCATTGCCCTCATCCGCCGAGAGAGACCAACACTCCTGCATACCCATACCACCAAGGCGGGGGTATTGGGGAGGGTGGCAGGGGGAGTGACCCGCACCAGGACGATACATACCCCCCACGGCCACCTCTTTTACGGATATTTCGAAAAGGGAAAAGAGCGATTCTACGTCTTGCTCGAGCAACTGGTTGCCCGATTCTGTGCCAGGATCATCACCATCTCCGAAGACGAACGCCGTGAATACCTGAAGAGGGGAATCGGCGACGCGAAAAAGGTGGTCACCATTTTTAATGGAATAAATCTGCAACGGTTTCCTGGCGATGAAAAAAAGGTAAGGAATGAATTACAGATAAAAAGGCAGGTTCCTCTCGTGGGCTTTGTGGGGAGATTGGAGGAGGTAAAAGGACCTCACCTCTTTGTCGAGGCGGTCATGAGCATAGGGCGCACCCTTCCCCAGACCCACTTCATCATGGCAGGGGATGGCCCCATGAAAGAGGAGTTGATCAAAAAAACACAGGGGCTACCTCATTTTCACTTTGTGGGCCACCGTAAGGACATCCCCGATGTCATCGCCGCCCTTGATCTCCTTATCATTCCATCCCTCAATGACGGGTTCAACCTAGCCGCTGTAGAGGCCATGGCCTCTGCCAAGCCCGTCATTGCAACGTCTGTAGGGGGGCTGCCCGAGGTGGTGGGTGAGGGAGGCATCCTGGTAAAGCCCGAAGATACAAAAGCTCTTGCGCAGGAAACTATCCGGCTCATCAATGCGCCCGATCTCAGGAAACAGATAGGGAAAAAAGGCAGAAGGCGGGTTGAGACCCTCTTCGACTGGAACGTATGCCTTCAGAAAACCCTCGATATCTACCATCAAGTCGTAGAAAACACCAGATGAAAAGGGCAATCTCTTTTTATGCAACGGCCTCCCAAAATCTCATCACCATCCACCACCTCAAAGAAGTAATCGAGGGCCTGAAAAAGAAAGGACCTGAGGTCCTCTTTTTCAGAGGGGTAAGCCTCCTCGGCGATGTCTACCCCTCTCTGGGGGATCGGGGAATGCTCGACGTGGACGTCTTGGTCCGGGAAAGGGATATTGCACTGCTCAAAAAGGGCTTGAAAGGGATGGGGTTTGAGGAGATAGAGCCGGGGGTCTTCGATAAGCCAGGCCTTCTCCTCGACCTACACACCTCCTTCCTCAATCCTTCCCGCACCATCCTTGAACGCTCCTGTCTCACGATTTCCGTCAAGGATGTCTTTGAAAGGAGCATCACCATAAAACTGGAAGGCATGGAGGTCAAGATACCCTGCCCCACACACCTCTTCATCTCCACCGCTATCCACCTCCAGAGCCACTCCTTCGGCTCTCAGATGGGATGGGAGGATCTGAAGCGGATAAAAGAATACTATGGGCTCTCCGACGAGGCAATACTCTCCGAGGCCAAAAAGATGGGGGCGGAGCGGACACTGTATTATCTCAGCTTCCTACGCTCGGACCTCTTCCCATCCTGGAATGGAAACCTCTCCTTTGGAGAGCGATGGATTCTGAAGAGGATCAAGGGGGGAAAGTCCAATCAGAACTTCGGCGACCTCCTCTTTCTTTTCCAGTCGAAAAAAAAGAGCGCGGCCTTGAATGAAATATTCTTCCCGCAGGGCATCTCCCTCAAGATTATCGGCGATAGATTGAAGAAGTGCCTTAAGCTCCTGAAGGATGCCCTTGCGTGATCAAGGTCACGAATGGAAGACGGGTGAGATCATTTTGCGTTGGTTGACCTGTTGACTCTTGCACGCCTTGCAGTCAAGCAAATTATGTGATAAAATTGTAACAAATTACATAATTTTTAAGACATTAAATGTAAATAGCCGGCCTCAGCTAACAATAGGGGAGAATGCAAAGGATGGCGGAAAAAACTCAGGCATTGGACCACCGCTACTATCACATTGCCGGTATCACCATCAGACTGGAAGCGGATTTGCCCATAACAGATACCACCTTCCATCCCAAGTTTAAACACTTCGAGGTGAATAGACCGGGGAAGGATACCATTACCATCAGACATCACTTCTCCATACCGGATCTACGCAATTGGGATATAGGAAAAGAGGTCTATCGCAAGCCCCCTTGGGCCATTTACAAAAAGGGGGCTTCCTGGTTCTACGCCGGGATTTCAGGGGATGTGGGGGGCGCGATTAATCGTCTGTGGCCCAGAATACGGCACCGCTTATATCAAAGGTCTCGCCAAAAATCAAAACAAATGGGATCTTCCCCTTCAGGCTCTGTTATAGAAAGCAACATCCACCAACTCGCGGTATTTAACCATGACTATAGCGATATCAAGGTTTACAACAAAACGGAAAGGGCCTTTCGCAAGGGCAACCTCCACTCCCTCACCCTCTTTCCCACCGACCAGATCCTCCTTGCCAGGGTTCTTGCCGACAGGGAGGGCTGTTATATCCATGCCAGCGGCGTGGTGCTTGACGGCAAGGGCATACTCTTCGTCGGTCATTCGGATGCAGGCAAGTCCACCATGGTAATGATGTTGCAGGATAAAGCAAAGGTCCTGTGCGATGACCGAATAATTGTCAGACGATGGCCAAAGGGCTTCAAAATCCACGGGACCTGGAGTCACGGTGATGTCCCTGATGTTTCGGCAGACGCCGCCCCATTAAAGGCCATTCTTTTTCTGAAGCAGGACAGGGAAAACCGTCTCATGCCCCTTGATCACAAGCAAGAGATCATCGGAATGCTCCTGGCCTGCCTGATAAAACCCCTGGGCACGGCCGATTGGTGGGAGCAGATGCTTGCCTTGGTGGACCGGATTGCCCATGAAGTCCCCTGTTATTTCCTCCACTTTACTAAAGATGGCGACGTCATAGACCTTTTAAGGCACCTGTAACTATATTGATGTTGATCCCTGACTTTTTTTTGCATTTAGGGTCGAAAAATAATGGGCAATCAAGATTCTTATGCCGTTAAAATAAGGGCCGATGAGGTCTCCCCGCGGAGAGGTAACGCTTCCGCTCTCGACTCGCTTGACATGGAGCTAACTGAACGCTGCAACAACAACTGCATCCACTGCTATATCAATCTGCCTGCGGCAGATCTTAATGCCCAACAACGGGAACTCTCGACAAAGGAGATACAGGAGATTCTGCAAGAAGCTGCTTCCTTAGGCTGTCTGACAGTGAGGTTCACGGGAGGTGAACCTCTCTTGAGAAAAGATTTTGAAGACCTCTACATCTTTACCCGAAAACTCGGCCTGCGCGTGATCCTTCTTACCAACGCCACGTTGATCACTCCCGCCCTCTCCAAGGTATTTACACGCATCCCGCTTCTTCAGCCTATCGAGGTCACCCTCTATGGGATGAAAAGGAGTTCCTATGAGTCTGTTACCAGGGTTTCGGGTTCTTTCGAAGCGGCCTGGCGAGGGATACATTTGCTGTTAGAGAAAAAGGTTCCTTTTGTGGTCAAAGGCGCGCTTCTTCCACCAAACAGAGAAGAAACAGAGGAGTTTGAATCGTGGGCCTCCACCATCCCCTGGATGGATACAGTGACTTCCTACTCCATTTTTTTTGATCTTCGCGCTCGCCGCGACTCCCGGCAAAAGAATATTTCTATTAAGAAGCTCAGACTCTCACCTGATGAGGCAGTAGCATTCTTTTTCAGGCGTCGCGAAGAATATCTGAAAGAGATGCGGGAGTTCTGCTCTCAGTTTACCAGGCCCTCGGGGAGCAACATCTTCTCCTGTGGAGCAGGGGTAAGGAGCGGATGCGTGGATGCCTATGGACATCTACAGTTGTGCATGCTGCTGAGGCACCCAGACACAGTGTACGATCTAAAAAGAGGCTCGCTCAAAGATGCCCTGATAAATTTTTTTCCGAGGATAAGAAAGATACAGACCGACAACCACGACTACCTCACCCGCTGTGCCCACTGTTTTTTGCAGGGCCTCTGCGAACAGTGCCCAGCCCGGTCATGGATGGAACATGGAACGCTGGATACCCGGGTAGAGTATCACTGCGAGATCGCGCACGCGCAGGCGCGGGCCCTGGGGTTGCTTGACGAAGGCGAGCGAGCCTGGCAGATAGATGATTGGGAAGAAAGGATACAAAACTTTTCAGATGGCAAGCTTGCCAGCCCGAAGACAAGCCATGCGGTAGCCAGGTCTTACACGAAGAGTTGATATCTAAGCCGCAATGAAAAAAAGCAGGAAATCAAAGTGAAACCATGAGACCGAGGATCCTCTTCGGACGTTTTCTGATTCGTTTTGGTCGTTTTATACAGTCTCTGGCCGTTGTGGTGATGAGGCCCAATGATTTGGTGGAGTTCAGTCGGCAAACCTATGCAAGAGAGAAGATGGTGGAGGACTGTGGCCGTCAAGACCTGGCGTACCCGATCCTGCATCCCGATGAGCAAGCTCTTCTGGCGAGGCTTCACCTAACAGGAGGCAGACTCCTCCTCCTCGGTGTGGGAGGTGGAAGGGAGGCCATTCCCTTGACACAGATGGGCTTTGCGGTAACGGGTGTTGACTTTGTCCCCGCGCTGGTCGAGAAGGCCAAGGAGAATGCTGGCCGCCACGGGGTGAAGATGGAAGGGCTTGTTCAGGAAATCTCCAAGATTGACGTGCCTGCGGAGGCCTACGACGTCGCCTGGCTCTCTGCAGCCATGTATTCCTGCGTCCCCACCAGGGGCAGGCGTGTAGAGATGCTCCAGAGGATCGGCAAGGCCCTTAAACCTGGGGGATATTTCATATGCCAGTTCCGCTGGGCTACAAAGGATGGACCTGCACATCTATGGGAGCTTGTCAGAAAGGTCGTTGCCTTCTTCACATTGGGTAATCTCTGGTATGAAAAGGGTGATACGCTCTCAAACAATATAGAGTTCATCCACGCCTTCTCACAAGAGGATGAGGTCAAGTCGGAATTTGCAGAGGGTGGATTTGAGGTGATACACCTCCGCATCGCGGAAGAGATATTGATAGGAGGGACAGTGCTAAGGAAGACCCCTTCTGATTCACCTCTGTCTGCATGAAAAGGTGATTTGGTCTCGAGCCATACGATAACTATGTAAGGAGGTCTTTATGAAAACAAAGGTCAACTTTGATGCCGCCTATTGCCCGTCGGCGGACCTGGTGTGCCGGGAGATTGAGGGAGAACTCATCATCGTCCCCCTGGTTGCCGGCATGGGGGATATGGAGGACGAACTCTTTACCCTGAATGAAACCGGAAGGGCCATCTGGGCAAAGCTGGACGGCAAAAAGAGCTTGAAGGCGGTAGCAGACGAGCTCTCTGCAGAATATGAGGCGCCGCCCGACGAGATCGAGAAGGATGTCATCGGGCTTGCAGAAGAACTCCTCAAGAGGAAGATGATCGTTGAAGCCTCTTCGTAATAACCCGTTCTTTATGTGCCGTTAGGTTATGTGTTAAATACTATGAACACTCCGTCATCACATACCTTGCACGACGCTCAGGAGAAACCAGCCCTTGTTATTAAGAGAGGAAAGGAACTATCTCTCCCCAGCCAACATCTCGAAAAACTCATGCGAGGTGTGCTGAGTAAGGGGGCGTGCTTCAGGTTTCAAGGCAAGGGTTTCAGTATGTCCCCCTTTATCAAGGATGGCGATGTCCTCACCATTACCCCCGTACAGACATCTGCCCCCGGTTTTGGTGATGTGGTGGTCTTCACGCATCCCCATACCGGCAAGCTCATCATCCATCGAATAATAGGGAAAAAGGCTGGCTCTTACCTCACCAAGGGGGATAATGCTCCAGAGGGAGACGGCTTAATCTCCAGGGCAGCAATCTTGGGACGTGTGACTAAGGTGGAGAGAAACGGAAAATACATCTCTCTCGGCCTCGGCCCGGATCGTTTTATCATAGCCTTCGTGATTCGCAAAGGGCTTTTACCCCTACTAAACCCCGTCTGGCGTTTTGTGCGTTTTTTTATGAGGAGTCGGCCCGGTGAGTGAATCGTATGTTTCATCCGCTGCCTTACATGACCTTCCCCTCTGGAAGAAGATGCGAGAGAAAAGAGCGCTCATCTCCTTTGACCTGGAGATTACCGCCCGGTGCAACAACAACTGCCGCCACTGTTACATCAACCTTCCGGCTGCGGATAAAGAGGCAAAAGAAAAGGAATTCTCTCTGCAAGAGATACAAGGAATAGGAACGGAGGCCGTATCCCTCGGCGCCTTGTGGTGCCTGATCACCGGAGGTGAGCCCCTCCTGAGGGATGATTTCCCCGATATCTATCTCTACCTCAAGAAGAAGGGGCTTTTGATCTCGGTTTTTACCAATGCCACCCTGGTAACAAAAGAGCATATCAAACTATTCAAGGAGTATCCACCGAGGGATATCGAGGTCTCGGTCTACGGATGCAGCAAGGAATCCTATGAGGGGGTAACTCGCAAGGCAGGCTCTTTTGCAGCCTTTCGTCGAGGACTCAAGCTCCTCATGAAAAGCGGGCTGAACGTGCGTCTTAAGGCCATGGCCCTGCGTTCCAATCTCCATGAACAGCCGGCGATTGCCCGCTTCTGCAGAGAAAGAACAAAGGACTACTTCCGCTTTGATCCGTTTCTACACCTGAGATATGACGGGAACCCTGTAAGAAATGCTGAGATTAAGGCCGAAAGGCTCTCTCCCGAAGAAATCGTAGCCTTGGAACAGTCTGATCCAGAGCGGTTTCAGGCCCTGGAAAAAGGGTGTGACAAACTCATTGACCAACAATTTTCCCATACAACATGTAACCACCTCTTCCATTGCGGTGCAGGAAGCGATAGTTTCAGCCTCAGCTACGACGGCCTTTTTCGCCTCTGCTCATCCGTCTGGCACCCCGATTGTGTCTATGACCTGAAACAAGGGACCCTCACCGATGCCTGGCAATGCTTTATCCCCCAGGTGCGGGCAATGCAATCGGAAAGAGACGAGTTTCTAAAGACGTGTCGGGTATGTCCTTTGATCAATCTCTGTATGTGGTGCCCTGCCCACGCCTCACTTGAGACCGGGGAAATGGATGCGCCAATTATCTATTTCTGCCGGGTCGCCCATGCCAGGGCTGAAGCACTTAAGACAGCAAAAGGCCCCTTGCTGACTCGGGAGCGCTGACATAGGGTTATTCCCAAAGCATAGTGCTTCCCAAAAATATGGGCCAAATGTTGCTTATCATGCAGATAAAAATATGCTATAATTACAACAATGGGATGTCTTAGTGCTACAGAAAAGTAATCAGTTCATAGTATCAAAGACGGAGGCCATTAAAAAAGATGAAGACCAAGCGCTGGACAAAACCCAAATTAGTAGCGTTGTTTAAGGGAAGGCCGGAGGAAGCGGTACTTCTGTCGTGTAAGTGGCAGGGCGTATCTGGCCCAAAACAAGACCCTTGTAGGCATGGTAGTCGACCATGTTCTACTCAGACTGCTTCCTAGATTTTTACTGTGTCGCTTCGCGACATCTGGCCAAAGGGCCACCTCCGGCTGCTTTCCTTAGACTTTAAATTCAAGGAGCAGGACAAGTTGGGGCCTGGAATAGACAAGTGCATCAACTGAGCAACAAGCTCGCTCATCCTGCCCTCCAGATACCTGGAGCGGTTACCTCATTCTGCCAGGCTGCTCACGCCAGGGCTGACACCCATAAAGAAACGAGGGGCCCTTGCTACTTCAGAATCTTTGATAGGGGACCCAATCCAAGGCATAATGATTTCCAAAAACTGGGGCAAAAAATTGCATGTAATAAAAAATATGATATAATCAACGAGATAGATGTTTGTTGGCTACAACAATAAGCGATCAGTTCATAGTATAAAAAAGACGGAGGATATAAACGATGAAAAACAAGCGCTGGACGAAACCCAAGTTGATCGTGTTGTTTAAGGGGAGGGCAGAGGAAGCGATCCTCCAGCTGTGCAAATCAAGTACCAGAGGCGGTGCGTATACTAACAACTGTCAGACGATTTGGAATACCACTTGTTCAACCTCTCAGATTTCCTAGATTTTTGTTGCTTGAGTGAGGACATGAAATAGACAAGTGCCTCAGCTCTGCAACAAGAAGGATCATCTCCTCCTGATATATGTAGCAACCGAGATAACCCCTGCATGAACCCATTAATCCTCGTCTATGATTTCCATAAAAAAGAGTACGGATTAGAGGATAATACTTTTTTTCAGCTGTTCGAAGCATTATTATCTACACCCCCCTGTTCTATACTGGAATGCTCAGTTAAGATCTCCCCCCAAGGTATCCATGCGGGAAGGCTCAGGTTGGGATATGAACAACAAGATATCCAAGAAGGCCTTCTAAAAATATACGATTTTCTCCACGAAATTTCACGGTGTAAAAACGTACGTTTAAACCATAGTATGCTGTCTCAAATCACTGACAATGGCCGCGACTTCTCAGGGGTGGTAGCAATAGGCCTAGGTCTGGATTATAAAACGAACACGAATGATTCGAAGGTCAAGTGTTATCTTATCGTCAGGGAATGCCCTGAAAAGATAGATCAGGCCCTCTTGCTACATCCACCCCTGGATGGCATCCGCGATTATCTGGTCCATGAGGAATTTCCGTTTGGGATTGATATGTATTTCGATGGAAGAACTAGTATAGAGATATATCCTTTCCTTGACCGTCTGGACTTCAACAATACCGCACTCATGGGCAAGCTCAAACTTCGAGATGCGGTGCAGGTATTTATCGAGGGGTCCAACCTACTCCATATCTCCTTTGAGGGCGATGGAAGACGTCTATTACATTTTAATCCGCAACGCCCTACCAGATTTGTTCGCCTCCTGAATAACCGTCGGCTTAGCCTGGCCTACAGCCACGTACAAATCTTGAATTATATCTTGAGCCAATCATATCAGCTAAACCCCATCTCTGTCGCCCTTTGCCTTGTAGAAGATGAAATAATTGCAAAGGACATAGAGAATATCAGCCTACATTACGCCTTAACATCAAGGGCTTGGGAGGTTGGCAAAGAGACCTCACATTCGTGAAACTCATATCTAAAATTTGTCCTACTGAGGTCATGATTATACAATCCGACTATTCCAGTACCATTGGTCGCAAATCTCCTGAAAACGGTGCACTGAATTATGGGCAGCTCGAGAGAAACAGAATATGACTGCATCGTCGTCGGTTCCGGACCTGCCGGTATCTCGACGGCCATACATCTGACTAAGCTCCTCCCGTCAATATGCGATCGTCTGATAGTACTGGAAAAAGAAACCCATCCCCGAAAGAAAATCTGCGGGGGAGGAATTGGTGCATATACTGACTACTGGTTACAGCACCTTGGCATCAAGATGACGATAGCATCCTTGACTGTTCAAAGGACACGCATCGCCCTTGATGATGACGGCTATGTGGAATATTGCCTTGATGGGGGCGGATTGCGGACGGTAATCAGAGAAGAATTTGATGAGACGTTAGTCCGCACAGCAATGGATCTGGGCGTTGCAGTTGCCCAGAACGAGGCCGTGATCTCCTTTTCATACAGCGATGAAGCAATTGTTGCGCAAACTCCCAATCGCAGTCTCACTACACGGGTTTTAGTAGGCGCCGATGGTGCGCAAAGCATCATACGCAGAAAGCTTTACCAAAACGCTGGGCAACGGGGCCCAAGGAACACTGGCATGACGCTGCGTTTTATGACGCGTGCCGACAGTCTGAACCCTTCTGAACAGAGAGAGCAGGAAGCAGTCATTGATTTCTCTTGTACATTTCGGCATGGGATTCGAGGTTATGTCTGGTCCTTCCCCGTGGCAATCCATGGCCAAACATGGCTGAACACGGGTGTGGGCGGTTTTTCCACCTCGCAAAAGGACGGCCCTCTCCTGAAAAAGATCATCGCCGAGTTTTTGGCAGCGCAGGGTATTTCACTAAATGAAGGTCGGATTGAGCGATGGCCAATTAGGTGGTTTCATCCCGCATCGATCTTCTCGGCCAACAGGGTGCTCCTGGTCGGTGATGCCGCAGGGGTTGATCCCTTGTGGGGTGAGGGGATCTCATTCAGCTTAGGGTATGGGCATGTAGCAGCCGACTCCATAGCGCACGCGCTCAAGAGCAAAGATTTTTCTTTCACCACATACAAAGAACAATTGTTGGGACATGAGATTGGCCGAGAGTTGATGAATCGGTTGGAATGGGCCGACAGACTGTATCATCCACATAAAACCGAGAACGTCAAAGATATTTTATTATCCCTCATAATGCCCGGACAGAAGGGAAGAGAACGACATCGGGACTGTACCGCACAACACCGATGATTTAAATTCAAAAACCGACACTCATGTCATGTTGTGATAACCACGATCAAATAACCTAAAATCTACTAAACTCCGTGCATCGGGGACAGACCGGGAAATAGCCTCTTTCCTTGAGGAGACGGCGAAACCGTACCACCCGGTCTCCGTTCCATATCTCCTGAAAACTGTCCTCCTTCAGGTTTCCCATCTCATAACCCAGACTAAGACAGGGCTTGACCGATCCATCCGGGAGCACGTAGGCCACCATCCAAGGACTGAGACACCTCCGCTTATACGAAGACGGAAGGAAGTTAAAAGAGGTATAGTACGCCCTGATCTCCTCATCGGTGAAATTGGGATAGAAGAAGGCCGGCACTGAGTTTTTCTCCTGTTCGATCAACTGTTTCTGCATAATGATCTGCTCTGGATCTATCCGTGGCAGCTCATCCATGATGAACCCGGCCCAATCAGGGGAATTGCAGTTGAGGGCTGCCTGCGTGATCCGCTCTGTCTCATCAAAGGCCTCTTGGTCGGCAAAGATGAGGTGATGAAAGGTGATTGTTTGAGCCCCGAAACGACCCGCCTGCTCCACGATATCACCCAGTATCGTGTGGTTCTCCTCCCAGATAACCGTGTTGACATTCACTCGCGGCCTCTTTTTCCCATATCTCTTCTTCACCTCCGCGAGGTATTGAAAACCCTCCAACGCCCTGTTGAATACACCCTTCCCTCCCCGAATGGCATCATGCACCCCGGAGGGACCGTCCAGGGAGAAAATGATTTCATCCAAATCCAACTGGACCGCGTCCTCGGCCCTTTTTTTGAGCAGGATGCCGTTGCTGATCATGTTGCAGCGAAGGCCTGACCTTTTGATCCGCGTTACGATCTCCTTCCACTGGGGATGGAGCAAGGGTTCTCCCCCAAAGAGGGTAATGGTTGGGTGAAAGCCCTTGATCTCGCCGATGAGCCTTTCTATGATAGAAATATCCATATAGACCTTGGTCTCGCTAAGGGGGCGGTCTTTTAAGCTCCCCCGCTCGCCCCACTGCCCACACATCTGGCATCTGAGATTGCACTGATAGGTGAGCAACAGGGAGACGGTCTCAGGAGGCGTGCTTCGACCCCTTAGAAAGCGATAGCTCAAGTTTGACAAGAGGCGCATCCGGCCCGCCCGCAGGGCATACGTCGGTTGCTGAGAGGCCTTGGCAATAATCCTCCTTATATTCTTGATGGGCAACATACCCTACATATTACTTCTTCATTGTGCAAAACGTCAAGCTTTTTGGAACTTATGAACGCCTTTCTGAGAATAATATCTTGCAAAATCTTTGCCATCCCCTCCTGGATTTGGTATAACACCCCTGGAGCGGGCATGAAGATCACGAGCGCTGACTTAATCAAGAGCGTCTATCCCACAGACGGTTTTCCTTCAGGCAGCTACCCGGAAGTGGCCTTCGCAGGGAGGTCAAACGTGGGGAAATCCTCCCTCATAAACACCCTGGTAAACCGTAAGGGTTTGGCCCGAACCAGCGCTGCCCCGGGAAAGACCCAATCCATCAACTTCTACCTGGTGAATGGCTCCTTCTGCCTGGTGGACCTGCCCGGATATGGATATGCCAAGATCCCCAAAAAGGTGCGCAAAAAATGGAGCCCCCTCATAGAACAGTACTGTAGAAGCAGAGTAAACCTCTGTGGGGTGGTGGTCATCATTGACGCGCGGTTGGGCCCTACCCCCTTGGATATCTCCCTCATCGCCTGGCTCAAGGCCCTCTCGCATCACAGCATATTCATCCTGACCAAATCCGATAAACTCTCTAAGAACAAGGTCACCAAGGCCCTGTATCAAACAGCCAGGGCCCTTTCCGTCAATCCGGACCAGATCGGCCCCTTCTCTTCACAAACAGGGGAGGGGAAAAAGCGGCTGTGGCAGGAGATTCTTCATCTTATCGACCCATCGGAACCTTGACAGAGGGCGGAATTTTGTGATACTTCACACAAAGCAAAGAGAATCAGGTATAGGGAGGAGGAACCTTGTTTAAGATATTAGAGAAGCGGGAAATGGCGGAAAATACCGTCTGTCACTTCAAGATTGAGGCCCCCCTTATCGCCAAAAAGGCCAAGCCAGGACAGTTTATAGTGCTCAGGCCCAATGAGACCGGCGAGAGGATACCCCTCACGATGGCCGGGACCGATGCAACGCGAGGGACCATCGATATCATCTTCCAGGTCGTGGGGAAGACCACGGCCCTGATGCGCACCTTTCAGGAGGGAGATGCCTTCCTCGATATCATCGGCCCCTTGGGAAAGTCAACCCACCTGG
>CAZFIR010000091.1:0-18401 GCA_964519535.1 uncultured Thermodesulfobacteriota bacterium | reverse complement strand
GCCGTAGCAGGCTCGGGAAGGCTTCCGAACTCTGAGAAGGCTGAGAAGGTTCATCCCATGGTCAAGAAGCTGCAAGTCCTCGGCCCCGGCTGCCCGCGCTGTAACGCCCTGGCCGAGGCCGCCGAAGAGGCCGCCCGCGAGCTGGGCATAGACTTCGAGCTGGAGAAGGTCACCGACATCGAGGCCATCATGGACTTCGGCGTAATGATGACCCCGGCCCTGGTGGTGGATGGGGTGGTGAAGGTCGCGGGTAAGGTCCCAAAGATGGAAGAGATCAAGGCATGGATTAGATCAGTTATAAAACCGGAAGGGAGGGAATGACCATGGAAATGCAGGCCGCACAAATCATTGCATTGCTGGTTACGGGTTTGGGTGTTGGATTTGCTTCGGGTCTCTTGGGTGTGGGGGGATGTTTTATCATGGTCCCGGTGCAATTCTGGGTACTAAAGTCTATTGGCGTTGACCCCACCATCGCCATACGGGTTGCCTTTGGGACCAACCTCTTAGTTGTCCTGCCCACGGCATTCAGCGGTGCCATGACGCATCACAGAAAAGGGGTGGTGCTATGGAAGGCAGGGGTGTCCTTTGGCATCGCCGGCGCCATCGGGGCTTTTTTCGGGGGCTTCATTGCATCGCACCTCCCGGGGAAGGTCTTGACGGCGGCATTTGGAATTGCCGTAATCCTCGGCGCCCTCCGGATGCTCACGGCCAGGCCGCCGCAAGTTACCGAGGAACCATCAGATAGTATCATCGCATTTATCCTGTGGGGAATTGCGCTGGGCATTGTCTCGGGCATCATCGGCATCGGTGGCGGTGTCCTGATGATCCCGATCATGGTCTATTTCCTGCGGTTCAAGATGCACCAGGCCGTGGGCACATCTACGGCCCTGATGATCTTCACGGCCATCGGGGGCTCGCTTTCTTACCTGATCAATGGGCTGGGAGTTGAGGGTCTGCCGCCTTACTCAACGGGGTATCTTAACTGGCTTCAGTGGATCCTGCTGGCCGGGTGCAGCGCTCCCATGGCTATTGTAGGAGCTAAAACTGCTCATAGGCTGCCGGCCAAGCAGCTTAAGTACATATTTATCGCGGTGATGTTCTACATGGGTCTCAAGATGATCGGAGTCTTCCAATGGCTGCATCTGCCGATCTGAGCCTCGAGAATCTCTTTAGGTTGGGGAAAAGTTGAAGTGACATAACCTTGTAGGATATCCGCGCGGGCAGATCTCCTCGTTTCACACAGTAGACATAAATGGAGGTCCTGCGTCGTTAATACCCTACGTGATGAGGGGTAATTACTATGGTTGAAGCAGTTGCCAAACGGCTCTCGTCGCTCGATCGTTTTTTAACGGTCTGGATCTTTCTGGCTATGCTCGTCGGGGTAGGAGGGGGGTATCTCTATCCTGGTATTCGGGCAGTCATCAACTACTTCCAGGTTGATACCACCAATATCCCCATTGCCATTGGATTGATCCTCATGATGTACCCACCTCTGGCCAAGGTCAGATATGAACAACTCGGGCGGGTCTTTCGAAACTGGAAAGTTCTCACCCTCTCTCTGGTTCAGAACTGGGTGATCGGCCCGATACTCATGTTTCTTCTGGCCATCGCCTTCCTCTCAGGTCATCATGAGTACATGGTGGGCTTGATTCTCATGGGTCTGGCCCGGTGTATTGCCATGGTCATCGTGTGGAATGATCTGGCCTCGGGAGACAGAGAGTACTGCGCAGGGCTGGTGGCCTTCAACTCCATATTTCAGGTCTTATTTTATTCGCTCTATGCCTACATATTTATCACCATTGTACCGCAGTGGCTTGGTTTGAAGGGTGCTGTGGTGAATATCTCTATGGGCCAGATTGCTGAGAGTGTGTTTATTTATCTCGGCATTCCGTTCATCGCCGGTGTGCTCTCCCGCCTCATCGGGCTGAAGACCAAAGGTCAACAGTGGTATGAGGAAAAGTTCATCCCCAAAATTAGCCCCATTACCCTGATCGCCCTCCTTTTCACCATCCTGGTCATGTTTTCACTCAAGGGTGAGTATATCGTCGAGCTCCCCCTTGATGTTGTCCGGGTTGCCATCCCCTTGTGTATCTATTTTGTGGTCATGTTCTTCGTCTCCTTTTTCTTGTCCAAGAAGGCAGGGGCCACCTACGAACAGTCTGCGACCCTGAGTTTTACCGCCGCATCGAGCAACTTCGAGCTGGCCATTGCGGTAGCCGTGGCGGTTTTCGGGATCAACTCGGGCCAGGCCTTTGCAACGGTCATCGGCCCCCTGGTAGAAGTTCCCGTCTTGATCAGTCTTGTCACCGTAGCCATATGGTTTAAAAAGAGGTACTTTCCATACGCCGTAGAAACCCCAACCGGGGTCTGTCACCTCAGCTGTAAACCATGAAGGTTCGCAACCATAAACAGAGCGTCCTTCGACTGAACCAGGGTGTCCGGCAGGGGGTCTTTTTGGTCGCGATCGGTACACTCCTTGCCGTGGGGTTTAATGGATTCCGGTCGTCTGGGCTCCCGTGGATCGGGAGGTGGACTGCATCGTCGCTATCTCCCTATCACCTCCAAGGCCTTGAGGAAATTTCACTCGAAGAAGCCTACTCCTTGTATCGACGCGGAATGAAGGTACAATCCATGTTGAAGCCCTGAAGCTCGTGATTCAGAAAAATCTTCAGGTATATGAAGTCCAGTTACAGACAGTGGCAATGCTGGAGAGAGAAATTGTTGGTTTTCGTGAAAACCACCGCACCAGGCCGATAAAGAAACAATTGAGGAGGTGTACTATGTCACAGGATGAAGAGGATATGCCACAGAATGGAGAGCATATGTTACAGAATGAAGAGAAAGGATGAAAAGGAGGAGAATGAGCCGTCGCTCCGCCACCAGTTGGTGGGCACATGCTGAGCTTTCCTGATGATATACAGATTCGTGTTAATGGTTTGGACGAGATACTGGCCGACCTTCACTCCGACGGCAGACAGGCGAATGAAGAGACCGCCGAAGAGATCATCAATAGGTTGGAAGCCAAAAAGAACTATATTCCCTCGTCTGACCATGCCCGTAGAGAGTACGCTTATATCCTCTTAAAGGAGTACAGAAAGTACGTTAAGGATCGGGCTGACAACAATCGGTAATAGGAAACCCTATGATGGTGTTGCGGGGAAGCAGTTCTCTCTACAGAACGAACGTTCATTCCGCGACCTCGTATGTCATTGTACTCCGCTCCGGAGTCAGCGGTGCGAGTAGTAGGTAGAGTGGCCAAGATATCCTTTAAATATAAGGGCTTGGCCTCCCTGCGTGAACACCAGCAATCTTCCCCTGATGAGGCCTTCAAGCAACTACTCCTTGACAAAAAGAAATGAGCCCTGTATTACTAGGGGCTAAAAATTTGGGGAGGTAATATGAGAGAGATATTCAGACATAACCCGGGCCGGATATTTCTCATTGTCCTGCTGCTGTCACTCATCGGCATACTCTGGGTGCCGCGGTATTTCTTTGAGCCTCGCATCTTCTTCGGCTGGCTGAGCGCCCCGTATCTTGCAGGGCTCATCTTGATACTTATTTGGCTTGTTGCCTACCTCATCTATTTCTTCAGATACTGGCCCTACAGAGATTAATGTAACGAAAAGGAGACGCCATGTTATCTATCATCGTCTTGGGTCTTTTTGGGATTGCTGTACTCTGGATGGCCGTCTACGGCTATCGGATCTCCGCAAAGACCGCGGAGGATTACATGCTGGCCGGCAGGGGAATTGGGCTCATCGTGTTGTTCTTTCTCACCCTCTTTGGCATATCAAGTGCCTGGACCTTCTATGCATATCCCGGATTCCTGTATCGCCACGGCCCTGCCTTTGTCTATTTTGTGTGGGGATGTATAGCGGGTTTTGTCTCGCTCTACATGTTTTTCGGCCCCCGATTATGGGCGGTGGCCAAACTCAACCACTTCCTCTCACCAGTAGAGGTCCTCGCACAACGATATGAGTCGAAGGCCCTGCGCGTCATCCTGGCCCTTGTCCTGCTCGCCTCCATGGTCCCCTATATCGCCCTTGAATCTCTCGGTGTGGGACTGGGCTTTCAGGCCTTTGCAGGATTTCCTCCGGCAATAGGGATCATCTATATGACGATCCTCTTGATCGTCATCATCCTCTTGGGGGGGATGCGGGTGACCGCCTGGACCAATATCTTTCTTGGCATTATCTATTCAACCACCTTCTTGGGCTCCCTCCTATGGGTCATCAATAGGGTCTTCCCGGACGGCCTTTCCCAGGCCGTCCAGATCCTCAGCGCCAAGAGTCCAGAGCTCCTCTCCGCCCCCGGACCGATGGTGACCGGTGAACCCCTCTTCGCTTATCCGATCATTGTGGGCCTCTTCATCACGGGATTTATGGCCTTTTCCTGGCCCCACATCGTCATGGGGACCCTCACGGTTCGGGATAAAACCATCTTTAAATGGTTCCCCCTGCTCGGTATCGTAGCCGGAGGAATCGGTTTTTACACCATCCCGTTCATCTGGGGTTCCCTCGTCGCCCCTGCCATAAGCCACATGGATGGCACCCTGGTCCCCGTGGTCAGTGGCAAGGCTGCGGACAATGTCGTCCAGGTAATTATCACCAAATATCTCCCCGGTTGGTTCTCAACCTTTGCCCTCATGGGGGTCGTCGCCGCCGCCCTCTCCACCGCTGCTATCCAACTGATGACATCGGCTATTCTGGTCTCCAGGGACCTGATTCATGGGGTCTTCAAGCCCGATGCCACTGACAGACAGCTCATCATCTGGACAAAGCTCGCCGTTATCGGCCTGCTCATCTTGTCCGTGGGCATTGCCTTCTGGCACCCCATGGCCCTGGCCCTCTACCTCACTCAGATAGCTGTGCCCGGATTTGCCCAGTGGGCACCCTGCCTCGCAGGTGGGATTGTCTGGAAGCGAGGGACAAAACAAGGGGCCATCGCAGGGGCCCTGGTAGGAACGGCTATTTTGATTGCCGGATTCGTCTTTCATTTGCCCACCGTCGTTATCATCGCCTCCTTCATCGTCAATGCCCTCGTCTATGTCATTGTGAGTCTTCTGACCCCCAAACCATCGGAGCATATCGAGAGGATGTTCTTCGATGAGGTTGAGGAGTTTCTGGAGGAAAAGGCCTGATGGGTTGGCGGCTCATCCTCAACCCCAAGGCTGAGGCAGCAGACCTGCTGGCCATGCCCTCGGCCATAGCTGAGGCCAGGTTGGCGGGGCGCTATATCCTCACCCAAAGGCCCGTACCGGATACGATCATCATCCAGCGGGTTCTACGAAAGGGCCTGGTGGTTGGTGCAGAGGTGGTGGTCGATCGGGAAGAGGCAGAAAAGCGGGGGATCGATGTCGCCGTGCGGCCGAGGGGAGGACGCCGGGGCGCGCGCGCCGCAGGGACGATCTCCTTACAGGAGTTGATGCTTAAGGCCAAGGATAAATTTAAGACCGTGGACAGCCCATCCGATGAGCCCGCAGCATTCATCTATACCTCCGGCACCACCGGAGATCCGAAGGGGGCCATGATCACCCACGAAAATTTCCTGGCCGAGTGTGAGGCGTCTTTAGAGGCCTGTGTGACTACAGAAGATGACCGATTCGCCAGCTTGGTCCCCTTCTTTCACATCTATGGCCTGGCTGTCGGCTTGGTGGTCTCCCTCTTCAGGGGGTGCGGCTCGGTACTGTTCCCCCAATGGCTCCCTCGTCAGGTCCTCAGGAGAATGAATGAGGAAAAGATCTCCGTCCTTGTCGCCATACCCACCCAATACCACCATCTGTTGCTCGCCGCCAAAAGGAAGACCGTTGCTCAAAATTCCCTCAAGTATTGTATATCGGGGGCAGCATCTTTACCCGTCGAAGTCATTGAGGCCTTTAAGGATGCCTTCGGCGTCGATATCATGGAGGGGTATGGCCTCACCGAGACCGCGGCTGCGATAACGATTAATCCCAGCGACAAGACAAAACCAGGCTCGGTGGGTCCGCCGGCCATAGGCATCCAAATAAAGATCGTCGATGACCAGGGGAATGCACTGCCTCCGCATCAGACGGGAGAGATCCTCGTCAAAGGCAAGGTGGTGATGAAGGGATATTACAACCTCCCGGAGGAGACCCGAGCTGTCTTACAAGACGGGTGGTTTAGCACAGGAGATATCGGATATCAAGACGAGGAGGGCTATGTTTTTATCACCGACAGAAAGAAGGACATCATCATAAAGGGTGGTTTCAACATCTCTCCGACGGAGATCGAGGAGTGCTTGCGTACCCACCCCAAGGTACAGGAAGCAGCGGTGGTGGGCCATAAGGAGAAGGAGGGGAGGGAGGAGGCCATCAAGGCCTTTATTGTCCCTGCCGAGCATGAAGAGATCACCCCTGCGGAGCTCATCAAATTCTGCAGGACGAACCTGGCCCCCTATAAGGTACCTGATGAGATAGTGTTTAAGGAGGCCCTGCCCAATAATGCCTCCGGCAAGGTGCTGAAAAAGGAGTTGCGGGAGGACTATAAAGACATGAGGATGATAGAGAGGAATGAACTTAGGGCAACTGCTAGAGGAAAAGACTAAACAGCATCCCAAACGGGCCGCCCTCATCCATGAGGGGAAGAGCGTAACCTTTGAGGAGTTCAGCAAGAACGTCAACAGACTTGCCAACGGCCTGAAAGGGCTCGGCATCAAACGGGGCGATCGTCTGGCTATCATGCTCCCCAACACGCCGGAGTTTGTCTATGTCTTTTTTGCCTGCCAGAAGTTGGGTGCGATAGCGGTCCCCTTTAACACCATGTATAAAGGTGGTGAGATACTCCACATTCTCAATGATTGCGGGGCAAAGGCCATCATCACCCTCGATAGCACGGTTCCCCTTATCAACGAGATCAAGCCTGAACTCCCCCAGCTCAAACATATCATCACCACAGGGGAACGCAGCCTCACCTTTGCCGACCCTGAATCCACCTTCTTTCTGCAGGGGGTATTATCCAAAGATGTCTTCAAGGACTTGGACGACGCCTATCAGAGGATAGGCGATGTCCTCGTACAAGGACTGCAGGAGATGGGGGTACAGGAGGTATGGTACAAGCATAGGGGGAGCCTGCGGGTGGGGGGGAGGAAACTGGCGGGTTTCTATTTCTCCGAGATTGAAAGTCTGTACATCCTCAATTTGATCTGTTTCCTTGCTCCCTTTGATCCCTGGGACTTCTTTCACGTCATATGGGTCCCCCCAGAGGTAAAGGACAAGGTCATCGAACCCCTTACCTCGATCCAGGAGGAATTGGGGGAACGGCCCACCGATGACGAAATCCAAAAGACCTTCGTTGATGCGCTGGAAAAGGGGTTGGGGGTTACCTTACAAGAGGGTTCCTTAGCGCGGGACGAGATATTCGGCTATGAGAAGCATATGGCTACGGCCAAGAAAAAATAGCCTCCTTCTCTCAGGGCCCTGGCCACAGATCGCGGGCCGACGGGCTTCCATAGAATCAGCAGTTGTTCGTGCCGCCTCATTACAACATACAGGCGCGGACGGTGTAGTCGGTCGTAAAGAGAAAATACAATAGATGAAAACGACGGCGGCACGAATGCCGAGCCGAGCTAACCACCCAGACGACTTGCCGCGCCTCCGGTGCGAATCCCACTTAGCGGGACTAGAGCGGAAATCCGTCTAACACCCCAATATAAATATTCTCGGTTACCCGGATTCCGTTCAGCTTGGCAATATTTTTAAGACGTAGAGCCCCTTTTTACGTCAGGGCCGCGTCATCCTTATCTTTTTTATGTAGTGCAGACCTTTTTCGGAACTGTGCAGGCAGATAGTGTCCCACCTATGGAGGAGTAGTTTGTTATGTGAGGGTGTTTTTTGAGCGATACAGGGTAGGGAAGGCGATGGTGTTGAGGACGTGTTGGGGCAGGTACGGATGACGGAGGAGATCAGCCGTAAAACCTTCGGTTTTTAGGGCTGGAGCGATCTGCTAGACATCCTGATTACCAGACAGATATTCTGCGTCTAATCTATCCTTGGCGCGTCCGGTTGAAAGTTTGTTTTTAATGAGATCATCTTTTGAGATGAAAGGAATTTTGAGTTCCCCGATTTCTATGATCTCCTTGTGGTCATAGGCTTGTGTGAAGTCGACGCCGTCGATATGAGTGATGATATCGATGCGGCGGGGAGCAATGCCAATCTGGAATATGATGCCTTCCTCGGTGAATGTCGTTTCGGCAATTTCGGAGAGCGGAGCATTGAACTTGGCTAGTGAAGCGTAAATCTTTTTTGAGTTATCGGCAGTCGTATCTACCCAGATGTCTAAATCGCCTGTGGCACGAGGATAACCGTAAGCGCCTACAGCGTACGCCTCAATAACGAGAAAGCGGACCTCATGGTCGAGTAAGTTTTGCAACATTTCGTGGTAATCTTCGTTCAACATATTCGGAACCTTTGAGCGACCAAAGTTCAGCGGTCAAATCCCATATGAATGAGATCCGTTCCGCAGCAGTAGCACGTACATAGCTGTCATCATTTTTTGACGATTTCTTCAATTTTGTCTGATTACGAAGAACTTTCATAAAATTATTGTACCATAAATTTCAAAATATTTGTATTGGTCTAACGATGGCCTTAACCAGCGGAGGCAATCAGGCCGAAATTAAAAACGCACGCGCGTTATTCCCCGTCTGGTTGAAGGCCGTGTTATGTGATCAGAATTTTAATGACTCTCCTTTGTATGTCTCGATTATTCCATAATCAAAGTTAAAGCGCTTTAGAAAGTTAATTTTGACTTCTTCTTCCTCATTTCGCAAAGTATTAATATATGCTCCGAAGATTTCTTCCAGTTTATGAAAGAAGGCAGGTGCATGGACGTTTATTTCTTTTAGATGATTAGTTGTGTCCCATTCGACGATTTTTATAATTTCATCCTTGTAATATCTATTAAGCCTGCAATATTCCATAATCCGCGCCGAGTGCAGTATGCCACATCTAATTCCGTGATAGAAACCTTCTGCTGCAGAGGTGATAGAGGTCTTCGTCCACACATTGATTCTCGGATCAAATGAACAGGTTTCGATTGGTGGATCAATTGCATGATTATAGTTCTGTAGATATTCTTTGAAGAACCTTATGTACAATTGTCTGCTGGAATGTTCTTCGCCATACCTGTATTGACTAAGCAGATCAATGAGGAGACAAGAAATGGCAGTTATCACAAAATTAGATTTGTTTGTTTCCTCGACAGGTTTTGTGGAAGTAAAATACCACTCTTGAATGCGACTTCCAAAAATCTTGACTTTATCTGCATAGGACAAATCTTGTAAGTCCCCAATTCTGATGTCGTCTGCAATAAATTTGTCAGGATTGTGACTTGCTTTAATCCTGTAGACTTCGTCTGAAGAAATATTCTCTGGTCTACTCATTTATTAAGCACATAACGTGGGAGCTGAGCGGTGGCACGAGCCTGCGGTACGCCGTAGGCGTGAGTGCAGGTGAAGTGACGACCGTTCCAGCGATTTGTTAGGCGGACCGCTGGTAGCGGTCCGCCGTGCCCGAAGGGCAACAAAGCGATTGGAGCGGAACTCAGCTCCCACGTAAGGCGGACGAGGAGTCGAGCGGATCAGCGAGTGGAACGAGCAGCGAGGTGACGAGAGCGTAGAGGCGCGCCCGTTGATTTTCATTGTCTCTATTATGCCTTTATCATTCATTTTATTATTCGGGCGCGACGCAAGCGGTCCGCCTTACGACAAGGGTAACTTGCGGTGTCTTTTTGCCGTCAAGTTGACCCGCTGGTTAGCGAGATCTTGATGATGGTTTTACGTATTCTTCAAACTTTCTATTACAAGACTTGCATGTATATCTGTAACGGATCAATCCTTGCCTCCGTAGAGCAGGGTAATTGGATATTTTTGTGTCGATAAGTTCAAAGTTTTTTGAGTTACAAAATGGGCATCTTTTCTTATGTTTGTGGAGGTAAATAACCCATGATATCGCATACAGAAGCAATAAAAATACTGCTATCAATACTCTTAACGCTATGTCTTGGTATACTGGCTCCGATAATTTTCCAAGCAGTTTATGGTAAAAAAATAGACATGGTACTGCGAGTAGCAGTGGGAGGAACATGTATAGGAGTTTTGATATTGTATCTTTGGCTTTATTCATATGGGTTAATTGTCCTTAATGTTCGCTAACAATTATTATACTGAATCGGTTTATTCCTTCGATTTGTGTTTAACACTACTATTATTTTAAGAAAATTACACATAATTAATCAAGAAAAATCTCCTTGACATCTGGGGAAAAAGGGACGGTTTTATTTATTGATGCTTCTTGAAACCGCTGAATAATAGAACTGTCCCAATTATCTCAACTTTTTTAGATGGTTCCACCTTTTTTGGCGATAAATGCTTTCCACAACCCAAGACACTTGGTTGCTAACTCAAATGCATCACGTGGTCCCGATACAGTATCTATTGTGAACTGGATTTTGATCGCTGCCTCTCCAGCCCCTAACTTCAGGTCGATCTTCTGGCTACCTACGCGAGGGTTTTCTGCGCTACGCGAGCTGTCCAGCCGAAGATGCTTATGCGCGTTGCAGATGTCTGCGCAAAGTTGAAGTTCCTGATTCACATTTATGTAGTTCTCTACTTCGGCCTTGCTCTCAGGAAAACCTGAATCATTAATGAGCCAGTCTTTCAGGTGGCAGCAGTTCAGAAAGAAGAAATAGACTTCATCGCGGTAATTCTCACAGCCCATATCGTGCCGGCGGCCTTGATCAATTTCGGCAAGACGCTGGTAGTTTCTTTCTAACCTTTGAAGCTGCTCCCTGTAACTCACGATCTATTTCCTTGACCGCCTAACATTTAATATACGAATTTCTGGTTTACTCTTGACATAGGTACATTATAGCGCATGTTAAGCATGGTGCGAAGAAAAAAATCCTTTAAAAATCAATGTGGGGAGGATATACTACGTCGTAATTTTCGGTAATATGGACTAACAGCGCAATTCGTATAATAGACGACGGTACCAAAAAGCCCGCTTGATCTCCTCTTGGAAGGATCACCAAAATCCGCAGGGTCCGGCGCAGTCTAAGGGATTTCGGTATTGTTGACTTTCAACAAAGAAACATGCTCAGAACCCCCTTTGCGGGGAGCTATCCAGCGGATTTCTTAAATAAATCCATGACCTGCTTCATACCGGAGGGAGGGCATGTTTTTCGTTGGGGGAACCCCTTCCCCCTTTAATCACCTGTAACAATCTAATATCATTTGCCTATTTCAATTTGATAGGAGATTTTTGGAAGGGTTCCGGTTCTTTATGAATTGACAAAAAGAGGATAAATATATTAACATTTTCTTTTACAAGAGGGTCGTCTATGAAAGATGTTATGAAAAAAGATGAAGAACTGATGCAGCGGCTGTTGGAGGAGGATGAGGAGTTCAGACAGCTCAAAGAGGAGCATACGTGGTTTCACCGCAAGGTGGAGGATTTGGACAAGAAACCCTTCTTGACCCCAGCGGAGCGGGTCACGAGAGAAGAATTGAAGAAGAAAAAGCTCATCCTCAAGGACAAGATGGAGGAGATAATGGCAGCGTATAGGCACCGGCTGGAGGGGAAGGAATGAAGAAGACGGGATCCCAGATCCTCTTAGAATGTCTCAAGCGGGAAGGCGTAGAAGTAATCTTTAACTACCCGGGAGGGGCCATCCTCCCTGTCAACGATGAGCTCTACCGCTGGGATTTTAAGATGATCCTGGCCCGGCATGAACAGGGGGCGGTCCATGCGGCTGATGGATATGCCCGCGCCAGCGGCAAGGTAGGCGTCTGTCTGGTTACCTCTGGTCCGGGCGCCACCAACACCGTCACGGGGCTCGCTACCGCCTTTATGGATTCCATACCGCTGGTCGTCTTAACGGGGCAGGTTTCCACCCCCCTCATCGGCAATGATGCCTTTCAGGAGGCGGATATCGTGGGGATCACCCGTCCCTGCACCAAACATAGCTATTTGGTCACCGATGTGCGCAACATGGCCCGGATCGTGCGTGAGGCCTTTTTTATCGCCCGAACTGGCAGACCCGGTCCGGTACTGATCGATCTGCCCAAAGATGTCACATCGGGTGATACCGAGTTCACATATCCGCAAGAAGTCCGAATCAGCGGGTATCAGCCTACGCTCGATGGGCATGCCCTGCAGATCAAGAGGGCCCTCAGCCTGATCCTCAAGGCGCGCAAGCCGGTGATCTATGCCGGCGGAGGGGTGATTCTCGCCGACGCTGCGCAGGAGCTGACCAAGCTGGCGGATATGCTCAATATCCCCGTCACCATGACCTTGATGGGCCTGGGTGGTTTCCCGGGCACGCATCCCCTCTCCTTAGGGATGTTGGGAATGCACGGGACCTATCGGGCCAATATGGCGGTGACCAATTGCGACCTCCTCATCGCCATCGGTGCCCGGTTTGATGATCGAGTGACCGGCAAGCTTGAGGCCTTTGCACCGTCGTCCAAGAAGATCCACATCGATATCGACCCCACATCCATCAGCAAGAACGTGAGGGTGGATACCCCCATTGTGGGGGATTGCAAGCGGGTCTTAAAGAAAATGATCTCCCTGTTGCAGGAAGAAAAGGGCCTGGATGAGTACCGGAGGGCACTGGGGCCGTGGCACCAGCAGATAGAGGAGTGGAAAAAAGTCCATCGCCTCGCTTACCATCAGAATCAGGTCATCAAGCCCCAATTTGTCATTGAAAAGATCTATGAACTGACCAAAGGCGAGGCCATCATCTCCACCGAGGTGGGACAGAATCAGATGTGGGCCGCCCAATTCTATCTCTTTGATCACCCGCGCACCCTCCTCACCTCGGGGGGGCTGGGGACCATGGGCTATGGATTCCCCGCGGCCATTGGGGCGCAGGTGGCCTTTCCTAAGCGCACGGTGATCGATATCGCCGGTGACGGGAGTATCCAAATGAACATCCAGGAACTGGCTACTGCCGTACAGTATAAGCTCCCGGTGAAGGTGGCCATCCTCAATAACGGATATCTGGGGATGGTGAGGCAGTGGCAGGAGCTGTTTTATGAGCGCAGATATGCCATGACCCAGATCGGGGATATCAGCCCTGATTTTGTCAAGCTTGCCGAGGCCTATGGTGCGATGGGGCTGCGAGCCACCAGGCCAGACGAGGTGGTACCTGTAATTCAAGAGGCCCTGCGGTCACCCTTGCCGGTGCTCATGGACTTTGTGGTAGAACCAGAGGAGGGAGTCTATCCCATGGTGCCTGCCGGCGAGGCCATAGATCGAATGCTCTTGGTATGAGGAGGCGAGATGCGACATACGATTAACGTCCTGGTGGAAAATGAATTTGGCGTCCTGGCCCGGGTAGCGGGTCTCTTTAGCGGGAGAGGATTTAATATCGAGAGCCTCTCGGTGGCGGAGACTTTGGACCCCTCCATTTCCACCATGACCATCGTGACTCGAGGTGACGATCAGGTCCTTGAGCAGATAACCAAACAGCTCAACAAACTGATAAGCGTGATCAAGGTGACGGATCTCGTGGGCAAGGAGTATGTGGCACGGGAGATGGTCCTGGTAAAGGTCGCGGCCAAGACGGAGACCCGCGCGGAGATCCTCAACATCACCGACATCTTTCGGGGGAAAGTGGTGGATGTGAGTTCCAAGAGCTACAGTATCGAGGTGACCGGGGATGTGGAGAAGATCAAGGCATTCCTTGATCTTCTCAAACCCATGGGGATCAAAGAGGTGGCCCGTACGGGTCAGGTGGCCCTGGTGAGGGGTTAACGCTAACGAGTCAAGAGGGAGTACGATGGCCAAGATATACTATGATAAAGATGCCGATTTGAAGGTCTTGAAAGGTAAGAAGATTGGGATCATCGGGTACGGAAGTCAAGGACACGCCCAGGCCCAAAACTTGCGGGACAGCGGCTTGGATGTGGTGGTAGCCGAGATGGAGGGAACGGCGAACTACCGCTTGGCCCAAGAGCATGGGTTCACGCCGGTATCGGCCGCCGAGGCGGCCAAGGGCTGTGACATCATCCAGATATTGCTGCCCGACACGGCACAGTCCCGCATATATACGGATGAGATTAAGGGGGGGCTCACGAAGGGGAAGACCCTCGTCTTCTCCCACGGGTTCAACATCCACTACGGACAGATCGTACCTCCTCCCGTTGTGGATGTCATTATGATAGCCCCCAAAGGACCGGGCCACCTCGTGAGGAGGCAGTTTGTGGAGGGGAAAGGGGTCCCCTCGTTGGTGGCGGTGGAGCAGGATGCCTCGGGAAATGCCTTACACGTGGCACTCGCCTATGCCAAGGGGATCGGCTCGACAAGGGCGGGGGTGATCGAGACGACCTTTAAGGAGGAGACCGAAACGGACCTCTTCGGTGAACAGGTGGTCCTGTGCGGCGGGGTGACGGAATTGGTGCGGGCCGGGTTTGATACCCTCGTGGCGGCCGGGTACCAGCCCGAGATCGCCTACTTCGAGTGCCTCCACGAGCTCAAGCTGATCGTTGACCTGATGTATGAAGGGGGGATCAGCTATATGCGGTATTCTATTAGTGATACGGCGGAATACGGAGACCTGACGCGGGGCAGGATGATCATCGACGAGGAGACCCGCCTGGTCATGGAGGAGATCCTGGAGGCGATACAGGACGGCACCTTTGCCCGCGAGTGGATTTTGGAGAATGAGGCCCATCGTCCCGTGTTCAACGCCCTGCGCAAGAGGGACCAGGAGCATCTGATTGAGAAGGTGGGAGGGGAACTGCGCAAGATGATGAGCTGGATAGAGAGCAAGGATGCGCCTGCATAATAGAAAAGCATTCCCCCTGGTCGTAGAAGGGATACCGTATCTCATCCCCCCGGCCGTGATCGCGGTGATCGGGGGAGTATGGGGTAAGGTCTACCTCTTTCTCCCTTTCCTCGTGCTGACCATCTTTGCCTGTTCCTTCTTTCGGAACCCCCCCCGGCGCATCCCGGATGACGACGGCCTGATCCTCTCCCCTGCCGATGGGCGAATCGTAGGAATAGAGCAGGGGGAGCAGAACACCAAGGTGAGCATCTTCATGTCCGTCTTCAACGTACACGTAAACCGGTCACCCGCAGCGGGGACAATAGAATCGATCCGATATCAGCGAGGCCGGTTTCTGCCGGCGAGCACGCGGGAGGCCTCCCGGCAAAACGAACAGAACGCCCTGCAGCTGCAGAGCGCCGATGGTCTGCGGCTGATATTCGTCCAGGTGGCCGGCATCCTCGCGAGGAGGATCGTCTGCTATGTGCGCAGAGGTGATCAGGTGCAGCGGGGGGAGATTGTTGGCGCCATCCTCTTCGGTTCCAGACTTGATGTCTACCTGCCCCACGGGGTGGAGGTGAAGGTTCGCGAGGGTGATCGGGTCAAGGGGGGAGAGAGCGTGCTGGGGGTGATCCAATGAAGCGAATCAGACCTAGGAAGGAGAGGACTCCCAGGAGAACGAGAGAGGGGATGAAGCGGGGGGTATATATATTGCCCAACCTGTTCACCTCCGGGAGCCTGTTCTGCGGGTTTTATGCCATCATCGCCGCCTTTAACGAAAATTACCTCTATGCGGCGGTGGCCATTGCGATCGCCGTCATCTTTGACGGCATCGATGGGAAGGTGGCCCGTCTGACCAAAACCACCAGCCGCTTTGGGGTGGAATATGACTCCCTCTCCGATCTGGTAGCCTTCGGTGTGGCCCCGGCCATCCTGGTCTTCGCGTGGGCCTTGCGGCCGTACGGGAAATTTGGCTGGCTCGCTGCTTTTCTCTATGTGGCCTGCGGTGCCCTCAGATTGGCGAGGTTTAATGTCCAGCTGGAGACGGTGGAATCGCGCTATTTTCGGGGGCTTCCGATACCGGGGGCTGCGGGCCTCATCGTGGCCACCATTTTCCTCTGTTATCGCTTTGACGTCAGGGGAGAGGTCACAAACCTCTTTATTCTCCTCATGATCTATCTGCTCGCCTTCCTCATGGTGAGCAACATTCGGTACCCGAGCTTCAAGAATCTGGAGCTCCTCAAGCGGAAGCCCTTCAGCACCCTCGTCGCCATTGTCTTGATCATCGTGGTGGTGGTGGCGGAACCAGCGATCGTGCTCTTCATCTTTGCTGCTGTCTATCTCTTGTTGGGGCCGACGAGCGTCGTGCGGGGGTGGTACCGGAAACGGGAGGCGGCGGTGAGTGAGGAGAAGGCAGAGCCATTGATCAGATAGCGGAGGAGGCGGGTGGCAGGATGGAAGTCCTTTTTCGCCGTAGAGCTCAGCGCGGAGATCGCAGCGGGTGTGCGAAGGATTCAGGGAGCGTTACGGGAGCGTGCTGTGGGGGTGCGCTGGGTCCGGCCAGAGGGCATCCATTTGACCCTCAGGTTCCTCGGGGAGGTAGACCCGGATCTGATCGAGGGAATCGTGCGCACGACAGAAAAGGCCGTCCAGGGCATCAGCCCCTTTACGGTTGGGATCAGGGGGGGAGGGGGCTTTCCCAGCGCGAAGAACCCCCGGGTCATCTGGATAGGTGTGGAAGACCCCAGTGGCATGCTCACGCAGCTACAGGCCCGGGTTGAGGGGGGATTGGAAGGGCTTGGCTTTGCGAGGGAGGGAAGGGCTTACACCCCCCACCTCACGGTAGGGCGTCTGCGTTCAGGGAAGGGGAGAGGGGGGGCTCTGGCCCAAGCCCTGGATGCGATCAGGGCGAGCGACCTGGGGACCATGGATGTTCAAGAGGTCATCCTCTTCCAGAGCCACTTGAAGCCGACGGGCGCGGAGTATACCAAGCTCGGTAGCGTCCCCTTAAGGGTTGCCCCGTAAACAGGAGGGGCCTTACTTCAATGGAGGAATGCCATGGAACCGGACAAAGAGAAGGATAAGGCGGTCGACGTGGCCGTCACACAGATTGAGAAGCAGTTTGGCAAGGGTGCCATTATGCGCCTCGGTGCCGAGGTCAGACCGGCAGAGATCCAGAGTATCCCTACGGGTTCGCTGGGCCTGGACCTGGCCCTCGGGGTGGGGGGGCTCCCCCGCGGTAGGGTGGTGGAGATCTTCGGTCCCGAGGCCTCGGGAAAGACCACCTTGGGCCTCCATGTGGTGGCCGAGGCCCAGAAGGATGGGATAGCGGCCTTTGTCGATGCGGAGCATGCCCTGGACCTCAACTATGCCGAGCGGTTGGGGGTGCAGGTAGAGGACCTCCTCGTATCCCAGCCCGACACCGGGGAGCAGGCCCTGGAGATAGTGGAGATCTTGGTCAGAAGCGGGGCCGTGGACGTGATCGTCGTCGATTCGGTAGCGGCCCTGGTACCGCGGGCGGAGATCGAAGGCGAAATGGGGGACACCCACGTGGGTCTGCAGGCGAGGCTGATGTCCCAGGCCCTGAGGAAATTGGCGGCCACCATCAGCAAATCAAAGGCCATTGTGGTCTTCATCAATCAGATCCGGATAAAGATCGGGGTGATGTTCGGCAATCCGGAGACCACCCCCGGAGGGAACGCCCTCAAGTTCTACTCCACGGTGAGGCTGGATATCAGGCGGATAGCCGCCATCAAACAAGGACAGGATGTGGTGGGAAACCGAACTAGGGTCCGGGTGGTGAAGAACAAGGTGGCCCCTCCCTTCAAGGAGGTGCAGTTCGATATCATCTACGGGGAAGGGGTCTCCCGAGCGGGGGAGATCGTGGACCTCGCCACTGATCTCGATATCCTGGAAAAGGTGGGCACCTGGTATTCTTACGGCGACACGAGGATCGGCCAGGGGAGGGAGAATGCCAAGGCCTTTCTGGTCGAGAACCCTGAGATAAAAGCGGAAATAGAGGCCAAGATCCTGGAGCACCACAAGCTTCCCCCCATCCCCACGGCGCAGAAGCAGGCAAAGGAGGCGGAAGATGGATCTGAATGAGGTACTCCTCGTTGCCCTGAACAACCGGGCCTCGGATATCCACTTTAAGGTCGGCCAGCCCCCCCTCCTCAGGATCGATGGGGAGTTGGTCCCGCTTAAGGATTACTCAGAGCTGGATGCCAGCGAAATAGCTAAGACGGCCTATCAGATCATGAGCGAGCGGCAGCGGGAGCGGTTCCTGCGGGAGATGGAGATCGACATGGGCTATGGTATCTCAGGGCTGGGGAGGTTTCGGGTCAACATCTTTCAGCAGCGGGGGACCATTGCCGTCGCCCTCCGGGTGATCCCCTTCGGGATCAAGGGGTTCGAGGAACTCAACCTCCCGGTGGAGGTATTGGAGCGGATCTCCAATGAAGGGCGGGGGCTGGTCCTCTTGACCGGTACCACCGGCAGCGGCAAATCGACCACCCTGGCGGCCATGATCGACCAAATCAACCGTACCCGACGCAGTCACATCATCACCATCGAGGACCCCATCGAGTTCCTCCATCGCGACCACAAGGGGAT
>CAZFIR010000090.1:0-3544 GCA_964519535.1 uncultured Thermodesulfobacteriota bacterium | reverse complement strand
CTGAGGCCTATGCCGAGGATGGTATCGTTCAAACAGCCGTCAGGGCCCTCAAAGATGCTGTCCCCGACCTGCTCATCATCACCGACGTGTGCCTCTGTGAATACACCAGCCACGGCCACTGCGGTCTGGTCAAAGACGGGGTAATCCTCAATGATCCCACCTTGGAGCTCCTGGCCCGCCAGGCCCTCTCCCATTGTAAGGCCGGAGCAGATATGGTGGCACCCTCTGACATGATGGACGGCAGGGTAAAGGCCATTCGGGAGTCTATGGATAAAGAGGGCTATTCCCATATGCCCATCATGGCCTACAGCGCCAAATACGCCTCGACCTTTTACGGCCCCTTCAGGGAGGCGGCGGAGTCTCCTCCCCAGTTTGGGGATCGCAAGACGTATCAAATGGACCCGGCCAACACCGATGAGGCCCTCAGGGAGGTAGCCCTCGACCTCGAGGAAGGGGCGGATATCGTCATGGTCAAACCGGCCCTCAGCTATCTGGACATCATCTATCGGGTCAAGGAGCAATTCGGTGTGCCGGTGGCTGCCTACAATGTCAGCGGAGAATACGCCATGGTCAGGGGAGCGGCCCGGCTCGGGTGGATCGATGGGGAGGGTGTCATGGAGGAGGTGCTGCTCTCCATCAAGAGGGCCGGAGCGGATATCATCTTGACCTATTTTGCCAAGGAGATGGCGAAGATCTTGGCGAAGTAAACTATCCCGCCAAGGGCGGAACTTGAGGGGCTAAGGCGTCCAGTGATCGAGGATTCAAGTAAACTATATTCTTTCTTCCCTTGGCCCCTAGAATCCTTGAATCCTGCCGCCAGCGGCATCCCGCTTCCATAACTCTATATTGCGGGGCGGGATAGAACCCTAGAGGTTGACTTCGCTTAAAGGCAACTGTACAAGAAATTATGCCCAAGCAAACCGGAATATTGAAGTCGGACTTGAGAATGATCGCCTGGGAAATCACCAGGAGCTGCAATCTCAGTTGCCTCCACTGTCGGGCAGCTGCCGAGCGGGGGCCGTACGAAGGCGAGCTCACTACCGAAGAGTGTTTTCAATTTATCGACGAGATCGCCGCCTTCAGCAAGTCGGTTTTGATCCTTACTGGCGGCGAGCCCCTTTTGAGAGAGGACATATTTGAGGTCGCCTCGTATGGCACGCACAAGGGATTGCGGGTGGTCATGGCCGTCAACGGAACCCTCTTAGATGCCCAAAAGGCGTCAGCAGCCAAGGAAGCCGGTATCCAGAGGGTAAGCATCAGCCTGGATGGTGCTACTTCAGAGAACCATGATCACTTTCGAGGGGTGGTCGGTGCCTATGCAGGTGCCATGGACGGGATCAGATACCTCAAAGAGGCAGGTCTGGATTTTCAGATCAATACCACGGTGACCAAGAGAAATCTGGGGGAAATAGTGGATATCCTTCAATTGGCGATCCGGTTAGGGGCAGTGGCCCATCACATCTTTCTCTTGGTCCCCACCGGAAGGGGGAGAGAGTTGGCCCATGAAGAGGTCGCCCCCGAAGAGTACGAGAGAACCTTGACGTGGTTCGCTGAACAAGACCACCAGGTCCCCATCCAGTTGAAGGCCACCTGCGCCCCTCAGTACTACCGCATCGTCCATCAGCGCGGCGGCGCAAAGGAGTTAAAGAGGCATGGGGAAAGCCTCCATACCTTTACTCGGGGATGCCTCGGGGGCATCTCCTTCTGTTTCCTCTCGCACCGAGGGGATGTGCAGCCCTGTGGTTATCTGGAGGTCATCGGGGGGAACATCCGTGAGAGGCCCTTTCAGGAGATCTGGGAACGGGCTGAGGTGTTTCAACAATTGAGAGATGTAACGAATCTTGCGGGAAAATGCGGGGAATGTGAATACCGGATGGTGTGCGGCGGGTGCAGGGCCAGGGCATACTCGTTACATGGTGACTACCTTGCAGAAGAGCCCCTGTGCCCCTATGAACCCCAACAACGCACGAAATCTATCCCCCTCTCCCGCAGGCGGGAGAGGTCGGGGTAAGGGTGGGTATAATTCCACCCCCTCACTGCCGCTTTGCGACAGAGCGGGACTTTATCCTCTCCCCCACGTGAGAGGATATGAGTTTATTTTTTTGAGTAACCAAAAAAATATTCTTTTGTCGGGTAAACGATGCCTCCTCTTAAAAAACTCTTTCTGATCGACGGCAGCTCTTATATCTTTCGCGCCTTTTTCGCCATCAGAGGCCTGTCTAACTCCAAAGGTCTCCCCACCAATGCCGTCTTTGGTTTCACCTCTATGTTGTTGAAGATATTGAGGGACCACAAGCCTGACGGCGTGGCAGTGGTCTTCGATACCAAGGCCCCCACCTTTCGCAACGAGCTTTACGAAGCGTATAAGGCCAATAGACCGGAGATGCCCGATGACCTTGCCGTACAGATCCCGTACATCAAAAAGATCGTAGAGGCCTTCCGAATACCCAGTTTGGAACAAGAGGGGTATGAAGCCGATGACCTGATCGGGACTATAGCAAAAAAAGCGGAGCAAGACGGCCTTGAGGTAGTCATCGTCAGTGGGGATAAGGACCTCCTCCAATTGGTGAGCCCAAGGGTCACCGTGCTCGACACCATGAAGGATGCCCACAAGGGCCTGCATGAGGTCAAGGAGCGTTTTGGCGTCGGCCCTGAACTCCTCCCGGACATCATGGGGCTGGCTGGTGACAGCATCGACAATATCCCCGGCGTCCCAGGCATCGGCGAAAAGACGGCAGTCGATTTGATCAAGCGGTTTGGCAGCCTCGATTCCTTATTGGAGAAACTACCTGAGACAGATGAAAAAGAACTCAAAAAGAAGGTCAAAGAAAAGCTCGTCGCATATAAAGACCAGGCCCTCCTGAGCAGAGACCTGGCCACCATTGACACCCATGTCCCCCTCGATGTGCGATGGGATGACTTTCACCTCTCCCTGCCGGATGAAGAGATCCTCCGCCCCCTCTTCACGGAATTGGAGTTCCATAAGTTTCTGCAAGAATTCTTTGCACAAAAGACCGTCTCCTATGAAAACTATCACCTCATAACTGAGGTGGAGGAATTTGAGGAGTTGGTTGCCAACTTGCAGAAGGCTGATACCTTCTCTGTGGACCTGGAGACCACCTCCCGCGACCCCATCATTGCCGCGGTTGTCGGCCTATCCTTTTCTTATAAACCCCATGAGGCCTACTACATCCCCGTGGGGCATGACTACCCAGGGGTATCACCGCAGCTACCCGCCTCCGAGGTCTTAGAGCGACTCAAGCCCGTGCTCGAGGACGCCAACAAAGGTAAATATGGCCAAAATATCAAGTATGACTATCTGGTACTCAGACGCCAGGGGGTAAGGATAGCGGGAATCGCCTGCGATACCATGATTGCCTCGTATCTCCTCGATCCTACCAAACGCAGTCACGGCCTCGAGGCCATTGCCCGGGAGTATCTCGAGCACCAGATGATCACCTATAAGGAAGTGACGGAGAAAGGTCAAGGGTTTCAAAAGGTAGATCTCCAGCAGGCCATGCAATATTCCGGTGAGGATGCCGAT
>CAZFIR010000089.1:0-4037 GCA_964519535.1 uncultured Thermodesulfobacteriota bacterium | reverse complement strand
CGTGAGTTTTTGCAGGCATATCCCCAGGACCCCAACATCTCAAAAGTGACGTATCTTTTGGGGAAGGCACTGTACGAGCAGAAGAAGTTTGCTGAGGCCAAGGAAACATTTATTACATTACTCACGTCGCAGCCGGTCTTTCTAGCTCCGGATGCGGCATATTTTTGGCTGGGTCGTTCCTGCGAAAAATTAGATGATTTATCCAGTGCTCAAAGTAGCCTTTTGACTGTTGTCAAGAAATATCCCCACAGTCTCTGGTATCATTCTTCTCTCTTTTTGCTCGGCAAGCTCTCCTTTCAGGAGGGGCGGTACAAGAGGGCGGAGATGTACTTTAGGAAAATCCTCCAAGACCGCAGGCTGAGCCCCCCTCTGTCCTCTCATGCTCAGTTTTGGCTGGGACTCACCCTCTATGAACAGCAGAGATATAAAGAGGCTGAGGATTCCTTCCAGGAAGTAGTAGAGAGCAAATTTAAGAAGGACCTTCTTGAAGAGACCCTTTATTGGCAGGGAGAGACGCTTATTAAGCTGAAAAAATATAAAAGGGGAGCTGTAGTTTTTCGCTCCCTTCTGAATAGTTTCCCCCAGTCCTCCTTTACCGCTCATGCACTCTATGGAGAAAGTGTATGTCTGTATATGTGTCAAAGAAAAGAGGAGGCATTGAAAGGGTTCCTGACGTTAAAAAAGAACTTTTTCCATACATCGCTGCTCCCCTATATTTTATCTCTTACCGGGAAAATATACATAGACCTTAATAGACATCAAGAGGCAATAGAGGTTCTTAAAGAGTTTCTCAGCCGTTTTCCTCAGGATCCAATGAGAGAACAAACTCTTTTAAACCTGGGGTGGTGTTACCTTGTTCGAGGAGACCTCGCCCAGCTTAAGGACATAACCTATAAAATTGTCGAACTGTCTCAGGAAGGACGCACTAAGGCGTTAGCACAGTATATTATGGCTGAGCTCAATACATACGAGGGAAACTGTCAAGAGGCTATGCCTTACTGGTTCAATCTGCTCAATTCCTCAGCGTATCGCCAAGAGGCGCTCTTTAAAATAGCTCTCTGCTCTTTTCAAGAAAGAAAGTTTAAGGAATGTCTCGTCAATATAGATCTTTTGCAGTTGGAATATCAGAATTTTCACAAAATGGATGAAGCCCTTTGGATTCAAGGAGAGTCATATAGGGAATTGGCAAATGTATCTGAAGCAAGCACAGCCTACCAAAAAGTCATTAAAGAGCACAAAAGATCATCGTGGTATCCATGGTCTATCTACAGAATGATCAATTTTTTAATTTACGCAAAGAATATAAGAGGCGCTGAAAGATACTTTGAAATTTTGTATAAAAAGTTTTCCTATCATATGCTATCGTACGAATCAGCCCTCATATTGGGCATTCGAAAGGCAGCCAGCGCTCAATATGAATCCTCCCTCAATTACCTCAATGTCGCTGCGCGCTCACGAGATGCTAACCTTGCTAAAAATGCCCTCTGCTGGCAAGGAGAGATATATTTTAATCTCAAGGAATACCAAAAGTCGTGGGATGCTTATCAAAAAGTCATTGCTGAACATTCGTCCTCAAAAGATGCGCTGACTGCCATGGCCTATTTGGAACTAGGCAATATCAAACACCTCTTGAATGAGAACAAGAAGGCGAAAGAGGCGTATAAAAAAGCCATAGAAGCCTCTGCCGATGAGCAGTTTAAAGAACAAGTGAAATTACTTTTAAAGGAGTTAAAAAAGGGTAATCGGGGAGGTGCCTGACGGTGAGATGGGAGATTAATGAAATGAGGCGGGATCACATAGCGCAAGTTATGGAGATTGAGATGGTATCCTTTCCCACGCCGTGGACCAAAAATATGTTTTTTGACGAATTTAGGTCCCCTTTCTCCTACCATTTTGTGGCAACCACACCTCAAACAAAAGGAGACTTAGTTCTCTCCTATATCATCTTTTGGATGCTGATGGAGGAGGTTCACATCTTAAACTTAGCTACCCATCCTGATTCCCGCAGGTTAGGTATTGCCCACTCCCTGCTCCTCTTTTCATTGGACTTCGCTTATAACAAGGGGGGTATATTGTATTTTTTGGAGGTCAGAAAAGGAAATCAGTCCGCTCTCAATCTTTACCAAAAACTTGGTTTTACCGCTTGGCGGGTGAGGAGGAACTATTACGCTGACACTGGTGAGGACGCCCTTGTCATGAGACTCTTTTATGGAGACCGAATATATGCAAAAACAGGCGACGACCAATCCCGTCTACCTTAAGTGTGAAATAAAAGAAAATAAAAAAATAGGAACTCTGTATCATCGCCTCATGATTTCTCTCCCTGAATCTATCGGTCCCATTACCCCTGGACAATTTGCCATGTTGAGCCTAGGAGAGAGGGAAAGTTTTTTATTGCCCCGTCCTTTCTCAATATACAACTTCGATAACAAAAACAGCGTATCATGGCTGGAATTTCTCTTCAAGATTGTGGGAAAGGGGACAGCCGACTTGGCCAAACTATCGGCCGGTTCATCAATAACGGTCTTAGCTCCCTTGGGTAACGGATTTCCTGCCCCACCATTGGAATATAAGGTTGTTGTCATTGCAGGAGGAATGGGTATCGCTCCTCTTTTCCCCTTGATCGTGAGACTGAAATCTTTTCCTTCTCCTGTCTCCGTCCTCTATGGGGCGAAGTCCGAAGACGACCTCGTCTGTCTAGCGGAACTGCACAATGTGGGAAACATAACTATCAAGATCGCCACTGAAGACGGAACGGGAGGAGGCGAAAAGGGGTTCGTGACTCAACTCCTGAAACAAATTGCTGTTAAAAAAGGGGCCAACACGGCGATCTACGCATGTGGCCCGGAACCTATGTTAAAGATAGTATCAGACTTTTGCATTGCGCGAAATATATCCTGTTGGATATCTGTCGAAAGATTGATGGCATGTGGAGTTGGTGCCTGTATGGGTTGCGTAGTAAAGACCACAGACGGATATAAGCGAGTTTGTTGTGATGGACCGATATTTGATGCCAAAGACATTAGGTGGAGCGACGATGCCGGTTCTTAAGGTCAAAGTGGGACCTTTGGAACTGCAAAACCCGGTAATGCCTGCAGCCGGCACGTTCGGTTATGGTGAAGAATACGCCGCCCTCATAGATCTCAATAAAGTGGGAGCCATTGTAACAAAAGGGATTTCTCTCGAACCCCAACAAGGCAACCCCCCCCCTCGGATTTGGGAGACGTGTGGAGGAATGTTGAACTCCATCGGACTGCACAATGTGGGACTCGAAATATTTGTTCAGGAGAAATTGCCCTTCTTACGACAATATAAGGCGCCTATTATCGTAAATTTTTTTGGCCGTACAACCGATGAATATGTCGAGGTTGCCGAAAGACTGAGTGCCCTAGAGGGGATAGCTGCGCTCGAGGCGAACCTCTCTTGCCCAAATATCAAAGAGGGAGGAATCCAGTTTGGGAGCAATGCCCAGTCAGTAGCAAAAATGGCAAATTTATTAATAAAATCAACTGAATTGCCAGTTATACTTAAACTATCTTCTCAGGTATCGAATATCAAAGAAATCGTTATGGTTGCTGAAGGAGAAGGGGCGCACGCTATAACCCTGATTAATTCAGTCCCAGCTATGGCCATAGATCTGGATCGCATGCGGCCACTCTTAGGTGGTGTTACCGGGGGGCTCTCAGGACCTGCCATTAAGCCCATCGCTTTAAAAACAGTGTGGGAGGCGGCTTCGGCAGTGAAGATTCCAATAATCGGGGCTGGAGGAATAAGAGATTACAAGGATGTCCTGGAATTTTTGCTCGTCGGGGCTACGGCCGTTCAGGTGGGTACAGCCAATTTCACGAATCCGAAAACGATGTTAGAGATAGTTGAAGGATTGGAGCTCTTTCTTAAGCAGAGGGGAATTAACGAGATTAAGGAAATGATCGGGGGTCTGGAGTTGTGAATGCTCGTTGGAACATATTCCGCTGTCCCCATGAATTGAGAGATGAGCTCAGCAAACAACTTGATATACCACCCTTAGTTGCCCAACT
>CAZFIR010000088.1:0-15918 GCA_964519535.1 uncultured Thermodesulfobacteriota bacterium | reverse complement strand
CTTGCACGGAGCTACCATGGGTTGGTACCTATCGGCAAAAGAATTCTCAAGGATTCGTAGCCAGAAGACACCTATAGCCAATCTCTATCAGGCAGGCCATTGGACCTTCCCCGGTGGAGGCATTCCGATGGTAATCCTTTCTGGGATCAATGCAGCTAAACTTGTCTTGAAGAGCATGAAGAAATTCGGAATTAAATCCTCAATGGGTAATATGTTTTAAAGACGTAAGCCCCAAAAAAGGCGTTACAGAACTTGCGAAGGAAGCACGTGCGAAAAGAAGTGGGCTGTAAAATGATCCTCGTTCATCTTATCTTGTCGTCACTTTGCACTTGTTGGTCGTGTAGAGCGGGTACCCCTCCCGGGCGGCGTAGATCGAGGGCCTGAACCGGCGGCATAGCGTTCTATTCGCTTGGTAGGAGAGGGGGGCGTGATGAGCTGTTCGTCGTCTCAATGTGCTCCTATCATAAGGGCCGGGGAGGCGAGCCTGCCCATGGTATAACTTTTTATCCTATGAAACGTTCAGATCTTACTTCCAGAAGAACTCCTGCAAAAAGGTTCGGCAAACCAACCACGTATCCCTCACGGGCCGGAAATGGCTGGAAGGTCTTCCGTCTGCATACCGGGTGGCAACAGGAATATCTATCACACGGTGTCCCCTTTTGCGACCCTTAATGAGGAGCTCCAGCTCCATCTCATAACCTGTGGCGCGAAGCGGCAGCCCCTGCAACACCTCAGCCCTGATGAGGCGATAGCCAGATTGGGTATCGGTGAGGGGGGTGCCTGTCAGTTTGGATACAGCCTTGACCCCGAGCTGATTCCAGAACCTCCTCAGCCAACTCATTGCACCGAACTCTCCTGCCCGGGAGCCGATGATGATATCGCCCATCCCTTCCTCATAGGCTCGGATGAAGCGGGGGATGAAGGAGGGATCATGCTGACCATCGGCATCCATGGTGATTATGGCCCCGTATCCCTGATGCAGGAGAAAGCGGAAGCCGGTCCGCAGGGCTACCCCTTTTCCTCTATTACTGTGGTGCCGCAGGAGTTGAACTCCGGCCTCATGGGCGATCTCGGCCGTGGCATCCCCCGACCCGTCATCTATCACCACGATTGCCAATCCATAACCTTTGATACCTTCGACCACTCCTCGGAGGCTGCGAGAGGCATTGTAGGCGGGAATGAGGACCGCCATCTCATCGCTGGCGTTCATCTCCTATTCAGAAACCTCCGCAGATCCTCATCCCAGAGGAGCGAAAAGAGGGTGAGGAACCTTCCAAGCGTCGGCATCGGGTCGTCTCGGGAGAGGATGTCGTAGGCCATCCCTCGGAACTGAAAGAAGCTCGGGTTGAGTTGAAACCTCTGGGGGTTGGTGAGGAAGTGGAGGATATCCCCCGGCAGGAGCCATCGACACCTGACACCTGCCTCATACTCCAGTACCGGCTCAAACGCCTCTCCCATGGCCATCTTATATACAAGAGAGGGGAAGTCCACCCCGGCATTGATAGCAAGGGCGAGAGATCCCCAGAAGCGGGGGTTGATCTCCATCAGCTTGGGTTGCTTGTCCCGGGGGTCCACCTTGAACTCCACCATGGCGATGCCGTACCAATTCAAAGACCGCAGCAACCGGATGCCGAGCTCCTCGATTTGGGGATGGTGCACGCTCTCCCGCAGGGTGCTCGGGCCACCCGAGACCGGATATTCCCTCAATCTCCGATGTGTGATGCTGGCCTTTACGTGACCACTGCCGTCCAGTAGGGCGGCCAGACCAAAGGCTTCACCATCGGGAGGGATGCGCTCTTGGACCAGAGGAAAGGGAAATTGCCTGTGGACCTTCTGGTATGCGGCTGACAGGTCATCCTTTCGTTCCACGTAGGCGACACCAAAGGCCCCTGAGCTTACCCGCGGCTTAATGACCCAGGGAGGCGGGATTACATCCACGACGGCCCCGAGCTCCTCCCCGTCCTGCACCCAGAAGGTCCGGGGTGTCGGGATCCCCTCGTGGGAGGCGTGCCGCAGCAGCCATCCTTTGTCCCTCACCTTCATGATTGCTTTATGGGAAGGGATAGGCAGCCGGGCCAGAGGTGCGAACTCGTCTCTGTGTTGCGCCAGGAGCAGAAGGGTTTCTTCCTCCATGGGCATGAGAAGATCATACGGTCTCCCGGTCAATTCCTGGCGAAGAAAGGCGAGAAAGTCATCAGGGCGTCGGCGTACCGAGGGGTAGACCACTCTCCGGCTGCAGTACTTGGAGAAGAGAGAGGTAGCTATCCGGGAGCTTTCTCCGACGGTCACCTCCAACCCGCTTTTGCCGAGGGAGCGAACCACCGCTAAGGTCTTTCTCCAATGACCGTCCGTAACAAATACCCTGGACATCACCTTTCACCTCATGTCACATCGTCCCGTTGCAGGAAGGGACATTTCCCCTTTCTTGACAACGGAAAGACTCTATTATATAAAAGAAAAAGAGGAATCTACAAATGAAAAAATTTGTCTTGGGGATTGTGATCGGGGTCTTGTTGATATTCTTCTTCACCTACCTGGGGGGCGGGGCTGCCTTAAAGACGCTGGGGAAGAAGACCATTGAAGTCGGAGAGAGGGTTGAGGTGTACGAGCAGGCCCTCAAAGATGCCACCCAGGGGTTCCTCGCGAAAAAAGGGGAAGTCGAAAAAGAGATCAAGCAGAAAAAAGAGATCAAACAGTAAAGATGCTTACTACTGTTGTATCGTAAAACCCTGCAAAGCTCCCGTATACTCCTCCCATTTTGTCGTCACTGATTCTACGTGGGCCCCCGGCGGTCCGTGATGACACCATCGAATAAGAGCCTCTACGGCATCCCGTTCTCCCTCCAGCAGGCATTCCACGCTTCCGTCCCGAAGGTTGCGTACCCAGCCGTGCACCCCCAGTTCCCGGGCCTTCTGCTGGGTGGAATATCGATAAAATACCCCCTGCACCAACCCCTCTATGCGCACTCGAGCCTTTACCTTTTCCATCGAAACGCCCAGCATGCCCTTCCAAGGGCCAGGCAGGTGAAAAGGGGACGCTCTATCTCCTCTTCCACCGCAGTAAATACGCTACGTTGTCCAGGACAGCGGTGAAAAAATAGTTCTTTACCTCAAATTCCGGGGGCATCTGTATCTGGGCTGGGGTAAAATTGAGGACGCCCCTAATGTTGGTCTGCGCAATCAGATCGGCAACCTTTTGGGCCTCTGAGGCGGGTGTGGTGATAACGGCGATGTCTATCCGCCGATCCTTGGCCACCTCTTTCAGCTGTTCGGGGTGCAGGATCTCCACAGGCTTGCCGATCCTTTCCGAGACCCTCCCCACTACGCTTGAGGGGTCTATGTCAAAGGCGGCGACGATCGTATAGTTCTTTTTGAAGAATTCCTTATAGAGAAGGAGAGAAGACCCCAAATTACCGACGCCGATGATGGCCAAACGCCACTCACGATTCAGCCCCAAGATAGATTTGATGTTATCGGCAAGGTCTTTAATATAATAGCCAACCCCCCGGATCCCGAATTCACCGAAATAGGCCAGGTCCTTCCGCACCTGAGCGGCGTTGACGCCGCAGGCGCTCGCCAGATTGGCTGAGGAGACCACGACCTCTCCCTTTGCCTCCAATACCTCGAGATAGCGGACGTAGGTGGAAAGTCTCCTGATGGTGGCTTCTGGAACCTTTGAGAATTTCAAAGCTCGCGTCCCCCTATGTGAAAACTTTCTTTTTTTGCTTATTTCTTATAAAACGTGGGGATGAAAAAGGCAAGAGGAAAATTATTTTTTTCACAAAAAATCTTGATTTTCACAGTTTTTCTATTGTGACCTCCTGTTTTATCCTTTTAACATCTTTTGATTTGCACAGTTCTGTCCCAGGGGTTGTAACTGCTGCCGTCCCTGTTGCGGTGGCCAAAATAAGACTCTCCCGGAGATCCATTCCCTTGGTCCAGGCATAGACAAACCCCGCCACAGCGGAGTCCCCCGCTCCTACGTGACTGACGACCTCAACCTGAGGGGGGATGGCCCACAAGGCTTCATCTTTCGTCACCCCCACCATTCCCTTTGGCCCCATGGATATCAGGACGATTTCAATACCCCCCTCTGCAAAGTTGCGGGCCTCTTTACGGAGATGTTCGATTTCAATCGATGTGATTCCAGTAAGGCGCTGAAACTCGTGGATATTGGGTTTAATGAGGAAGGGATTGGCCTTGTACCCATGCCGCAAGAGCTCTCCATCGGCATCCAGGGCCACCCGTATCCCCATCCCCTTGAGGGTGGTGATTATCTGGGCGTAGATGTTGTTGTTTACCCCGGGCGGCTCACTCCCGCTCACGATCACGAATTCGGCATCGGGCGGAAGTGAACGTATCTTTTCGAAGAAGAGGCCGATCTCTGCGGGGGTTATCTTCGGTCCGGCGGCGTTGAGCATAATCTGGGTCTTGTTTTTCCGATCGACGAGGATGATGTTTGTCCTGGTCTCACCCCCGATCCTGGTAAAGTCACAAAGGACCCCTTCATTGATCAACCTCCCCTCCAGTTCCAGGCCGTCATATCCTCCGATAAACCCCAAGGCGATGCTTGCCTCCCCTAACTCCGCGATCACCCGGGAGCAATCGATCCCCTTGCCCCCCGCATATCTTGCCTCTCGCAGGATCCGGTTGGCGTCGTCAGCTACCAGACCGTCCACCTCTATGGTCCTATCCAAGGCCGGGTTTAAGGTGATGGTGTAGATCATACCTTCATCCCCGGGCCTTTCCCTTACTGCCGAAAAGTTTGACCTTATCCTTGACGACCTCTGCGATCATATCCCTGGCAGGCCCCAGGATCTTGCGGGGGTCGAAGACCTGCCGATCCTCGGCGAGGACCTTCCTCACCGCCCCGGTGAGAGCCAGCCTCAGATCGGTATCGGTGTTGATCTTGTTGATGCCGAGGGCAATGGCTTCCTTCAGTTGATCAGGGGGGACACCCTTGGCCTCTTTCAACGCTCCCCCGTAGCGGGTAACCAACTCCAGGATGTGCTGTGGTACGGTGGAGGCTCCGTGAAGTACGAGGGGGATGCCAACCCGCTCCTTGATCGCCTTCAGACGCGCTAAATCGAGTTTGGCCTCTCCCTTGAATTTGAAGGCGCCGTGAGAGGTGCCGATGGCCGGGGCCAGAGAATCCACGCCGGTTTCCTCCACGAATCGCGACGCCTCCTCGGGATCGGTGAGGGTGGCCTCCCGCTCGTGCACCGAGACCAGATCCTCCACCCCGCGCAGGCGTCCCAGTTCCGCTTCCACGGAAACCCCTTCGGCATGGGCCATTGCCACTACCCTTTTTGTCTCCTTGATGTTCTCCTCGAGGGGTAGGTGAGAGGCATCGATCATCACCGAGGTAAACCCCCCTTGTATGCAGCGGCCGATGATCTCCAGATCGCGCCCGTGATCGAGGTGCAGGACCATGGGGATGGGTGCGAGTTCGGCGGCTGTCCTCACCATGGCGACGATATAATCGAAGCCCGCATATTGAATGGCCCCCTCGGTCACCGCGATGATGACCGGTGAGTGTGTCTCCACACAGCCCGTTACCACCCCCTGGAGTATTTCCAGGTTGTTGATGTTAAAGGCCCCGACTGCATACCGCCCGTGATGTGCGGCCTTCAAGACCTCCCTGCCGGTTATCAATCCCACTGGGCTCTCCCATAACAGATGTCCCGTCAAGTATAGAGCAAAAGCCTTACTCGCACAATGGCAATTGCGTCCTTGCTCGATCTCATCGAGTTTTATATACTTGAGGCGGAGGTATTCTCGATGATCTCACGCAGGGACAACGACCTGGTTACTCTCACCCTCATTGCATCGCGGAGTTCAGGACACAATGTGGGGGACATGAGGTATTCCCATTGATGAGGCCCATCGTCGCCATCGTAGGCAGGCCTAATGTGGGCAAATCCACCCTGTTCAATCGCCTGGTGGGCTATCGCAAGGCCATTGTGGAATCCCTGCCCGGGGTGACCCGTGACCTCAACTACGCCGATGTGGACAGGTTCGAAAGGCCCTTCACCTTCATCGACACGGGGGGTTTTGAGCCGGTTGCCCAGGATGGGCTCTTGGCCCAGATGGCCGAACAGTGCCGTTTGGCCGTGGAGGAGGCGGATGTCATCATCTTTCTGTTGGACGGGAAGGAGGGTCTGAATCCGTCCGATCACGAGATTGCTCGCATCCTGCGCCAGAGAGCCAAACGAGCTCTCTTTGTAGTCAATAAGATCGATGACCCCAGGCACGAGGAAAGGATCTATGACTTTTATGGTTTGGGGGTCGAGACCCTCTATCCCATATCGGCACAACACAACAGCGGGATCGAACGGTTAATGGAGGCCATCATTGAGGTCCTCCCCTTACCTTCCCCTGAGGAAGTTCGGGAGGGTGACGTCATCAAGATAGCCGTGGTGGGAAGACCCAACGTGGGTAAATCCTCCCTTATCAACCGTATCTTGGGGTATGACCGGGTCATCGTTCATGAGACCCCGGGGACCACGAGAGACGCGATCGACACACCCTTCAGGGTTGGTGAACAGCGCTACATTCTGGTGGACACGGCCGGGATCAGGCGCAAGAGCAGGATCAGTGTGCAGCTGGAGAAGTACAGCGTGGTGGAGGCCATCAAGAGCATCGAGCGGGCAGATGTGGGACTCCTCGTCCTCGATGCCCAAGAGGGTGCCCCTGAGCAGGATGCCCGCATCGGCGGCCTCATTCACGACAAGGGGAAGGGGGGGGTTGTTGTGGTGAACAAGTGGGATTTGGTGGATGGAGAGGTTATCTCTTCTTCCTATGCCGAGGATCTGAGAGAACGCCTGTGGTTTCTCGATTACGCCCCCCTTGTCTTTACCTCTGCCGTCACCGGCGAAGGGATTGGCCGCATCTTCGAGGTAGTGCGCGATGTGGTAGCAGTACGTGATAAGAGGATACCGACCCCCCAGCTCAACCGCTGGCTTCAGGAGGTGACGGAGTCCCACCATCCCCCCCTCTTTCGAAAAAAGCGGGTAACACTCTCCTATATGACCCAGGTTTCCACTCATCCCCCCACCTTCGTTGTCTTCACCAACTACCCCATGGGCGTGCATTTTTCGTATCGGCGATATCTGAGCAACCGGCTCAGAGAGGAATTCGGCTTTTTCGGCAACCCCATCCGTTTAATCTTCAGAAAAAAATAGCCGAGGGTCTTTTTTTGCCGTGCTGCTCTTATGAGGTATCCTTGACCTGCTCAAGGGCGCCATACTATAGTAAGTACTTGCATCTTACGCGGAAGTAGGTACATTATTTGCAAGAATCTTATCTATAGAGGACAATTGAACAATGCCTGATGCAATGCCGAAGAGAAGAGCACGGATATACATCTGCCGCGCCGGACTGTGGATGGGGCTGGTGGGGCTGTTGATCCCTGCGCACGGCTGCACGTTTTTTGCGCCCCGGCCGAAGAATATGATGCGTACTGTTTTCTATACCGCGCCTCGCGCCGACTCCGTCGAGTCACCACAGTTCTCCTACAAGATGGACCGTATCACCGGTACGAGGGCCGCCGAGGGCAACCGTGTCCAGTTGTTCGCCAACGGTCACGAGGCCTTCCCAGCCATGCTTGCCGCCATCGACAACGCCCAGAGGTGCATCTCGATGGAGATGTACAAGATTCGCTTGGACCGTGTGGGCACGAGTTTTTATGGAGCGCTGATTAGGGCGGCGCAGCGCGGCGTGCGGGTGCGCTTCGTCTACGATGCATATGGTAGCCGTTCGGTCGCCTACAATGATTTTGCGGAGCTCATTGACGCCGGAGGTGAGGTATGTGTTTTTAACCCTATCCTGTGGTTGACGTTTTTGAGGTTGAACAACCGCGACCACCGGAAGATCCTCGTCGTGGACGGCTGCATTGCCTTTCTGGGGGGGCTTAACCTCGCAGAGGAGTACGACGGCGACGGATTTAACGGCTGGCGCGACACCGCCTTCATGATCGAGGGGCCGGCGGCACTCGACGCCGAGCGGGTTTTCAACGAGTCATGGCTCCAAGGCGGATTTGGCTTTATCGGTAAAGACCTGCCGGTAGTCGGCATCAACCCCATCAAGGAGGTGGCCGACAGCCCACTGATACGGCTCCTGGACCTGGATGGGGACTTGTGCCTTACCGCGAACAATCCTGTAGCGGGCGGAACGGCGCGTGTACGCATCATCCCCTCCGACCCAGCCTCTTTGAGCAGTACCATCGTCGACAAGTACCTCCTCGCCATCAATTCAGCTCGTGAGACCATTTCCATCACCTGTGCGTACTTTGTTCCCCCCTTGGTCCTGCGCCGGGCGCTCGTGAATGCGGCCAAGCGCGGGGTTCGCGTGCGGCTTATCTTGCAGGGATCCGCTGACGTCCCCCTGGTACGAACCATGAGCATCGGGTACTATGGCAGACTGCTCAAGCACGGTGTGGAGATCTACGAATGGACCAAATCGGTCCTGCATGCCAAGACCATGGTCGTCGACGGCGTGTGGTCGACGATCGGCAGCGCCAACCTCGATGGTCGCGCCCTCTTTTTAAGCTACGAAGCCAATGCCGCCGTGATTGACCGCCCGTTGGCGGCCGCCATGGAAGAGCAGTTTGACAGGGATCTGCGACACTGCCGCAGGGTGACGTTCCAGGATTGGGAAAGGCGATCCCTCAGTCAGCGCGTGCTGGCGCTCCTCCTGTCGCCCTTTGCAGGTCAATTCTAGCAAGACTATCAAGGCAGGGAAAGAATGTCCGGCTCTCCATCCGAGATAGCGATGGTGTGTTCAAAGTGGGCGGAAAGACTTCTGTCAGCGGTGACCACGGTCCACCCATCCTTCAAGACCTTCACCTCCCAGGTGCCGATGTTGATCATCGGCTCGATCGCCAGGACCATGCCGGGGCGAAGCCGGGGGCCGTGATGAGGCAGGCCGAAATTGGGCACCTGAGGGTCCTCATGGAGTTCTTGACCTATCCCGTGTCCCACAAAGTCCCGCACCACGGAGAAACCATGAGATTCCACCCATGACTGGATGGCATGGGAGATATCGAGGAGGCGGTTGCCGTCCTTGGCCTGCGCAATCCCCCTGGAGAGGGCCTGTTGTGATACCTCGAGGAGCCTAACGGCCTTTTCCGTCACCTTTCCCACGGGGCAGGTAATGGCCGCATCCCCATAATATCCGTTGAGATAGACCCCGAGATCCAGACTCACGAGCTCCCCCTCCTGCAACCGGCGGGGGCCGGGGATTCCGTGGACCACCTCCTCATTGATTGAGACACACAGACTGGCCGGATATCCCCGGTATCCCTTAAAGGCGGGGGTGGCGCCCTCGTCCCGAATGGATCGCTCCGCCAACTGGTCCAGTTCCTTGGTGGTGACGCCGGGTTTAATCGCCTCCCTCAGCTTTTGCAGGACTTGCGCAACCAGGCGGTTGTTCCGGCGCATGATCTCGATCTCTTGGGGGGACTTGATAGTGATCATTACACCCTAGACTATAGACGAAAGGCCGCTGTCGAGTCAATGCCGGCCGTCCTTGACGGCCCCTGCCTTTTTCTCTATAGTTGTATACCCACCACGGGAGTAAAGGCGATGGGGAAGAACCTCGTTGAGAAGATCATTGCATCCCACCTCGTATCGGGGAGTATGGCGCCGGGTCAAGAGATCGCCATCTCCATAGACCAAACCCTGACCCAAGACGCCACCGGCACCCTTGCGTATCTGGAGATGGAGGCCATGGGTGTCGATCGCGTTGCTACCGAGTTGTCCGTCAGCTATGTCGATCACAATACCCTGCAGACGGGCAATGAGAATGCCGACGACCACCTCTATCTGCGGACGGTCGCCGCACGGTATGGGGTCTTTTTCTCCCCCCCCGGCAACGGCATCTGCCACCAAGTCCACCTGGAGCGTTTCGGCGTGCCGGGCAAGACACTGCTTGGTTCCGACAGCCATACCCCTATGTCCGGCGGCCTGGGGATGCTGGCCATCGGGGCAGGGGGGCTCGACGTAGCCCTGGCAATGGCGGGCAGGCCTTTCTTTCTCCTCATGCCCGAGGTTGTCCGGATCGATCTGAGCGGCCGTCTTGCCCCCTGGGTGTCGGCCAAAGATGTGATCCTGGAGGTCCTCAGGAGGCTCTCAGTCTCGGGAGGGGTGGGGAAGATCCTCGAATATGGGGGGGCAGGGGTGCCGGGCCTGAGCGTGCCCGAGCGTAGCACCATCACCAACATGGGGGCCGAACTCGGGGCCACTTCGTCCATCTTTCCCAGCGACGCGGAGACCCGGCGATTCCTCACGGTCCAGGGGCGTGAGGGTGACTGGACGCCTTTAGGGGCCGACGGCAATGCCCGCTACGATGACGAGCTCTCTATCGACCTGACCCAGCTGGAGCCCCTGCTGGCGCTACCCCATAGTCCCGATAATGTTCGAACGGTCACGGAGTGTGCAGGGATTCAGGTCCAGCAGGTGGTCATCGGCAGCTGCACCAATTCCTCGTATCAGGATCTCGTTCGTGTCGCCGAGGTCTTAAAGGGCAAGAGGGTTCACCCGGAAGTAGACCTCGTCATCTCACCCGGTTCCCGCCAGGTGCTGCATATGTTGGCGCGGGGTGGGGCGTTGACACACCTCATTGCTGCGGGGGCGCGGGTCCTGGAGTCGGCCTGCGGTCCATGCATCGGCATGGGACAGGCACCACCGTCAGGGGGAGTGAGCATGCGCACCTTTAACCGCAACTTCAGGGGACGCAGCGGTACCTCCGATGCCGCAATCTACCTGTGCAGCGCGGAGACGGCCGTGGCCTCCGCCCTGGCCGGTGAGATCACCGATCCCCGCTCCCTGGGTGAGGCGATCACGCCCCCGTGGCCCAAGCGGTTCTGGACCGGGGCGGATCTGATCATTCCGCCACCCCCGCATCCTGGAGGGGTCCGGGTCATCCGGGGACCCGCGATCCAGCCACTGCCGGAGTTTCCACCTATGCCCCAGCAGATAGAAGGTGAGGTGCTTATAAAGGGAGGCGATGGCATCACCACCGACGACATACTGCCGGCGGGCGCACAGATACTGCCCCTGCGCTCCAATATCCCCGCCATCTCGGAGTTCACCTTCTCCAGGCTTGATCCCTCCTTCGCTGCCCGAGCCAAGGAAAAGGGGGGCGGGATCATCGTAGGAGGGGCAAACTATGGGCAAGGATCCAGCCGCGAACATGCAGCGCTGGCACCGCGGTATCTGGGGGTTGCAGCGGTGGTTGCCATCAGCTTCGCCCGCATCCACCTCGCCAACTTGATCAACTTCGGGATCGTCCCCCTCCTGTTCTCAAGTCCGGCAGACTATGGACGAATCGATCAGGGGGATCACGTCGTGATCGAGTTGAACGATTTGGCCGGCGAGATTACCCTCCGGAATGGGAACACGGATCTGGTCATTACCCTGGTCCATCATCTGGGTCCGCGAGAGATCGCCATAGTCAAGGCAGGGGGTGCCCTCAACCTGGTAAAAACGGGACCCTAAGATCGGGCAGGCATCAATGGCTACCATCAAACTGGGTATCAGCTCCTGCCTGCTCGGGGAACGGGTTCGGTGGAACGGCGGGCACAAACTGGATCGGTTTCTCACCGATACGCTCGGGCGGTTCGTGCGGTATTGCCCTGTTTGTCCTGAGGTGGAGTGTGGTTTCGGTTGCCCCCGCGAACCCCTTCGACTGATCGGTGATCCTCACGCCCCCCGGCTCGTCACCTCGCGCACCGGCCAAGACTATACCGAACGTATGCTCCGGTGGGCGCACAGACGGGTGAAAGAACTACAAAGGGAAGAACTGTGCGGCTTTATTTTTAAGAGCAAATCGCCGAGCAGCGGTATGGAGCGGGTGCGCGTCTACGATGCACAGGGGGTTGCGACACCTACAGGGGTGGGCGTCTTCGCCAGGGTCTTTATGGACCACTTCCCGCTGATTCCTGTGGCCGATGACGGACGTCTGCATGATCCCGTGCTCCGCGAAAATTTTATCGAGCGCGTCTTTGTCATGAAGCGGTGGCGTGAAGCCTTGGGGCGCAAGCACAGTCGTGGCAACCTCGTACAATTTCACACCTCGCACAAGCTGTTGATACTTTCCCACAGTCCCCAACACCATCGTATCATGGGAAAGCTGGTGGCCCAGGCAAAAGCCAAGCCTATCAGTACGCTCTATGATGAGTATCAGCAGTTCTTAATGGAGGCCTTACGCCTCAAAGCTACGCCGGCGAAGCATTGCAATGTCCTGCAGCATATCATGGGGTACTTAAAAAAAAGGCTCACCTCTGATTCCAAACAGGAGTTGTTGGAGATCATCGGGGACTATCGTCAGGGCTCTATCCCCCTCATCGTACCCATCACCCTGATTAATCACTCTGTACGCCTCTATGATGAGCCGTACCTCACCCAGCAGTACTATCTGCATCCCCACCCCCTGGAGCTCCAGTTGCGCAACCATGTCTGAGAATTATACCGCCCCCGCAGAAACCACCACCCAATAAAGAGAAAAAAAGGCCTAGCAGGCCGGGGTAACTGAATAGGTCAAAATAGTGACAAAAATTGTCACTTTCCTCTTACCCCTATTCTCTAAAAACATAAAAACCTTTTAATATTAAATAGTTAAAAAATTGGCATCCTAGCATGTTTCTTGCACAATTTTTGTCATGGAGAAGATAGAAAGACCCTGCAGTTGGCACGTATCAAACAGAAGCAAGGAGGCTTGTCATGATAAACAAAGGGACACTCAAGGTTAACGCTAAGGTGAGCGGCATGAATGTATACCGGGCCGTCATTCTGGGTTTGATGGGCACATTCTATGGGTTCCTGGTCTTTTTGATGTTGTTGTAAGTCGTGAGCGCTGTGCGGCCAAAGAGACAAACCCGCACGATCCTGCATGGAACCCGCGCCGCGCCGTCTCTGATAACAGCAGCTGTTTATGCGCTTCCAAAACCGGAATTGACAAGGTGTGGGGATCATGTGTATGGCTTCTTTGAGCAGTGCAGCAGGCAAGGGGCGAGAGCAGCGTCTGAGAGATCAACCGTTATGTGAGCAGGGAAGGGTGAGATGAATCTGGGAAACAGAGAGTACAGTACCGGGGAGGATTGTCAGATGTCCGGTGAGGACGAGAGCCATCGCACCATACCCTCGGTTGAAGAGGCCAAGCAGAAGTTCCTGCAGCAGGCCGTTCCCTGTCCCCTCTGCAAAACCCCGCCGGAACAGCTCACGTGGGTCTATTTGGTTATTCCGCAATGGGCATGCAATGACGCGGAGCAGAATGAGGGCTGGGTGACCATTTGTGACCGGTGTAAACTGCAGGTCGATTTCTTTGCGCAGCGGTGATGAGGGGCTCATGTCGGTTTTGACGGATCCAACCCGCGTGCGTCAACATTGACATTATCGCAAAATTCGAATATCTTTCGCACAGGGGGAGGAGGAAAAGGCTAAGGGGAATCTTCTCATAGAGGAGTTCAGTTTCGGGGGATGGGGATGCTCAATCAGGGAACGGGGGAGATTTAGCTCACGTATGCAGGGGACCAGGGGGTCCCTTTTTTGTTTACAGGGGAGATGAGTGAAGAGATGCTGCCGAGCATGTGATGCCCAGGGGGAGGGGGGATGATACGGCCCTACAAAGAAGAATCTTTGCGCTGGCTCGCACAGGCGCAGGATGAATTCGCGGATGCCGATGAGTTGAGAAGGCGCAATCGGTTCTACCTGGCGCTCTTTCACTTCCAGCAGGCAGCAGAAAAGGCCTTAAAGGCGTATCTCTGTCTGACAGTGCAGTCCAAGGAGGAGGTCTTCACTACCCATTCCCTTGAAGACCTCTTGCAAAAGGTGTGGACCGAAGACCGGGATTTTAAAGAGGTCAAGAAGGCGAAAAAGCTCGATGAATACTCCATCAGATCGCGCTATCCCGACAGCCTGCCCGGCAGGATACCCTCGCGCTATTTCGACGACCCGCAGGAGGCCGAGGAGGCCATGCATCTTGCCAAGGAGGTGGTAGAGCTCGTAGAGCGAAAGATAGGGGAGCTCGTGCTATAGCAATGGGGTGGGAGAAAACGATATGTTGTTTTACCATTGTTTTACAAAAGAAAGAGGTTTTATTTTCTTCAGAGCACGAGAGGGCACACAATGCCCCTGTGCGGAGGATAATCGCCAATGGTGAAATTTGACCCCAAAGGTACGTTTCGAGCGATAACCCTGAGCATCTCGAAGATCATCCATTTTTTGACCGTCGATATCTGGAGGATTCAGCAACGGGATTTCTCGCGGGCACGGTGGTTTTTGATCAGGCAGCTGCGGTTCCTCATTGTGGCAGTGCGCGGTCTTGCCGAGGACAAGATCCAGCTCCGGGCATCCGCCCTGAGCTTGAATACCCTGCTTGCCATCGTGCCGCTCGCCGCCGTTGTCTTCGGCATTGCAAAAGGCTTCGGCATTGAGAAGGCCCTCGAGCAGTACCTCATAGAGAACCTGCAGATGCCCGGTGAGGTCATCACGCGGGTCATCGACTTTTCCCGTTCGCTCCTGGAGCATGCCAAGGGGGGCGTTATTGCCGGTATCGGCTTTGTGGTCCTGTTTTATACGATCATACGGGTGCTCGCGAATATAGAGCGTTCATTCAATGATATCTGGGGGATCGCACGGTCCAGGAGCCTCTTGCGGAAGATCAGCGATTATCTTTCATTTATGCTGATCTGCCCGTTCCTCCTCGTGATGTCCAGCACGATGACCGTTGTCGTAACCACCCAGGTGAGGAATATTACCAGCAAGGTTGCGTTGTTGGATGTCTTCAGTCCCGCCATAGCCCTTGGGGTGAGCTTAATACCCCTGTTTATCATGTGGGTCTTGTTTTCGTTCATCTATATCTTCATGCCCAATACAAGGGTCAAGCTGCGGTTTGGTGCTGTGGCGGGATTGGTCGCTGCGGTGTTCTTTCAGATTTGCCAGGTGGTCTATATCAACTCTCAAATCTTGATCGCCAAATATAACGCCATCTACGGAAGCTTTGCCGCGTTGCCCCTCTTCTTGATATGGCTGCAGATAAGCTGGCTCATCGTGCTTTTGGGCGCCGAGCTGTCGTTTGCGGGACAGAACGTGGAGATGTACAAGTTCGAGCAGCAGTATCAAAAGGCGAGCCATTCTTTTAAAAAGCTCTTGAGCCTGCGGATTGCGCACGTGCTGGTACACAACTTCTCCCGTGCGCAAGAGCCCTGGGGTGAGACCCAGATCGCCCACGCACTGGAGATTCCCATTCGGTTGGTCCGCGAGCTCTTGCACGACTTGCGGGCAGCAGGGGTCGTTTCCCAGGTTCAGTTGGATGACGAGCGGATGGTCGCCTATCAACCTGCCCGCAATCCGGAGGAGATAACGGTTCAGTACGTCATCGACGCCATGGAACAACGGGGAGACGATGATATCCCGGTTGCCGAGTCAAGGGAGATGAAAAGGCTTGCCGCGACCCTCAAGAATTTTCACAACCTCATTGTCCACTCACCGTCGAACAAACGCCTGCAAGATATTTAGGCCTTGAAGAGGGGAGCAGGATGGGGGGCGGCATCAGCATGCCTGAGATGGAGTTTACTTTTGAAGCGGGATTGCCTATGATGGGGGCGTGAGGAAGTAGGGTTGAGAGGGTTTATGTAACCAGGTATAGCCACGGCCAGGCGTAGGGGGGGCATGTCGCGCACCGCTTTGTATAATGATGCTCCTTTAAATCTTTTAAGGACATCATGCCGCAAGGCGGCAAAATCAGAATAGCGGGATGTCGCAGTGCGACAGAGCGGGAGAAAGGGCCTTTCTCTTGAAATCTTCATTGACTTTTGGGAACAAATGCGTTACTCCTTGCGTGCATCGTTACGAGGAGGAGTCTTATGGGTGTGGGAATCTATTTTCGCGAGACGCGGCCGCAGTTTCTCTTGCTGACC
>CAZFIR010000087.1:0-20425 GCA_964519535.1 uncultured Thermodesulfobacteriota bacterium | reverse complement strand
CCCTCCCCCCCTTCATTGACACCCAGGACAACCGGTTACAATATTTAAGTAACTCTTCCATTGCGAGGGTACCTATTAAAAAAATACACGGCAATACCAACGGCCTGAGGGCAAGCCAGATCAAGGGCCTGGAGCGTATCTACCGTCGCAAGGTCCCCCCCCAACAAATCATCACCCCGGAGCTTGCCCGCTACCTCACCGAACTCTCCCACGAAATCAGGCGTCAGATCGGGGTCATCATCAACCGCAAGGGCGAGATCGACTTCACCATCGTGGGGGACGACAAGGAGATCCTCATCCCCGACCTCAGCAGGTACCGGGGGGGCCGGGGGAGGCTGCGGGGCTTGCGATGCATCCACACCCACCTGAAAGGGGAAGGTCTTTCTCAAGACGACCTTACCGACCTGGCCCTCCTGCGCCTCGACCTCATGGCCGCTGTGGAGGTGACCGGGGAGGGACTTCCCGGCAGGGTCTTTACCGGCAACCTCCTCCCTGGGAATGCTCAGGATAAGCTGTGGCATTTGGAGGAATACCGAGGGCCCGGTGATCTTATCCCCGACTTCCTCGCATTCATCCGCTCCCTGGAGGATGAGCTCCACAAGGGGGTTGGGGCCCGGCAGGTAGAGGGTAAAGAAACGACCATCCTGGTCAGCGTGCTCCCGTACGGCAAGGCCTTCCCCATTGAGGATTCTTTTGAGGAATTGCAGGAGCTGGCCCGCTCTACGGACCTCGAGGTCATCGACACCATAGTACAGCGCCCCAAGCGGATCCACCCCAAGTACCTGATGGGAGAAGGAAAGCTCAAGGAGCTGGTCATCAAAGGCATGCAATCCGGGGCGGAGCTCATCTGCTTCGACCAGAACCTCTCCCCTGCCCAGATCAACGCCATTGCCGAGAAGACCGACCTCAAGGTCATTGACCGCACCCAGCTCATACTCGACATCTTCGCCAAGCGCGCCCACAGCAGGGACGGCAAGGTCCGGGTCGAGCTCGCCCAGCTGCAGTACCTCCTGCCCCGGTTGACCGGCAAGGGCACCGCCATGTCCCGCTTGATGGGGGGCATCGGGGGGAGAGGACCGGGGGAGCCCAAGCTGGAGATCGACCGGCGCAGGATCAAGGAGAGGATCCGCCACCTGGAGAAGGAGCTGGACCACCTGGGCAAAGGGAGGTGGCAGCGCCGCACCAGGAGGCTCAAACAGGACCTCCCCATCCTCTCCATCATCGGCTATACCAATGCCGGCAAATCCACCCTGCTCAAAGCCCTAACTGATAGCACAGTAGCAGTGCAGGACAAGCTCTTCGCCACGCTCGATACCTCAAGCCGGAGGCTCAGGTTCCCCCGCGAGCGGGAGGTGATCATCACCGACACCGTGGGCTTTATCCGCGACCTCCCCCCTCCCCTCCTGGGTGCCTTCCGCTCCACCCTGGACGAGCTCAATGACGCGGACCTGCTGCTGCACGTGATCGATGTGAGCAACCCCAGGTTTGAGGACCAGATGGCCTCGGTGGAGGCGCTCCTTGCGGAATTGGCAATCAATCACATTCCCTTACTGCGGGTCTTTAACAAGGCGGACCGGGTGGAACCCGCTTTTGCCGAGCGGATCTGCCGGCGCTTTGGGGGGATTGCGATCTCGGCCCTGGATACGAAGACCTTCTCCCCCCTGCTGCACGAGATCGAGGAGATGATCTGGGGGAAAAGGGAGGGGGCAATACACGCGTCTTCCCCATCACGCGGTGGCCCGGAGGGAGGACCCCTGGTTGCGCAGGGGTGAGAGCGCACCGATAAACTCAATGTGACCTTGACCTTCCCTCTGGTCCATTGCATAATACAAGCCTTACATTGCTGAGAAAAGGAAACCTCTCGTTTTCCTCTCCCCGAGGGGAGAGGATTAAGTCCCGCTCCGCTTTGCATAAATTAGGGAATGCGGGGTCCCGCAAGCGGGAGATACCGCGAAGCGGCAGTGAGGGGGAAATCGGAATTTTCATCTATAGAAAATCACATAGAGGAGGTTATGGATGAGTAAGATCAATCGTGCGGTGGTGAGTGTCTCGGACAAACAGGGGCTCGGTGAGTTCGCCAAGGTCTTGGCCGATCTCGGGGTGGAGATCCTCTCCACCGGCGGCACCGCGAAGAGCCTCAGAGAGCAGGGTATTAAAGTCGTCGAGGTATCCGAGTATACGGGTTTTCCCGAGATGATGGAGGGGAGGGTCAAGACCCTCCATCCCAAAGTCCACGGGGGGATCCTGGGGGACCGGAGTAAAAAGGACCACGTCTCCCAGATGAAGGCGCAGGGGATCGAGCCCATCGACATGGTGGTGGTGAACCTCTATCCCTTCGAGGCCACCGTCGCCAAAGAAGGGTGCACCCTGGAAGAGGCCATTGAGAACATCGACATCGGCGGCCCCACCCTCGTCAGGGCGGCGGCCAAGAACTACAGGCATGTCACCGTGGTGGTCGACCCTGCGGATTACCCCCGCCTGGCCCAGGAGCTGAAGGCGGGCGGCGGTGCCATCTCGGAGAAGACCAACTTCGAGCTGGCGCGAAAGGCCTTCGCGCACACCCACCACTACGACGGGGCCATTGCCGAGTATTTGGCCCATATCTCGCCCATATCTTGAAGGGATGAAAGGGTAAGGATGAAGGTCCTGGTAATCGGCGGGGGGGGCAGGGAACACGCCCTGGTCTGGAAGCTCTCCCAGAGCCCAAGAGTCGAGGAGGTCTTTTGCGCCCCGGGCAACGGGGGGATCGTCCCAATCGCCCGCTGCCTTGAAATAGCGGCCACTGACCTGGAGGGGCTGGCCCGTTTCTGCACGGACGAAAAAATCGACCTTACCGTGGTGGGACCGGAGCTCCCCCTGACCATGGGGATCGTGGACCTCTTTAATAAGGAAAGACTCAGGATCTTCGGGGCCACAAAGGGCGCGGCCCAGCTCGAGGGGAGCAAGGCCTTTTCCAAAGACCTGATGCGGGAATACCATATCCCCTCGGCGAGATACCGGGTCTTCGACGACCGAGATCAGGCAGCGGCCTATATAAAAAAGGAAGGGGCGCCCATCGTGGTCAAGGCCGACGGCCTGGCAGCGGGCAAGGGGGTGATCCTGGCCGGGACGGAAAAAGAGGCCCTCGAGGCCCTCGATGCGATCATGGTAAAGCGGGCCTTCGGCGAGGCCGGGGACCGGGTGGTGATCGAAGAGCGGCTTGAAGGAGAGGAGACCTCCTTTATCGCCTTCAGCGACGGGGAGCACGTACTCCCCCTGGCCTCCTCCCAGGACCACAAGGCGGTCTATGACGCAGACAAAGGGCCCAACACCGGCGGCATGGGGGCCTATTCCCCCGCCCCCATCGTCACCCCGGATATCCACGACCGCATCATGGAGGAGATCATGATCCCGACCGTGCGGGCCCTGGCCGCTGAGGGGTACCCTTATCAGGGAGTCCTCTACGCCGGCCTCATGATCAAAGATATGGAACCTAAAGTCCTGGAGTTCAACTGCCGCCTCGGGGACCCCGAGACCCAGCCCATCTTCATGAGGATGGGTGGGGACCTGATCCCCGTCATGGAGGCCTGCATCGAGGGGGCCCTCGCCGGGGTGGAGCTCTCATGGGATGTGCGGACTGCGGTCTGCGTGGTCATGGCCTCCCAGGGCTACCCCGGGTCATATGAAAAGGGGAAGCGCATCCACGGGCTGGAGAAGGTTGAGGAGATGGAGGGGGTGTTCGTCTTTCACGCCGGCACAGCCCTCAAAGATGGAAACTACTTGACCGCCGGGGGAAGGGTGCTGGGGGTGACGGGCCTCGGGAAGGGGATCAAGGAGGCCATGGAGACTACCTACCGCGCCGTCGCTCAGATCACCTGGGACGGGGCCCACTTTCGTAAGGACATCGGAAAAAAGGCCCTTGCCTGGCTGGAGGAATAGAAGCAATGAAAAAACCATTGGTAGGCATCGTTATGGGGAGTGCGTCTGATCGCTCCATTATGGAGGAAGCCGGAGGGATCTTGGAGCGCTTCGAGGTCCCCTATGAGATGACCGTCGCCTCGGCCCACCGCTCCCCTGAGCGGGCGCGGGAATACGCCCGTTCCGCCCACACGCGAGGGCTCCAGGTCATCATCGCCGGCGCCGGAGGGGCCGCCCACCTGGCCGGTTCCATCGCCGCCGAGACCGTGCTGCCGGTCATCGGTGTGCCCATCGACTCTTCGCCCCTGCAGGGGATGGATGCGCTCCTGGCCACCGTCCAGATGCCCGCCGGGATACCCGTGGCCACCATGGCCGTGGGCAAGGCCGGGGCCAAGAATGCGGGGCTCCTGGCAGTACAGATCCTTGCCCTCCAGCATCCGGAGTTGCACGAGAAGCTCCTGGAGTACAAGGGGGAGATGGCCCGCCAGGTGGAGGAGGCGGCCAAAGAACTCAACAAGGGGTGATGGCTCAAGGCGAGGGGGAAACCCTATCCCTGCGGGATACCGGAGCAGGCCCATGGCCGAGATCATGCAGATAGACCCCGCACAGCCTTCACCCCTGCTCGTCGACAAGGCGGCGGAGGTGATCAAAGGGGGAGGGGTGATCATATACCCCACCGAGACCCTCTACGGCCTCGGCGCCAACCCCCTGGACCCCGAGGCGATGAAAAGGTTATACGAGATCAAGGGGCGTGAAGGTAGTAAACCCATCCCCTTTTTGATCAAGGATCTCCAGATGCTTGCAACGCTCGTGGAGGCGATTCCTCCCATCGGGAAGCAGTTGATGGAGCACTATTGGCCCGGCGCCCTCACCCTCATCTTCCGGGCCAAACAGGGACTCCCCTCCCCCCTGCGAGGAAAAAATCGCACTATCGGCCTGAGGATATCCTCCCACCCCGTCGCCAGGGGGATCGTGGAGGCCGTGGCTGCGCCCCTCACCTCCACCAGCGCCAATCCTGCAGGGGAAGGGAATCTCATCGATTGCCAGAGCATCGCTGAGGCTCTCGGGGATCAGGTGGACCTGATCATCGATGGGGGGACCGTACCGGGCGTGGGGTCGACCGTAGTCGACCTGACCGTTATCCCACCAAAGGTCGTGCGGGAGGGGATGATCAAGGTCCCATTGCGAGAACACGAGGAGGCATATCCCCTACCATGTAAATAATTATAAGGATGGGATGTGTCGCCTTGCGACATCCCCTCTTTAAAACTATACAAATGGTGGGGGACCGCACCCGCTTTATCAAAGCGGGAAGAGCGACAGAAAGGGTGTCAATAACGAAGAAGTTATGATACATTTGAGGCAAGCGGGAGCGACAGATGAAGGGATCATACAAGATCGCCGTAATACCCGGTGACGGCACAGGACCGGAGGTCGTGCGCGAGGGGCTCAAGGTCCTCCGGGCCGTCTCCGGGGCCGAAGGATTCAAGACGGAGCTTGTGGATTACGACCTGGGAGGAGAGCGCTACCTTAAGACAGGGGAGACCGTGCCGGACTCGGCCCTCGAGGAGCTCCGCGCGATGGACGCCATCTACCTCGGTGCCATCGGCCACCCCAAGGTCAAGGCGGGGATCCTGGAAAAGGGGATCCTCCTGCACATCAGGTTTGCGCTCGATCTCTACATCAACCTGAGGCCGGTCAAGCTCTACCCCGGGGTCGAGACCCCCATCAAGGACAAGGGGCCCGAGGACATAGATTGTGTGATCGTCAGGGAGAACACCGAGGGGCTGTACGCCGGTGCCGGAGGTTTTTTAAAGCGAGGCACCCCTGATGAGGTCGCCATCCAGGAGTCCATCAACACCCGCAAGGGGGTCGAGCGCTGCATCCGATACGCCTTTGAGTTCTGCCGCCAGCGCGCCAAGGCGAACAAGCTCACCCTCTGCGGCAAGACGAACGTCCTCACCTATGCCTTCGACCTGTGGGAGCGAACCTTCCAGGAACTTGCCGGCGAATATCCCGACATCCAGACCGATTACGCCCACGTCGACGCCATCTGCATGTGGATGGTCAAGAACCCCGAGTGGTTCGATGTCATCGTCACCGACAACATGTTCGGAGACATCATCACCGACCTGGGGGCCATGATCCAAGGGGGGATGGGGATCGCCGCAGGGGGGAACATCAACCCCGAGGGGACCTCCATGTTCGAACCGATCGGGGGCTCCGCCCCCAAGTATGCCGGCAAGAACGTCATCAACCCTCTGGCGGCAATCTGCGCCTGTCAGATGATGCTTAATCATCTCGGGGAAAAGAAGGCAGCGGCACGCATCGAGGAGGCCGTCATCAAGGTCCTGAAGGACCATCTCAAAGGGCTTTCGGCGGGTGAGATGGGATACACCACAACCGAGGTGGGGGATCTGGTAGCGGAGTATGTTGTCAAGGCCTAGGCAGGGAGATACCCAATGCCTTGATCTTCTTGTGCAGGGTGTTGCGATTGATGCCCAAAAAGCGGGCTGCGGTCAGTTGAACGTAGTTCGCCTTTTTCAGGGCGGTGAGGATCAGGGTCCGCTCCACCAGGGAGATGACATCTGCCATGAGATTCCCCTGGCTCTCGGTGTGTAAGTCCATGCGTTCAACCGCCCGCTCCAATTTGCTCATCAAGATCTCATCCAAGGATGTCTCATCACCCCAGCGCACCACCACCAAGGCTGGAGAGATACAGGAGGCGACGGTATCCACCAAGGCGAGCCCCTCCTCTGACGAAGGATGGGGATTATCAACCAACAAAATCCCGAGCGGGATATCACCCCATCGCAGGGGTGCACAGATACATCCAAGCTCTGGTCGCTGATCCCCCTCACTCATCCCCTGCAAAAGGGGTTCCGCCAAGGGGTCCGAAATCGCCATGGGGGCCCCATGGCGTAGGGCCTCACCGCAGGTACCCTCATCCGCCTTGCACGTGTTCCCTTTCGACTTCTGCAAGGCCGGCCCAGAGACCTCTTTGACGAGGAGTTCCCTTCGTGTCCCATCCAAGAGGCCCAAGAGACCATTTTTGACCTTGGAGGTCTTCGCCAAAAAGGCCATGGTGTGAGAGAAGATGGAACCCACATCCTTGGCCGAGGCCAGGGTTCGGTTAAATTCGTACCACTGGGAAAGTCGAGAGGGAAAAAGATCTTCACTGCCACTTGGTGGAGATGCCATTACGATCGCCCTTTGTGCACGGAAATTCAAACGGAAACAAACGAGGAACATCTTATACTCCCCTCCCCTTTTTTTTCAAGGGGAAATTTGCCTTGCTCTCACATTTAATCGATTGCGAGTGTCTTGCGCTGGGGGCACCCCCATGATAGGGTGAGATCTAGTAAATTATCCCGCCAAGGGCGGGATTTTGGGATAAAAATAGAACTAAAGTCTTCGCCTAAAGGCGAGGGTTTTCCTCCCTGCATGGGACAATAAGGGGCATACCATGGAATTGATTATCCTGGGGTCAGGGACAGGGGTCCCCTCGCTGAGAAGGGGCTCGCCGGCCTCCCTCATCAAGGCAGAGAATCAATCGATCCTTTTGGACAGCGGTTCCGGGACCCTGACAAGGATGCTGCAAGCAGGGGTGTCCTACAAAGAGGTGGATGCCGTCTTGTACAGTCACATCCACCCGGACCACGTTGCTGATCTGGTCCCCCTGATCTTCGCCTGCAAGTACCAGGAGGACCCTCGCACAAAGGACCTCCGCATCCTCGGCGGGGAGGGGTTCCGAGCATATTTCGAGGGGTTGCGCAGCGTCTACGGCAGGTGGATAGAACCTGAGACCTTCCGGATCCATATACAAGAGGTCCTTGCTGAAGATGTCATGATCGGAGAGCTGCAGATCAGCACGCTCCCCCTCGAGCATTCCCCAGAAAGCATCGGCTATCGGGTGACATCCCCCAAGGGGCGGACCGTGGTCTATTCAGGCGATACCGACTATTGCCGCAACATCGTGGATCTGGCCAAGGGTGCAGACCTCCTCCTCTTAGAATGCTCCTTCCCGGAGGGGAGAAAGGTGGGCGGACACCTTACCCCTTCGCTGGTAGGCCGCATCGCCCGCGAGGCCGGCTGTACAAGACTCGTCCTCACCCACCTCTATCCCCCGTGTGATCAATCCGATATCCGGGGGGATTGCAGGAAGGTCTTTCCAGGAGAGGTGCTCCTGGCCGAGGATCTGACGACCATAGCGATCTGAGCTATCGCTGGGGGACCTTTCTCAGGACGATAAGCCCCAGACCGAACAAGAAGGCCAAAGAGGCTATGGCGATACGGTATTTCCAGGGGCCCAGGGGCTCACCAATCCTCACCAAGAGACCCCATTGGAGGGGCCCCCGAGGATTGCCGCGAGCCTCCCGGCAAGGGAGTAGACGCCGAAAAATGTACCGTACATCTCAGGCGGAGAGAGGGCGATGAGCAGCGAGCGGTCGCAGGTCCATATGCCGGCCAGGGCAATCCCGATAACAGGACCGATGAGCCAAAAGGTGTATTTTGTCGGCGCTATGACCGCCACGATGGTGGTAATTCAGAAAGATTACTAAAGGGTGCCGAGCCAGGGCATGGTCAAGGCCACAGCCACCATGGAAGCGGAGAGGGCCAGGCTGTAGTGGATATCCGCGACCGCCAACCCCTGCGTCACCCAGAGGGGGAAATAGATGGCGACAACGTTGGCAGTAAAGATCGTGTTGGCAAAATCATACAAGGCCCACGAGATGATCTTTCTGCGTTTCACCTCATCACTCCGGTTTTTCTTATAGCAAAATCCTCGTTCTCCCCCAACCGCTTTCCTCCGGATACTCACCCCGCACATTCCCATTGTCGAAGGGTGAGATGTATGGTATTATCTAAGGCAGTATGTGCACATCACCGTAGTGGGGAAGACGAGATGTTTGGCATCGGGATGCCGGAATTATTGGTCATCTTGGGGCTTGCCCTCCTGTTGATCGGCCCCAAAAAACTCCCTCAACTTGCCAAATCCTTGGGCAAGACCATGGGGGAGCTGCGCAAGGCCACCGATGATCTGAAGGATACCATCTCCGAAGAGATCGAACCCATCAAAGACGCAATCCCGGACAGAGGGGAACTCGAAAAGGCCCTCAAGAAGAAGTTCTTAGGAGGGGAGGAAGAGGAAAAGGACCCCAAAGCCGGGAAGGGCCCTCAGACCAAGTAGCCCGTGGAGGAGAAGCAGACCTTCATAGAACACCTGGAAGAACTCCGCAAGAGATTGATCATTGCCCTCATCGCCGTGGGGATAGGCTTCGGCATCTGTTACATCTTTGCCAAAGAAATCTTCCAACTCTTGATGATCCCCTTAATCAAGGTCCTTCCCGCCGGGGCGAGCATGATCTTCACCAGCCTCCCCGAGGCCTTCTTCACCTATCTGAAGGTCGCCCTCCTGGCGGGCATATTCGTGGCCTCCCCGGTGGTCCTCTATCAGATCTGGCTCTTCGTGGCGCCGGCCCTCTACAGCCACGAGAAAAAATACGCCATACCGTTTGTCATCTTCTCCACCTTCCTCTTCGTCGGAGGCGCCGCCTTCGGCTATTTTGTCGTCTTCCCCTTCGGGTTCAAGTTCTTCATGAGCTTTGCCACGGATTTCATCCAACCGGCGCCAAAACTCAAGGAATACCTCTCCTTCTGCTCCATGCTCCTGCTCGCCTTCGGCCTCATCTTTGAGCTTCCCCTCTTCATCTTCTTCCTCGCCAAGCTCGGGGTGGTGGACGCCCGTATGTTGTCCCGCAACAGGAGATATGTGATCGTTGGGATCTTCGTCATCGCGGCCATCTTGACCCCCCCGGACGTCATCACGCAGCTCATGATGGCCGGACCCCTCTTGATCCTTTATGAGATCAGCATTTGGGTGGCAAAGATCTTTGGGCGGAAGAGGGAGGCGGAAGAACCCGCAGAGTAACCTATTTAAACCATTTTTTATTTCCTTATAATACAAATTACTGTACAGAATCTTCCCCCCATACCCATTTTTTGTAAAAAAATAAAGATTTTGCTTGACAAAGAGGCCTCCCCATATATAATTGGGTGGGATGAAGTGGGATAAAGTGGTGTGACCACGGGGTAATAGTCATGTTCAGGGGCAGATTTGAACATAACATAGATGGGAAAGGGAGGGTCAGCATCCCCGCTAAGTTCAGGGAGATCCTGAAGCGGGACTACGGCAGCGACCAGCTCATCGTCACCATCTTCGACAGCTGCCTCGTGGCCTATCCCCTTACGGAATGGCAGGTCTTCGAAGAGAAGATGAAGGACTTTTCCCAGCTCAAAAAAGAGGCGAAGTCCTTCCTGCGCTATTTTTATTCCGGGGCCATGGAATGTGCCATCGACGACCATGGGCGCATCCTGATCCCCTCTCAATTTCGCGAACATGCCCAGTTAAGCAAGGAGATCGTCTTCGTAGGGGTAATGAATCGCTTTGAGTTGTGGAATAAGGGCGTGTGGGAAGAAGAATTTGCAAAATACAAAGAGAGCTTCGATGAGATAAGCGAGAATATAGCTGAGTGGATGGGGCTGTGAGAAGCTATCTCCATACCCCCGTCTTGCCAGAGGAGGTGATAACATATCTGCAGTGTCCCCGAGGAGGGACATTCGTCGACGCCACCATCGGTGAAGGCGGGCATGCCGAGGAGATCCTCAAGGCCTCTGGGCAGAACAAGGTTATCGGGATCGACTGGGATCAAGAGATCATTGAGAGGGCGAAGAAGAGGCTGGCACAATACGCAGAACGGCTGACCCTGATTCACGATGACTTTGTCCACCTTCCGCAAATCCTGCGAGATGCAGCGATTGAGCGGGTGGACGGCCTCCTCTTCGATCTGGGGATATCCTCCTTTCACTTCGAGGAGGAGAAAAGGGGGTTCGGTTTCCACCGCGACGGGCCCCTGGACATGAGGATGGACACACGGAAAAAATTGACGGCCTACGATATCGTAAACCACGCTTCCCTGGAGGAGATAGAACAGATCTTACGCAGATATGGTGAGGAAAGGTGGGCCAAAAGGATCGCCAAGACTATCGGCACAGAACGCAAGCGGGGAGAGATCAGGCGCACGGGTGCATTAGCGGAAATCATCGCACGGGCCATCCCGAGCAAGTATCACCCCCGCAGAATACATCCGGCGACCAAGAGCTTTTTAGCCCTGAGGATCGCGGTGAATGACGAGCTCAACAATATAGAAGAGATTCTTAACGACGCCCCGCTCCTGCTCACGACGGGAGGAAGGATCGGCGTCATTGCCTTTCATTCATTGGAGGATAGGATCGTCAAGGAGGCCTTTAAAAGGCAGGGGAGCGCGTGTACCTGCCCCCCTGCCCTCCCGCAGTGCGTTTGCGGGGGGAGGCAACAGGTCTTGCAGATCATCACCAAACGCCCCCTCACCCCTCGTCCCGAGGAGGTAAGAGCTAACCCCCGGGCACGGAGTGCGAAACTGAGGGTGGCGGAAAGAGTGTAAGAGGAAGGAAGGAGGGCGTGAGATGAGAGCTACCGAATTAATGACGAACATTCCGGGAATTACCATGGATCATCTGCACAACTGGGAGCGGCAAGGCTACCTTGCCCCGAGCAGAAAGAAAGTGGGGAAAAAGCAGATACGGGATTATAGCGAAAGAGATGCCAATTTCATCAAGGCCATGTGGTTCTATTATCGGAAAGGGCTATCCCCGAAAAATGCCCATAGAAATGCCACCGAAGACGTATCCAGCAGGTCTCTTGCTGCCTCGCCCTTGGAAAACGAACGTCAGGAAGATCAGGAGAGGCAGGAACGGGCGAAAGATTCCCTGAATGGTATTGCGATCTTTGAGCTGGCTATACCCCTGAGGCACTATTTCCCATTAAAAATGGGCGGAAGAGAACACGGGTGGGTGACAAACAGTTAAATGCAAGGAATTAATCAAGGATCATTCCCCGCGCAAGCAGGGCAACCCTGAGCACGAGGGTAAGGTAGTGCATTGAGGAGGTAGACTATGAAAGACTTCGCCGTCTCCGCCCACACCACTGCTGGAACCAAGGTCTTGCAGAGACAGAGGGTCGCCAAAAGGGTGCAGGCAAAGACCGCACAGCCCTCACTCCTGCTGCCCGGTCTCTTTTTTCTCCTCATCGTAAGCATCTTCTTTTACGTATGGACGAGGGTCCAGGTGGTACAATACGGATATGAAATCTCCTCGTCCCTGCGGGAGAAGGAAGCCGTCATTAGCGCTCACAATGAACGCACATTAGAGCTCGCCACCCTGCGCTCAGCCAGACAGGTGGAACAAAGGGCGCGAACAACGCTGGGGATGAACCCCCCCCGTAAAGATCAATTGGTAATCATCCGATGAAGGATCGAGCCAGATTGTACTTTAAGGTCCGCGCGTGTACGGTGTTTGTATTCTGCATCCTGTGCCTCGGCTTCATTGCCGTGCGCGCCTATCGTATGCAGGCCCTCGAGCGGGACAAATACCTCGCAGTGGCCCAGAACCAATACTACGGCAAGAGAATCAGCCTGGCCCCTCATCGGGGGACCATCTATGACGCCAAGGGGAGGGAGTTGGCGGTCAGCATGAGGGTCAATTCCCTCTACGCCCAACCTACCAAGATACGGGACAAGAGGGGCACCGCCGCCAAGCTCGCCCCCATCTTGCACCGAGATGCCCGCGACATCTACGGACACCTCTCAAGTCCTAAATCGTTTGTCTGGCTGCAGAGAAAAATAAACCCCCTCCAGCAAGACAAGATCAAGGCCCTGAATCTTCAGGGGGTGGGGTTTTTCCCCGAGAGTAGACGGTTTTACCCCAACTTCGAGTTGGGGGCCCATGTCATTGGGTTTGCGGGCATGGATTCTCAGGGGTTAGAAGGGCTGGAGCTGGTCTATGACAGGCATCTGAAGACCGCAGATAAATATGTCGTGTTAGAGAAAGATGCCCTGGAGAGATGGATATATATCCCCGAGGGCAGAAAAGGGATGCAATCCCCCCACAACATCCATCTCACCCTTGATCTGCGGGCCCAATACATAGCTGAACGGGAGTTGAGAAAAGGGGTGGCTGCACTGAGGGCCCGCGGGGGGATGGTGGTGATCATGGACCCCTCCACCGGTAAAATTCTGGCCACGGCAGTCCAGCCCTCCTTTAACCCCAACCTCTTTGAGGAGTTCGAGCCGGCCAGGTGGCGCAACCGCGCCGTAACCGATCATTTTGAGCCCGGCTCCCTCCTGAAGGTCTTTCTCCTCGCCGCCGCTTTAAAGGAAGAAATATCGAAGGAAAATGATATCGTATTCTGTGAAAACGGGGCGTATAAAATAAAGGGGCATACCATTCATGACATGAGCCCCCACGGCTGGTTGGCAGTAAAAGATATTATCCGGCTCTCCAGTAACATCGGTGCCTGCAAAGTGGGAAAGGAGTTGGGGCCCGGAAGGTTCTACCGCTACCTGGATGCCTTTGGTTTCACCGAGAAGACGGGGGTCGACCTCGTGGGAGAGAATACGGGTGAAATCCGTCCTCCTGATTCCTGGTCCAACGTCGACTTGGCCATCATCTCCTTTGGACAGGGGGTATCGGTCACCGCCCTCCAATTAATCACCGCCCTCAGCTCCATCGCCAATGGTGGTAGCTTGATGAAGCCCTATCTCGTGGAACGTATAACCGACGGGATGGGCAAGCAGGTGGCAGAATTCGTCCCGGAGGTGAGGAGAGAGGTCCTTTCCGCGGAGATGTGCCGCCGTATCACCGCCGTATTAAAAGAGGTCGTCAGGACGGGGACAGGTACCCGGGCCCGCGTCCCCGGATATGAGGTGGCCGGCAAGACCGCGACCGCCCAAAAGGTCGATCGAGCCACAGGCAGATATTCGGACGAAAAGGTCATCGCCTCCTTCATGGGATACCTCCCTGCCGATGAACCCCGGGCGGCCATCCTGGTAGTCATCGACGAACCCAAAAGGACTCCGTATGGAGGGGTGGCAGCAACACCCATCTTTCAAAGGATCGCCGAAGAACTCATGCAGTATATGGGGGTCCCCCCTACAGAAGGGGATTTTGGCAAGAAACTCACCATGGCTCAGGTCCCGAACGCCAAAAAACAGCAGGGCAACAAACACAAGCAGTTCGCCCGGCACCTGATGCCCGACCTCCAAGGCCTCAGTATGAGACAGGCCTTGGCGCAATTGGAAAAGGAAAAAGTGCGGGTCCGCTTGGCGGGAAGCGGGATATTAGTCGAGCAAAGGCCGAATCCGGGGGCCGCACTCAAAGAGGGGTGTGAGGTCTTCCTCGAGTTCTCTCCTCCTCTGTGAAGCAGATACCGTGCAGTTAGCAACGCTGATCCGCTCACTGGACGTGATAGAATCGAAGGGTACCATGGCTATCGATATTCGAGACATCGCTTACCACAGCAACCGGGTACAGGAGGGCGATCTCTTCGTGGCCGTCCGAGGCGCGAAAAGAGATGGCCATAACTTCATAGCGGAGAGTGCGCAAAGAGGGGCCCGGGCCATTGTCGTGGAACAGATGCCCCGAGAACCCCTCGATGTGTCCGTGATATCGGTGACGGATACACGCAAGGCCCTGGCACAGATCTCGGCGGAGTTCTTTTCCCACCCGTCACGCGATATAACGTTGGTGGGAATTACGGGGACCAATGGAAAGACCACCACCTCTTATATAATCGAGTCAATCCTCAAGGCGGCGGGGCGGGAAGTGGGGGTGATTGGGACGATCAATTACCGGTTGAAGGGGAAAGAGCGGCCTGCCCCTACCACGACCCCCCAATCCTATGACCTGCAACGATTGCTGCGCGAGATGATCGCCGACGGCGTAAGGGACGTGGTGATGGAAGTCTCCTCCCACGCCCTGGACCAGGAACGGGTGCGAGGGTGCCACTTTGATGCCGGGGTCTTTACCAACATCAGCCCCGAACACCTCGACTATCATGAAGACATGGACAGGTATTTCGCCGCAAAAAAACGCTTCTTCCAGGAGATCCTGGTCGAGGCTGAAAAGGACCCCTGGTCCATCGTCAATGTGGACGACCCCCTGCTGCGTGCATTTCAGAAGACCCTCCCCCCCTCGCGGGCGATGACGTATGGCCTCGACCGCGGAGAGGTAAGGGCATCACACCGAGAGGTCTCGTTGGAGGGGATACGGGCAACCCTCACGACCCCTGTCGGAACACTGGAGATACGGACACCTCTCGTAGGAGAGTACAATCTCTACAACATCATGGCAGCAACCGCGGTAGGCATCGCCCTGGGGATCACCCGCGAGGCCATAGGACAGGGTATAGCGGACCTCCCCCTGGTCCCGGGAAGGATGGAGCGGGTCAATGAAGGCAACCCGTGGGTGCTCGTCGACTACGCCCATACCCCGGACGCCCTCGAGAAGACTATGAAAGAAATCAAGAGGCTCGCCACAGGAAAGGTGTTCGTCGTCTTCGGCTGTGGGGGTGACAGGGATAGGACCAAGCGGGCGCCGATGGGGAGAATCGCAGCGCAGTGGTCAGACCTGGCCATTATTACCTCCGACAACCCCCGCACCGAGGATCCCCTGAGGATCATCGACGAGATAGAAAAGGGGGCCAGGGAAATCTCCCCCCATCACTACCGCGTCATCCCCGACAGGCAAGAGGCCATCAAGGAGGCCATTGCCCTGGCAGGACCCCAGGATATCGTGCTCATCTCCGGAAAGGGGCATGAAGATTACCAGATCGTGGGAGAGGAACGATTGCCGTTCGACGATCGAGCACATGCGCGCAAGGCCCTGACACAAAGGGGTGGAGGAAGATGACCGCGGAGGAGGAACAGTTGACAATCGAGACGGTCCTTGAGGCCACCGGAGGCGCATTGGTGCAGGGGGACCCGGGAACCTCCTTTGCCGGTGTCTCAACCGACTCGCGGTCCATCAGACCTGGTGAGCTCTTCTTCGCCCTGCGGGGGGAACGCTTCGATGGGCATCGATTTATCGCCGAAGCGCTCCAGCGAGGGGGTAGAGGGGGGGTGGTGGACCGGCAGGAGGGCGAATGGAGTGCGGATCAAACCATCGCTATTATACAGGTAGCGGACACCCACCAGGCCCTGGGAGACCTGGCCAATCGGTGGCGCAGAAGACATCCTATCCCCTTGATAGCAGTCGTGGGAAGCAACGGCAAGACCACGACGAAAGAGATGGTGGCCGGGATCCTGGGACAAAAAGGTGCGGTCTTGAAGAATCCGGGTAATCTCAACAACCTCATCGGACTTCCCTTGTCTCTGTTGAAGATGAATGCCAAGGATCGCGTGGCGGTCCTCGAGATGGGGATGAACCGCACCGGGGAAATACTCAGGCTGACCCGCATAGCGGAACCGGACATGGGGATATTGACAAACATCGGGCCGGTCCATGTGGAGGGGGTGGGTTCCCTGAAAGGGGTCATGGAGGCCAAGGGAGAGCTCCTACAGGGCATGGGTGCACACGGAAGGCTCATCTTCAACGCCGATGACCCCCGGGTAGTGAAGCTGAGCAGGGGGTTCACGGGTCAAAAGACTGCCTTCGGCATCAACAACCCCGCTGACTGGCTGGCAAGGGATATAGTCACGAGGGAGGACGGCGGGATCTCCTTTCAATTAGCCGGACCCATCAATGGGATCGCCGTCGCCCTGCAGCTCATGGGGGCGCACCAGGTCTATAACGCCCTGGCAGCGGCGGCAGCCACCTCCCATTTGGGTGTGACCATAGAGGAGATCAAAAAGGGATTGGAGGCCTTTCAAACCCCGCCCATGAGGATGGAGCTGATCACCCTGAGGGAGGGAATCAAGATCATCAACGACGCCTACAATGCCAATCCCCCATCGATGGAGTCAGCGCTGCGCACCCTCGAAGGGGTAAGAGGTGAGCGCAAGATCGCCGTGCTCGGCGACATGTGGGAATTAGGGGAATACGCGCAACAGGCCCACCACGAGATCGGCCGCCAGGTAAAAGAGAGGGGTATAGACCTCCTCTTTCTCCTCGGCCAGTTCGCCCCGCACGTAGCCCGCGGTGCACAGGAGGCCGGCATGGCACCCCAGGCCATCCACATTGGAGAGGACCACCACGCAGTGAGCCGCCGACTCGCCCGGGCATTGAAAAAGGGGGATTGGGTCTTGATCAAAGGCTCGCGCATCATGAAAATGGAAGCAATTATTAAAGAACTGAGGGATGCACTATGAAAGAAATCATTAAAGAGTTGAGGGACGCACTATGATCTATCACCTTTTTTATCCGCTCTATACCACCCATATCGTCTTTAACGTCCTGAAATACATCTCCTTCAGGACCATCTCGGCCACCCTGACCGCCCTGCTCATCAGCTTCATCCTGGGCCCCTGGCTCATCAAGAAGCTCAAGCAACTCCAGGTCGGACAACGCGTGCGGGATGATGTGCCATCCAGGCACCGGGCCAAGGAAGGCACACCGACCATGGGGGGAAGTCTGGTCATCATCGCCGTCGTCGGATCCACCCTGTTGTGGAGCAACCTGGCAAACTCCGCTGTATGGCTGGTCTTGTTCGTCACCATTGCCTATGCGCTGCTCGGGTTCGTGGACGACTACAAAAAGGTCAAGAAGGGCAAGGGGGTATCCGGCAAGGCGAAGCTGATCTTCCAGACAGCCATCGCCTTGGCAGGGGCGGGCTTTTTGTTCCTCTATCTGGATTTCACCCCTCAACTTACGCTCCCTTTTTTCAAGGATCTCCGTCCCGACTTAGGGCTCTTCTATATCGTCCTCATCGTCTTCATCCTCGTAGGGACCTCCAATGCCGTCAACCTCACCGATGGTCTGGACGGGTTGGCCATCGGTCCCGTGATGATCACGGCGGGAACCCTCACCCTCGTCACCTATCTGGCAGGGCACGTTGAGTTCTCCCGATACCTCCAGATCCCCTATACCAGCGGGTGCGGGGAGCTGAGCATCTTCTGCGGGGCCATCGTGGGGGCAGGACTGGGGTTTTTATGGTTCAACGCCTATCCAGCACAGATATTCATGGGAGACATCGGGTCCCTCTCCCTGGGAGGTGCCTTGGCAATGGTGGCCATCATTGCCAAGCAAGAGATCCTCTTGGCCATCGTGGGCGGGATCTTCGTCATCGAGGCCCTCTCGGTAATCATCCAGGTGTCGGTCTATCAAACCAAAAGAAAGCGGGTCTTTAAGATGGCCCCCATCCACCATCACTTCGAGTTAAAGGGGTGGGCCGAGCCAAAGATCATCGTGCGTTTTTGGATCGTCACCATCATTTTGTCCTTGATTGCCATCAGCACCTTGAAGTTGAGATGACGAAAAAGGCAAAGATAGATGACCGTACAAAAGACCTCACGAGGAAGCGCATAGTGGTGGTGGGAATGGCCCGGACAGGTATGGCGGCAGCCGAGTTCCTCGCCAAGCGGGGTGCTGCGGTCATGGTGAGCGAGATCAAGACCGAGGGTGAATTGGGGGACTCTCCCCAGCAACTGCGCTCCTTGGGTGCCGAGGTCGAAATGGGCGAGCACTCCCCCGATACGTTTCTCAGCGGGGATCTGATCGTCCTCAGCCCGGGGGTGGACCCCGCCATACCCCCCCTTAAACAGGCACGGGCCAAGGGGATCCCCATCGTGAGCGAGGTTGAGCTCGCCTCCTGGTTCCTGCGCCCGCCCCTGATCGCGGTCACGGGGACCAACGGAAAGAGCACCACCACCGCCCTCATCGGGCACATCCTCTCAGGATGGGGGAAAAGGGCGTTTGTTGGAGGAAATATCGGGACCCCGTTGACTGAGTATCTCCTGCACGAAGAAGAGACGGACTACATCGTCGCCGAGATCAGCAGCTTCCAGCTGGAGGCAATCTCCTCTTTCAGACCATGGATCGCCCTCCTGCTCAACCTCGGTGAGGATCATATCGACCGCCACCCTACCCTCTCCTCTTATGCAGCAACCAAGGCGAGGATCTTCCTCAATCAAGGACCGAAGGACTGGGCAGTAGTCAACAACGACGATTCGATTGTTCGATCGCTCATCCCCCGGATCACGGCACAACTCCTCCCCTTTGGGCGAGCAGACAACGGGGAGCAGGGGGTGTGGCTCGAAGAGAAGGGTACCGTTGTCTGTCGTGGCGTGGGTAAAGAGGAACGGTTCTCCCTTGAGCGGGTGAAGATCAAGGGGATGCACAATTGCGAAAACATCATGGCCGCAATCGGGGCGGCCCTGATATGCGGCGTGCCGCCGAAGGAGATCCAGCGATCCCTGGATTCCTTCGAAGGGCTCGAACATCGCCTGGAATGGGTGGGCGAATGGAACGGGGTGAGCGTCTACAACGACTCGAAGGCCACCAATGTGGCCTCGGCCCTGACGGCCCTGTTGAGTCTTGATGGGCCGATCATACTCCTGGCAGGGGGGAGGGACAAGGGGGGGGATTATTCCCTCTTGCGGGACCCTCTCAAAGAGCGGGTCAAGGCCCTCATCCTGATGGGGGAGGCGAAAGAAAAGATGCAGGGGGCCTTCCAGGACCTGCTTCCCTGCCATCTGGTGGAAGGAATGGAGGCAGGGGTGAGGCTGGCCTGGAGCTTAGCCCGGGCGGGAAACGTGATCCTCCTTTCACCGGCATGCTCCAGCTTTGACATGTTCGAGGACTATCGGGACCGGGGGATGGCCTTTAAGGAGATCGTCCTGACAATCGCCGAGGAGGAAGGATGAACAAGGAGTATGACCATATCGTCATCTACATCGTCCTGATCTTGTTGATCATCGGTTGGATCATGGTCTACAGCTCCAGCGCCGTGATGGCTGAGGTCACGTACAGCGATAGCTTCAAGTTTATCAAAAAGCAGCTCCTCTTCTCCTTCATCGGTCTGATCGGCATGGTGGTGGCCATGAAGGTCAATTATCGCAGATTGAGTGCCTGGACCTACCCCATCCTCATCCTGACCATCTTGTTGTTGATCCTGGTTCTCATACCCGGACTCGGTCTGAGCTTCCGCGTAGGGGTGGCGAGGAGGTGGCTGATGACCCCCTGGTTCACCTTTCAACCATCTGAGCTGGGGAAACTGGCCTTGCTGATCTTCATCGCGTATTCCTTGACAAAAAAAGGCGATCGGATCAAAGAATTCCTCCTGGGATTTCTCCCCATCATCGGCATCTCCGGGATCATGATCCTCCTGGTGATCTTAGAGCCGGACATGGGCACAGCCATCTTCATGGGGATCTTAACCATGGTCCTGCTTTTTATAGGGGGGACGAGGTTTTTATATCTCTTGACCGTCCCGCTGATCGCGGCGCCGGGGCTCTACTTCTTTATCACCCACTTTCAATACGGTTATCGCAGGCTCATGGCCTTCCTGCACCCCTGGAATGATGTACAGGGTATGGGATTCCAGATCATCCAGTCCTTCGTGGCCCTGAGCTCGGGAGGACTCTGGGGGGTAGGACTCGGGGATGGCAGGCAGAAACTCTTCTTTCTCCCCGCGGCCCACACCGATTTTATCCTCGCCATCCTGGGGGAAGAGATGGGATTTATCGGGATTATGGTGCTTATCCCGATAAATCCC
>CAZFIR010000086.1:0-45899 GCA_964519535.1 uncultured Thermodesulfobacteriota bacterium | reverse complement strand
CTACATTCCTTGATATAATCACCGGCCAAAAATCCTAATCCACCGGCATAAAACGGCAAGGAATGATGAAGCCCATACTCTGCGGAAAAATAGGCAATGGGATAGTGGTTTGGGTCAAGGACATGTTCTGAAAAGTATCCCTCTTGTGCGTCCATATAGTTTCGGAATTCAGCAAGCACCTTATCATAGTGACGGAGATATTCAGGGTCACGCGCGGCTGATTCCAAAGCTTCTCTGGGAAGCTCTGTAAGCACCTTGACCGGATTATGGCCGCTCTCCTTCCAGACTTGCCGGTCCAACATCTTGAAAAGCACCCTGGCCGCCGGGTGCCAGCTCCACCAGAGATTCGCGGCCAGATCTCCTAAACCGCTCAAACGCCGAGGAAGATCAGGGAATAAACTCTGTTCAACTTCGTTGTCTGCCATTCGCTCCTCTCATCCCTATACGCTGTTTCGGTCCAATCTGAGAAGTTTCAGGGGTGCATTCCAGTGGACGAAAAGAAGTGTTCACTTTCTTTGATTAACGCCTTAATGCCCCCTGATATGAGTGGAGGGATATTGTCAAGGAAACGCAGCACAAATTTTTATCCCGCCCCCCTTGATCACGAGAGATTTTATTTTCTATGAGCTATTTTATGAGCTATTTATCGTAACATAATTTTTAGAAATAGCAATTTATTATATATTAATTTTCGCGCAGTGATAACGTCCTCCTGCGCGCAGGGAAGATACCGAAATCAGGAGGCCTACTGTGTCTGAGGTTTCATTGGCCGCCTGCACTGGAGCATATAGAGGATCAGATATGCCCCGAGGGCGGCAATTATATGTTTAATGACGTGGCCGCTGACAATGTGACCCATGGAGTACACGGCACTGTCAAGCAACTCGAACACCTTGGCGAATACGTAGACAGCGAATACAAGAAAAACGATTCGACCGCGCGTATAACGAGAAGGGAAAAGGATGGCGATGAGAGGAATAGCAGCGGTAGTGTAGTACTGAACATCGAGATACACGCGGAGATCGCCCGAGCCTCTGAGTTCGGTCATGTGCCAATAGATGATGCTGGCGATGCCGACGCTCAGCAGGATGGGCAGGAGTAATAATCCAGTCCTTGTGCTGATGCGCTCGGAGATAGTAGCGGCTAAGAAGGACATGAAGATGACCGTCATAGGGAGACGGTCCCATACGAGGCGATTGTCGCCTGGGGCCAGGTGGTAATACGCGGAGCCGAAGCCGGCGAGTGTGACACCAGCAAAAAGGGCAATGTAGGACCAGACCTCGTGCTCCGTGGCAAAGGCGGCCTGCGAGGTTTGGGCGGTGCGGCGAAGGACAAACGCAAGGCCGAGAAGCCCAACAAGAAAAAGGGGCACGTTAGAGATGACGTCGAAGAGGTTGGGGATACCGAGGAAGGTCCTCTGGTCTGCGAAATGGTTGTATGCGGGGTCCTGCAGCACCGGGGGGCTAGAGAATGTGGCGGCGATCGCAAGCACAGTAAAGGCAGCGAAAATCCATTCGCGTGTCTTACGGGAAAGTCGAGTTGCAAATGCCTTGCCGTCAAGGATCGTTTGTATAGATTGTAACTTCATCAGCGGACGCTTTCATTAAACGAAATCACCCTTTCTTGGGGATGAGCTCCAAATTTACCTCCCTACCGAACCTATCCTGCAGGGCCTGCGAGAGTTGCTCATAATGCTCCATGGTCTCCACCTCCACCACCAAATCCCGCTCGTCCAGCACCCGCAGCCTGCCGTGTCCCTTGATCACTTCGATGACCTCTTCGGGGGCAACCGTCACCCACCCCTTCATCCTGCGCACCAGTTCCTCCCCGCTGAAGCCCCGCTCGATCTGAAGCTCCACTTCCCGAAACTTGGCATCCCAACCGATGAGGGCAGTGCGCACGATAACGGGGGTAACAGGGTCATGCATGGCCGCACACGTAAACCACAGCTTTGCCTTGACCATCGTCGTCCTCCTTGCGTTCGTTAACAATAATTAAGGAAGGGCAAAAATATGTCAAGGGGAGGCTTCGTTCGGTAGTGTCCTAATTTGTCGTTTTATGTCGTTCGGGTTATTTTCATATCTTCGTGTCCATAAAACGACAAATTAGGACACTACCCTTCGTTCTGCTTGCTAAGCGAGTGAAGAAGAATGTTAGTCAGCTATACCCCTTTAAGGTGACGCCGATCCCTCCTGCAGGAAGGAGAGGGAGGTGTCACCGTATCTGCGCTGTTGGGAAAGTACCAGGCCGAGGGGTGGAAGGATCTCTTCCCTCGGCGAGTGCTCAGCCACGATAACCCCTGCGGAGGCAATGATCCCCCGCTGAACGATCTCTTCAAGGGTCTTTCCTACGAAGCCCTTGTTGTAAGGGGGGTCCATGAAGATGAGATCAAAGACCTCTTTTCTTTCACCCAAGACCGCAATCCCCCTTTTCACCGCGAGAGGGAGGACCCACGCCCTCGATTGCAAACGCAGCGCCCTCACGTTTCCCCGCAGCACGGTGAGGATTCCCTTTCCCTGCTCCACGAAGACCGCCTCCGGCGCCCCTCGGCTAAGGGCCTCAATCCCCAGGGAGCCGGTGCCCGCAAACAGGTCGAGGACCCGCTGAAAAGTCCATCCCGGACCCAGGATATCGAAGATCGCCTCGCGAACTCGATCGGAGGTGGGTCTGACTTTCCCCCCATGAGGGACGAGCAGCCTCCTTCCCTTGAACTCCCCTCCGATGACCCTCATGCCGTATCCTCCAGCAACCGATTCACCACCGTCGTCATATGCCCATAGTGTGTCCCGGCCCAGTAGACCTTCCGACAGGAAGGACAGCGGGAAAACTCCTGGTGGGTGTGGTAGATATAGTCCGGGACCTCCTCCTTCACCTCCTCAGGGGCCACAGCCTCCAGTGGGGTATTGCAGGTCAGACAGCGGGAAAAGAGCCTTGCCTTTTCGAGGGGGAGTCGGAAGTGACGCACCACTTCCTGGATCTGCAGAAAGGGGTTGTCCTCCCGAATCAGCAGGGCCTCCAATGATCCCTTGGCCTTGTAGAGTTTGGTGTCCTTGGTGATAAGGGTCCTGGCATCATCCTGGGCCCGGCGAAGGAGCCCTTCCACATCATCGGAGCGCCAAAAGACGCTATCATAGCCCAGGATACGGAGCCATTTAACCAGTTTTCCCAAGGCCTTATCGGCGATAAAGATCATCCACCTGCGCGTCCAACCAAGTCAAAAGCCTTCTCGCGGGCCTTCACCATGATCTCCTCTTCGCCCTCTACGCGACGCCCCCGCATCAGCACCCTCCCATCGCAGATCAGCGTATCGACGCAAGAACCGTTGGCGGCATAGATAAGGTCGGCGTCGAGGTGAAAATGGGGGGTGAGCTGGGGCGAGCCCAGAGCCACGAGGGCGATATCGGCCCACTGCCCCTCTTTGAGAACACCGCTTTCCAGGCCGAAGGCCTGGGCACCCTGGGAGGTGATCATCTCCAGGGCTTCGTGGGCCGGCATCACCACCGGGTCCCCGGCGTGGAACTTCTGCAGGAGGGAGGCGACCTTGGCGCTCTCCAGCATATCGAGGTTGTTGTTGGAGGCGCACCCATCGGTCCCCAGGGCGGTGATCACCCCTCGCTCCCGGAGCCGTGGATAGGGAAAGACCCCTCCAACGGCGAGCTTCATATTGGAGGTGGGGTTGTGTACCACCCGCACTCCGTGGGCCTTCAGGATGTCCATATCCTCCTCATTGAGCCAGACGCAGTGGCAGGCGACGAGATGAGGTCCCAAAAAACCGAGATTCTCCAGATATTTCACCGGCCGCACCCCATTATCATTCAGGCACCGGTTGACTTCTTCCTCCGTCTCGGCGAGGTGAAAGTGGACCAGGAGTCCCTTGTCACGGGCGAACTCAGCACACCACCGCAACGCCTTCTCCGAGACCGTGTAGAAGGCGTGCGGGCCGAGGGTGAAGATCACCCGGGAGCCGAATGCCCCCCGGTCCGCATAGAGTTCTTCGTTGAGTGCCATCTGTTCCCTGGTCTTTTGCGCATCGAAGAGGTCGATGAAGACGGCGCTTATCGCGGCCCTGATCCCCATCTCCTCAACGGCGCGGGCCGTACCCCGCCAGTGCCAGTACATGTCGTTGAAAAAGGTCGTCCCTGTCTTGATCATCTCCAGGCAGGCCAGCTTGGTCCCCCAGTAGACATCCTCCTCCGTCATGTGGGCCTCAACAGGCCAAATCTTGGTCTCCAGCCATTCCTTCAGCGGCATGTCGTCGGCATAACCCCGCAGCAGCGTCATGGCGGCGTGGGTGTGCCCGTTGATGAAAGAAGGCACAGCCGCCATACCCTCCCCGGAGATCACCTCATCGGCCTTGGGTTTTAGCTGCTCGCCGATCTGTTTGATCCTGTTCCCCTCGATGAAGATATCCCTGGTCTCACCGTTCAACCGCACCCCGGTAATCAAGATGCTCATCCCATCTCCTCTATGATCTGAATCAAGATCTTGTTGATTGTAACGGCGTTCTCCCTGGCCCGCCGAATGATCTCCTCCGCGGCGAGGGGTTGATCGATAATGCCGTGGCAGTAATTGTCCACCGAACAGATGCTGGCGTAGGCCAGCCCCACCTCTTGGCAGAGGGTGGCCTCATGGGCCATGGTCATCCCCACCACATCGCCGAACCCCCGCATCATGGCAATCTCAGCCTTGGTCTCGAGGCGGGGGCCGATGGTCTGGATATAGATCCCCTCCTGTGCGCATGCCGCACCGACCCCCCGAGCGGCGCGGATGAGGCGTTTCCTGAGTCCCGCATCCAAGACAGGGGTGATGTGCACGGCCTGATGTTCGTAAAAGGTCAGGATCTCCCACGGGCTGAGGTAGTCGTGGGGGATCACGATCCAGCCGGGGGGAAATTCCTCCCTGAGACTTCCTACCGAGTTGACCCCGACCACCTCAACCACACCCAGTTTTTTGAGGGCATAGATATTGGCGCGGTGGTTGATGCGGTGCGGTGGAATCCCTTCAGGACCGTGGCGGGGGAGAAATGCCACCTCGTGTCCCTCCAGGCGGCCGATGGTGAAATGGTCCGACGGCTCCCCGAAAGGGGTCTCCATCGCCTGCTTCTCAGCTACCTCCATCCCCTCGGGGGAGAAGCTCCCCCCGGCGATAATCCCCAGCATGATCCCTCCTTTGAGAGCATAATACGAGAATGGGATAGGGGTTGTCAATTTTCGCTTTTCTTGACTCCCCCCTGGGGAACGGATATATTAAATATAGACACTGAATGGAGGAAGAAATGTATCGGTTGACGCGCAGAGAGATGCTGAAACTATTCCTGGCCGGCGCAGGAGCAGCCTTTACCCCCTGGCCGTGGAGGACTATAGTTTCTGCTACAACTCCGTCACATCCTGACGTGGTGATCTCAAAAGGAACATCCCCTGGACACATCACGGAGGCGGCCCTGCAGGCCCTGGGTGGCATGCCTCGCTTTGTCTCGCGGGGAGACATGGTCCTGGTAAAGCCCAACATAGGGTGGGATCGCACGCCTGAGCAGGCCGCCAACACCAATCCAGAGGTAGTGGCGACGCTGGTGCGCCTCTGTTTAGAGGCCGGTGCCAAAGAGGTGAAGGTCTTCGACCACCCCTGCGAGGACCCGCGCCGCTGCTATGTGCGCAGCGGGATCATGGAGGCGGTTAAAGAGGCGGGCGCGACAGTACAATATATCGACGAAAGACGGTTCCGTAAGATGGAGATCAAGGGGGAGGCCCTCAAGACCTGGGAGGTCTATCAGGAGGCAGTGGAGGTGGACAAGGTGATCAACTGCCCCATCCTCAAGCACCACAGTTCGGCCCGGCTCACCATGGGGATGAAGAACCTCATGGGGCTGATCGGAGGCGAACGTGGGCGCCTCCACTGGCACCTGGATCAGAACATTGTGGATCTCGCCGCCTTCTTCAAGCCGACCCTGGTCGTCCTCGATGCAGTCAGGATACTGACGTCCAACGGACCCCAAGGGGGGAGTCTGAAATACGTCAAGCGGCTTAATACCGTAGCTGTGAGCATCGACCAGGTGGCTATCGATGCCGTCGGCGCCACCATCTTCGGGCTGGTGCCCGATGAGATGGAGCACCTCAAGATCGCCTCGCAGCGGGGCCTGGGGCGCATGGACCTGGGAAAGCTGAAGATCAAGGAGGTCACGACCAATTCCTAAGGCCAGAGGCCAAAAAGCAAAAGGACGAGCCCCCTGGCTTCCGTGGTGGCGGCTGAGACGCATCAGCCAATGGTCCTTCCTGGCGCTCTTTCTCTGCCTCTTTGTCCTGACGGCCTACAAAGGAACGGATGAGATCGCCTATCCCGTTCGCATCTTCCTGCACTTTGACCCGCTCATCCTCATCACGACCCTTCTCTCCTCCCATGTTGTGCCAACAGCCCTCCTGTTATCCCTCATCACCGTCGCCTTCACCCTTGTGTTTGGAAGGGTCTTCTGCGGTTGGGTCTGCCCCCTCGGGACATTGAACGACTTCATGGGGCGCCTCACCTCCAGGGAGAGAAGAAAGAAATCTTTGGGGGACCGGATGCGCAGGCTCAAGTATTATATCCTTAGCTTTATCCTCATAAGCTCCCTCTTCACCCTGCAGATAGCAGGGCTTGCAGATCCTATCTCGCTCCTGATCCGCTCCCTGGCAGTGGCTGCCGAACCCGCGCTGAATCTGATGACCCATACCGTCTTCGACCTCCTCTACCGCGCCAACGTCCCAATCGTCACGGACATCTCCGAGGCTGTCTACGCCTTTCTGAAACGTTTTGTCCTGGCATTTCGTCAACCCTTCTTCTATCAGGGGATCTTTATCGGCTTCATCTTCGCCGGCATTCTTCTGGCCAACCTGTACCGGCGGCGTTTCTGGTGCACCGGCATCTGTCCCCTGGGGGCCTTGCTGGGGATCATTACCAGGATCAGCCCCCTGAAGAGGGCCGTAGGCAAAGGCTGTACCTCCTGCAACATCTGTGTTCAGGAGTGCCGCACCGGGGCGGCAGCGGACCTCAAAGGGAAGTGGAAAAAGGCGGAGTGCGTGATGTGCGGCGACTGTCAGGAGGATTGTCCCGAGGATGCGGTTCGGTTCGGCTTCACTTCCGCAAAAGCGGGAAAGCCCGCAGGGGTTGATCTGAGGCGACGAGGGTTGATCACCTCCCTATGCGCCGGGATCTTCATCACCCCCCTCGTCAGGACCAACCCCCTCACCAAGAGGAGGGAGGGGAAGCTGATCCGTCCCCCAGGTGCCCTGCCGGAGGATGAGTTCCTGCGCCGGTGCGTGCGGTGCGGGGAGTGCATGAAGGTCTGCCTCACCAACGGCCTGCAACCCGCCCTATTCGAAGCGGGCCTAGAGGGGATATGGACCCCTCGGTTTGACTTCCACGCCGGCTACTGTCAGTACTACTGCACCCTCTGCGGGCAGGTGTGCCCCACCGGGGCCCTCAGGGAGCTCTCCCAGGAGGAGAAGGCCCGCACCAAGATCGGCCTCGCCTATATCGACAAAAACCGCTGTCTCCCCTACGCCCAGGGAGTCGAGTGCCTCGTGTGCGAGGAGCACTGCCCGACGCCGGACAAGGCCATCAAGTTCGAGCTGGTGGAGGTCATCACCCCTCAAGGGAGGAAACAGATCAGGCAACCGGTGGTAGACCTCAAGCTCTGCATCGGCTGCGGGATCTGCGAGTACAAGTGCCCCTTGCACGACCAGCCCGCCATCATTGTCACCCGCCTGGGGGAATCAAGGGCAGACGAGCTGCTGCCGTTTTAATCCCAATCATCAATAAGGACATTTTCTGGTCTCTTCAGGGATGGAGAGAAGGTCTTTTCTCTCCTTTTCCTGCCATTTCAGCCCACCCGAGACAAAAAATTCCCCCCTATGGCAAAAAAAGGCTTGACAAAGTATAGACCTTGTGTGTACTTTGTGTATACTATATGTTGTGGTACTTGATTGCAGAAATACAATATATCAGGCAACAAACAATTAAATAACATGTCATCTAACAGCTAAATCACAGAACAACCACAAGGGGAAGGGGCGGGGCATTATGGTTACAGTCACTGATATCAGAGAAAGACAGCGGGATATTGCACCAGGGGATACCACCGATATGGCCCTCTTCGTGCGCACCTCCGAAGAGACCATGGAGGGGTGGGATCGCCAGCGGATCGTGGATGCCTTGATGAGGGAGACCTACATCGACCCCGATACCGCCGACGCCATCAGCCAGGAGGTGGAGGATATCATCAGGGGCAGCACGATCAACATGGTGACCGCCCCCCTCGTCAGGGAGCTGGTGGATGCCAAGCTCGTCGAGCGTGGTCTGGAGGAGATCCGCAAACAGCATACCAGGCTCGGTATGCCCTTGTACGACGTCAATCAATTGATCATGCACCCCAACAAGGAAAATGCCAACGTCCCTCACGGCCCAGAGGCCACCAACCTGACCTTGGCCGAGACCATCAAAAAGGAATACGCCCTCCTGCATGTCTTCTCCCAGGAGGTGGCTGACGCCCACATGCGTGGGGATATCCATCTGCACGACTTGGGGTTCATCGACCGCCCCTATTGCAGCGGTCAGTCCCTGGAGTATATCAAGAAGTTCGGGCTCAACCTGCCCAACTCCATCTCCATGGCCAAGCCCGCCAAGCATCCGGAGGTGCTGCTGGCCCATATGGTGAAGTTCGCCGCGGGCCTCCAGAGCCATTTCGCCGGGGCCATTGGGTGGGATGCGGTCAACCTCTTCTTCGCCCCCTACCTCGTCGGGATGGGGGACAGGGAGGTAAAGCAACTGGCCCAGATGCTCATCTTCGAGTTTTCCCAGCAGGCCGTGGCCCGGGGGGGGCAGGCCATCTTCACCGACCTCAACCTCTACTGGGAGGTCCCCAAACATTTTAGAAACGTCCCGGCCATCGGCCCCAACGGGGAGTTCACCGGCAAGACCTACAACGATTACATGAAGGAGGCCCAGCGGTTCGCGTGGGCCCTGTTCGATGTCTACCTTGAAGGGGATGGGGCAGGGCGTCCCTTCTTCTTCCCCAAACCCTTGGTCCACATCACCGAGAACTTCTTTATGACACCGGACAACGAGCGATTTCTCAACCATATCTGTGACGTCGCCTCCGAGAAGGGCAATACGTACTTCGTCTTTGATCGAGGGGAGACGGCCAAGATATCTGAGTGCTGCAGGCTGAGCTTTAAACTGGAGGCCTCGGACCTGGAAGACGCCAAGCAGCCGTGGAAGATGCGATATAGCGCCCTGCAAAACGTCACCCTTAATTTGCCTCGCATCGGCTATATATCCGACGGAAACGATACCAAGCTCTTTGAAAACATCTCCCGTTTTATGGAACTGGCCGTCAAGGCACACCTGGAGAAGAAGACATTCCTTGAGCGACTTCTCGCCCTCGGGGAGGAAGGTCCCCTGGCCCTGCTGACCATGAATCAAGACGGGGAGTCTTATCTCCGGATGCATCGAGCCACCTACCTTATCGGAATGGTGGGGCTCAATGAAATGGTGAAGGTCCACACCGGACAGGAGATGCACGAATCAACGGAGGCCTTTAAGCTCGGCTTGCAGGTGATAGCCCATATGAAGCTTTTGGCCGAGAAGATGAGCAAGCATCACGAGATGAGATTCGTCCTGGAACAGACCCCGGCGGAAAGCACCGCCTACCGATTCGCCAAACTGGATATGCGTTTTCACTCCCCTCAAGCCGGACACATCGTCAAGGGTGATATCGCGCAAGGGGAAATCTTTTACACCAATTCCACCTACCTGAGCAATGACGCGGTGATGAACCCTATCGAACGTGTTAGGCAGGAGGGGCTCTTTCACCCCCTTATAGAGGCTGGCTCCCTCACCCATATCTGGCTCGGGGAATCAAAACCCTCGCCGGAGTCATTGGCCAACTTCGTGACCAAGACGTTCCAGTTGACACAAAACGATCAGATCGCCTTCTCCCCGGAGTTCACCACGTGCAACGAGTGTGCGCGCACAGCCAGGGGCCTGATGGACCGGTGTGCGTACTGCGGCTCCGAAGATGTCGATGGTATCACCCGTATCACCGGTTACTTCACGAAGATCTCCAGCTGGAACAAGGGGAAATTGGGGGAATTGAGAGATCGATATCGTAACGAGGCCTTTATTAAGAAGCGGCCGGATGATGCACAGGTCAAGATTGCCGTATGATCAGGAGGTAAAAGGATGGGATCGATCAAGATCTTCACCAAAGCTGAATGCCCCAAGTGCCCTGCTGCCAAAGAGATAGGGGGTATCCTTAAACAGGAGGGCCTCCGGGTCAACTACTATGACCTTGAGACCCCCGATGGCCTCGCTGAGGCCGCCTTCTACAGTGTGTTGTCCACCCCTACGATCATCATCGAAGATGAAGATGAACGGATTTTGGCGGGGTGGCGGGGATCGATCCCGACCCTGCAAGAGATCCAGGGAGTAATCAGGGCTTAATGGATACGATAGTACAAAGAGAAGTATCGTTACCTTGCGTACCGGAAGAATACCCCCGGGAGGCGATCAGCCGGGAAGAGATCAGCGTCAAGGGCTTCCTGGAGACTTCCTTTGTGGACTGGCCCGGTAAGGTGGCCTCCGTGCTCTTTCTGCCGGGGTGCAACTTCCGGTGTCCCTTCTGTCACAACCACCAGCTCGTCCTTAATCCAGCAGGCCATGAGGACATCCCCCGAACATATATCATGGCCCGTCTGGCCGAGCTGAAGGGGTGGGTGGATGGTGTGTGCATCACCGGGGGGGAGCCTACCATCCACCCCCACCTTCCCTCCCTCATAGCCGAGATCAAAGGGGCAGGATTTCTCGTCAAGCTTGATACCAATGGAAGCCACCCTCATGTGCTGGAATCGCTGGTAGAGAGAGGCCTGGTGGACTGTGTGGCGATGGACGTCAAGGCCCCCCTCAATGAGGTGAGTTACAGCAGGGCAGCGGGCGTGCCTGCCGACCTGGAAAAGATACAAGAGAGTATCTGTTTTCTGAAAAAAGGGAAAGTTACGTATCAGTTCAGGACCACTGTTGTTCCAGCCCTCCACAAGGAGGAGGACCTGCTCCACTTAGCCCACCACCTGAGTGGGTCCTCCTCCTTGACCCTCCAAAACTTTAACCCCGAAGACCCCCTTGATCCGCGGCTGAAGGAAACCTCCCCTTATACCGAAGAATGGCTGCAAGAGATCGGGGAAAAGATTACCACGATCCTCAGAGCCTCTTAACATATCACTATTTAACGAAAAAGACAAATAGTATGAATGCCTGTACCGTTTGCCCACGTAATATCTGGGAAAGTTCCCTTTGATCCTTATTTACGTACAGAGCCAGCCAAGCCAAAACATATACGTAAGGGAGATCTCTTACGGCAGGGGCAATCTCCACTCAGATGTCGGACCGAGGCTCGGTATTGTCTGAGGCAACCAATCCATCTCCACACGCTCTAAACACCCACATCACTTCATCAACAAAGAGGATGCACAATAGCACCTGTTGTGTTATCATTACTGCGCATTGCTGTTGTCCTCACCTTACATGAAGTGAAGGGTGGAGGACAACCATCATCACGCTTTGGTTGTCCAAACCGCCAAGGAATCTTATGCAGAATATAACCCTGGACTTTCAGCGGGACCAGTTGTCCAACGGCCTCAAGGTCTTGACCCTGGAGGACCCGTCGCATCCCATCGTAACCTACCAGGTCCACTTCGCCACAGGATCCAGGAACGAGCGGCCCGGGACCACCGGCATCTCTCATCTCTTTGAGCACATGATGTTCAGGGGATCCAAGGAACTGGGCCCGGAGGAGTTTGCCCGCATCATCCAGGCTAATGGAGGAACCCTCAACGCCTTTACCACCATCGATAATACGAGCTACTTCGAAAACCTCCCCGCCGATAAATTGGCGTTAGCCATCAGATTGGAAGCCGAGCGATTCGCAAACCTTCTCCTCAATCAGGAAATTTTAGATACCGAGCGGGAGGTCGTGAGGAGTGAGCGAAAGCTGCGGACCGTCAACTCACCCTTCGGCCTCCTCATAGAACAACTCTTCGCCATCGCCTTTGACCAGCACCCCTATCAATGGCCCGTGATCGGCTGGGATTCGGACCTCAGAAGATTAACCCTCAATGACTGCCTCGAATATTACCGACGGGGATACGCCCCCAATAACGCCGTGGTGGTCATCGTCGGTGACTTTAAGAGGGAGGAAGCCCTTGCCCTGGTCGACAAGTACTACGGCCACCTCAAACCCGAAGCCCCTGGGGACCCGCCACCCGCGCCGGAGCGCCCCCAGCGGGGCGAAAAACGCTCTATTTACAAAAAGGTATCACAATTGGAGGCCTTTTTTGCCGGTTTCCATTGCCCGGGGATCACCGACCCCGACGTCTTCCCCCTGCTCGTCCTCGGGCATATACTCTCTCACGGAAAGTCATCTCGGTTCTACCGGCGCTTCGTCAAAACCGGAAAGGCCGTTGATGCTCAGGTGGAAGTAGACCCCCCACCGTTTTGGTCCATGGACCCGGGACTGCTGCAGGTATATGCCATTGCGGCGCCCGGGGTGCAACTCGGCGATTTGGAGCACGATATATGGGCGGCCATCGAGGAGATAAAGAATGGTGAATTCGATGACGCGGAGCTCGCCAAAACGAAGCGTGGCTTAACAGCCTCCTGCATCATGGGATTGCAGTCCATCTTTTTTCAGGGGTTGGCAGGGGGGCTTTATGAAATCAAGGCGGGGGACTGCGGGATGGTCAACACCGTCTTGACTCGATGTGAGGGAATAACCGCCCAGGACATCCAGCGGGTGGCGCAGCGATATCTAAGCGAGGACAACAGGACCGTAGTAACGCTACAACCGATCACCCCAGAGGAAAACGAACGCCTCGAGCCCGTGGAATAAAGGATGTTTCCCGTTAAGACAGAGAACATTACAAAGGTGCGCCTCGACAATGGCCTCACGGTGATAGGCCTGGAGTATCATAAGCTTCCGCTGGTCCACATCACCGTGATGGTCAAGCGGGGGAGCGAACTGGACGCCGCGGGGAAGGAAGGGTTGGCTGACCTTACCGTTGAGATGTTGACGCTCGGCACTGGGCGAAGGAATAGTCAGCAGCTGGCCCTGGAAATGGAGCAATTGGGTGCGCAGTACACCGCCAGCTCCGGGTGGGACGCCTCTTTTGTGGAGGTCTTCGGCCTGTCTCAAGACTTCACTGCGTTGATGGATTTGGTGGGAGACATGCTCCTGCAGCCCACCTTTCCGCAGGAGGAGACGCAACAATCCCAGCAACGGAGGATCTCCCGTTTGATCCAGCAGCGGGATCAAACCGAGGTCATTGCGAACGAGATCATCGTTCAACTCCTCCTAAAAAATACACCCTACGCCCATCCCCCCTACGGTACCATTCCTTCCCTGCAGGGGTTGGCGGCAGGGGATCCGCGTTCCTTTTACCACCACCACTATTCTCCTGAGGACACCGTACTGCTGGTGATCGGCGACCTCAGCCCCGAGGAGATCAGACAGGGGGCTGAGAGGCACCTTGGGGATTGGAAGGCCGAGAGGAAGGTTGACCATCCCCTTCCTGCACCGGTGAGACCCACGGGAAGAAAGATCATCGTGGTGGATCGACCTGATCTCAGCCAGAGCCAGATACGGGTGGGTCTGCTGGGGATCAACAGAAAAGATAAAAGTTATATACCTTTCAAAGTGATGAATTATATCTTCGGAGGCGGGGGATTTTCCTCCCGGCTCATGCAGCGCATACGAGCCGAGAAGGGGTACACCTACGGTATTAGGAGCTCCTTTCAGGCAGGGCACATCGAAGGACCTTTTATCATCTCCACCTTTACGCCGACGTCCACTACCGTCCCGGTCATTGAGGAGATCGTGGCGGTCATGGAGGAGTTTGTCGCGGAGGGGGCCCAGGCTCAGGAACTTGAAGCGGCGAAGAATTTCTTCAGGGGGAGCTTCCCCCTGCAATTGGAAACCCCGGGCCAGATAGCTGCGGAGCTCCTCAAGCTGGAGCTTTATGACATCCCCTTCGATTATCTATCGTTATATCCGGCGGCGATCGGAAATGTCACTCTGGAGGAGATCAATAGCTTGGCTTCCACCTATCTCCTGCCGGAAGACCTTATCCTCGTGGCAGTGGGCAGGGCCGAAGATTTCTCGGAGCCCCTGCAGAACTGGGGTGAGGTGGAGCTCGTCGAATACGCCGAGCTTGCAAGGGGTTCCTTCTCCTTAAACACCTCCAGACACGCATCCACCACCTGAGCGTCATAGAGTCTTCCCCGCCCCTTGTTAATTTCCTCCATAGCGTCCTGCAGGCTAAAGGCAGGGCGATAGGGACGATGGTGGGTCATGGCGTCCACCACATCGGCCACCGCCAGAATTCGGGCCTCGGGGATTATCTTATTACCCTTCAGTCCCTGAGGATAACCTGAAGCATCCATGCGCTCATGGTGTTGGAGGGTAGCTGGCGCCACCTGCCAGGGGAAATCAATCCCCTTCAATATTTCATATCCGGCCTGGGGATGCATCTTAATGAGTGACATCTCCATGTCGGTCAGCCTCCCCGGCTTGACCAATATCTCCACGGGTACGGCCATCTTGCCGATATCGTGGAGGACACCGGCAATATAGATCCCGGTGAGCTCCTCTTCAGGAAACCCCATCACGCGGGCTATGGCCTCGGCGAGTCCGGCCACACCGATTGAATGACCGCTGGTATAGGGGTCCCGATCCTCGATAACCTTGGAAAGGGCCTCGGCGGTCCCGAAAAAGCCATTTTTTAGTGCCTCTTTATGTTCCATTAAGTCCTTCTCCACCCGCTTGCGCTCGGTAATATCCTCTACCACTTCTATGAACCCGGACGCTGTTCCATCCTTCTGCAGGATGGGAAAGGCTTGAAGCCGTGCAGGAAAAAAATCCTGGTCATCTTCCACACCCTCAATCTCGACCTCTGCCGGCTGACCAGTAGCCATTGCCCGAACCCCGGGGCAATGCGGGCACACTGCCTCACGCTTTTCAAATGCCCGATAACACTTTTCCCCGATAAAGTCACTGACTTTCTTGTTAAGCCTTCTACTGAGCGCAGTGTTTACCATCACTATAGTGTGGTCGGCATCGATGAGGTTGATGCCGAAGTCGATGTTTTCCACCAGCGTTCGATAGCGCTCCTCACTAAGCCGCAGTGAATCATCCGCCTCCTTGCGGTCAGTGATGTCTAGTGCACTGATCAACATGCCAGTCAACTCGCCCTTTGCCAACACCGTTGCATTTCCCTCTGGGAAGAGAAGGGTCCGGATGCCCTTCTTGCTGATAACATCTACTGCAAAAGACGGAGTGTATTCTCCCTTCAATTCCCGAGCTAATTGTCTTGCTGCACCTTCTCTTTGCTCGGGAACGACAAATGCGAGCACGTCTTTGCCGATGACACTCTCTTTCTCGTACCCCAGCGATTCTACAACACTTTTGTTTACATCGATGATCTTGCCATCTAACCCGATCAAGATATTAACGTTTTGGCTGTTTTCAAAAAGAAATCTATATTTCTCTTCACTCTCCCGAAGCTCCAGTTCCATCTGCTTGCGCTCGGTGATGTCGGTGAGTATTGCAAAGCTGCCTGTAAAATGACCATCTGCATCGAAACTGGGCGTCGGCGTCATAATGGTATGGACCTTTCGTCCGTCCTTCCTTCTCCAGGTAACCTCGTACGGGGTAGTGTCTTGCATACCTTCTCTTCGTTTTGCAAATATTTCTTCTTGGGCCTGACGATATTCCTCATCGAGAAAGTCGACGCAATAACGGCCGATGACCTCATCCATCGAGTATCCCAATATATTACAAAGCTGCTCGTTAGCGTAGACGTTCACCCCCTTTTCGTCTATAGCAGCCAATCCAACCTTCATCGTCTCAACCAACGTACGGTACCGCTCTTCAGTTTGCCGCAGCGCCTCCTCAATCTGCTTGCGCTCGGTAATATCTATCATGGCCAATTGTGAGGCGGGCTTACCGCGATACTCGCTGCGGCTGGCAAAGGCCTCCACCCAGCGCACTGATCCGTCTTTCCGGATGATGCGGAACTCATAGCGCTCGGAGGGGATCTTTCCCTCGATACGGGCCCGGTAGTGTTTACTGACGAGCTCCCGATCCTCGGGGTGTACGAGGTTCTGTACCTGCGCAGGGGTGAGGGCCAACAACTCTTCCTCGGTATAGCCCAACATCTCCGCGTACACGGAGTTGACGAAGACCTCGCGCCCTTCTTGGATAATGTGCAGGCCCTGCAGGGAGTGTTCCACCACCGCGCTATATGCCTCTTCCGCGTGTTGCCTTTCTTCAACGGCGCGTCGCTGCTGCAGTACCTTCTCAATCACGGACGGGAGCAGTTTGAGATATCCTTCTTCAACATCCTTGACGATATAGTCGCCCGCACCCAGCTTCATCGCTTCAACCGCCACCCGCTCATCGCCGGTGCCCGTGATCATGACCGTGGGAGGCAAGGAACCGTTGGAGCCCAAGATACGGATTACTTCCAGCCCATCATGGATGGGTAAGCTCTGATCCACAAAGAGGAGATCATAGGAATTGGCCTTATACTTAGCAATCCCCTCTTCACCATCGGAGGCAAGATCAACGGTATACCCAGCCCTGCCCAGCCTTTTCTGGACCAGTCGGGCCAGGCCGGGATCGTCCTCGATGTAAAGGATGCGGATGGGTTCGGCCCGAGCCATGCCCTACTGCCCTCCCCCATTAGGTATCATCGCCACCAACAAGAATAGCCCAAGCTTGCGGATTGCCGTAGAGAATTGTTCATAATCCACTGGTTTGGCGATGTAAACATTGCAACCGAGTTCATAGCACCTTTTCACTTCTCGGGGGTCATCAGTGGTAGTAAGCACAATAACGGGGATGCGTTTGGTGCGTTCATCACTCTTCATGCGTGCAAGCACTTGGTAGCCGTCGAGCACCGGCATGCTGAGGTCGAGCAGTACCAAAACAGGTGATGAGTCTTTGTTGTTGGCATATTCCCCCTCGCGCAACAGGTAGTCGATGGCCTCCTGCCCATTAGCGGCACGGTGGATCTCGTTTTTGATGTTCGCCCGGCGCAGGTTCTTTTCGATCAGGCGGGTGTGCCCCGGGTCGTCTTCTACTAAGAGGATAGTGACATCTTGGATATCAGTCATGGCTCTCTCCTGCCGCATGGCCATTATGCCTTTTTTTGTCCTCATACATCAGCCTGTCCGCTTCGTTCAGGATTTCGTCCACGGAATGCGAATCGTGAGGATCCCAGTAGGCGCTGCCAATGGAAAGGGTGACGGGAAAATCAAACCGCGCATTTTTCTTATTTTGGAGGGTAATTTTTTTGGCGATGCGCCGTTTGACAGTATCTACCTCACCATTCGTTTCAAGCAGGATGACCAAAAACTCGTCCCCGCCATAGCGGACAACGATATCGATATCCCTCACTGCCTTGCGCAGCAAAGATGCTATCTCTCGGAGGACCTCATCCCCTACGTGGTGCCCATAACGATCGTTGATCTCCTTAAACCTATTGACGTCGATCATCAAGAAGGCCATACAATGGTTGTATCTCTTTGAGCGCTTGCCCTCTTGGTCAAGGACTTGGTTAAGATAATAGCGGTTATGGAGGCCAGTCAGGGGATCATGGATGGCCTGCTCTTTAAGTTCATTTTGCAGGCGGATTCGTTTGATGGCGGAGGCGGTATGGCCGAGCAGCAACTCAAGCAGCCGAGCGTCGTCCTCACTAAAGGCATCGGGTTCGATAGAAGCTACCTGAAAGACACCAAGATCCCCGATAGGGGCACTGATCAAGGAGAGATATTCTGTCCGTGACGGCTGTGTCTTCTGAGCTTTTCTCATCTCCCCAAGGACATATGTCTTGCCATTTCTATAGGTTTTCCCCGTAAGCCCTTCATCCACTGATGTCGATTGGCTCTTACCATGAAGAGGAGGGGGATAGGACATCTTTGTGACGATCTGTTCCCCTTCTACAATCCCAAGGCTGCAGAAAGAAAAGGTGAGGATCTTTTTTGCTGCTTCGATGGCCAAATGATATATCTCTTCTTCGTTGATACAGGCTGCCAGACGGCGCGCTATTTCATGAAGCTTCTCCAGTTTATTTCCGCAATCTCGCAGCGCCTTCTCCGCCCGCTGTTTCTCCTTGATGACGCACCGCTTTTGAAGTACCTTTTCAATAACGGAAGGGAGCAATTCAAGATACCCGCCCCCCACATCCTTGACGATATAGTCGCCCGCACCCAGCTTCATGGCCTCAACCGCTACCCGCTCATCGCCGGTGCCCGTGATCATAATCGTGGGCGGCAACGCACCCCGCGAGGCCAAGGCACGAATCACGTCTAACCCATTGCAGACGGGGAGGGTCTGATCCACAAACATAAGGTCGTAGGAATCGGCCTCGTACTTAGCGATCCCCTCCTCACCATCAGAGGCAATGTCCACTTCATACCCCACCCGCCTCAACCTCTTCTGCACAAGTCGGGCCAAACCAGGGTCATCCTCGATATACAGAATACGCATGGATCCAGACTGAGCCATAAACTCCTATCCTCCGCCCGGTATCATGATAACCAGTAACAACAATCCAAGCTTACGCATCGCCTCAGAGAACTGCTCGTAGTCCACCGGTTTGGTGACGTAGACATTACAACCAAGCTCATAACACCGGTCCACTTCACTGGAATCATCGGTAGTGGTAAGGATAATCACTGGAATAAACTTGGTGCGCTCATCGGCCTTCATACGCTCCAAGACCTGATAGCCATCGAGCACCGGAAGGTTCAAATCGAGCAAGACCAACAGTGGCAGGGAACGCCGCCTATCCGCATACTCACCCTCACAAAACAGGTAATCAACAGCCTGCTGCCCATCGGTAACGAGATCAATGCTATTTGTGACAGTCGCTCGACGCAGGTTTTTCTCGATCAACCGAGCATGACCCGGGTCATCCTCCACCAATAAAATGCTCACTTCCCCAATCTGAGACATTATCTCCTCCCTCAACAATATGCTGCGAGGCGGATGAAGAAGAACGTACTGCTATTATCAATCCTCGCAGTGACCTCAATCTTGCAGGGACGCTCAGGGTCGACGAGGTACTTGACGGCATTACCCGGGATATTGCCTATAATCTGCTCCATAGAGGTCCGGGCAGCAACGATGTCAGAAAACTGTTTCAATGTTACTCCGTTAGTTCTTCTTTTGATTAAGCAGATTCTGTGCCAAACTTGGGGATTTTTTTGACAGAAAAATCATTAAAAATTAGGGGGTTATAACGATAAGGGGGGTAGATAAACATAAAGTAAGCATATATTCTCAAAGAAAGTGCCGTTTTTTGTCACTTTAGAATGCCGTGGCTTGCAGGATGGGGTGAAGAGATATTCCTCCTGTGATCTGAGAGAAGATGCGTCTCACACGTCGAGCAATAAGAAGTCTTTATTCGATTCGCCTCCACCGCTATTGAAAGGGTTCAGCTCCGTAGAGGGATGAAGCGCTGGTAGTTGCCTCGGCCCTTTTCCTTGGCTCGGTACATGGCGATGTCGGCATGGTGCAGTAAGGTATCATCATTGTCACCATCATCGGGATAGATGGCAACTCCAATGCTGGCGGAAATCTGGAGTGTGTGAGAATCAAAGACAACGGACTTTTGAAAGGCATCCAGAATTTTTTGGGCGACGGTCTTGACATCTTTAAGTCGGGCTATCTCGGATACAAGTAGGAGGAATTCGTCTCCTCCGACGCGGGCGATGGTATCTCCTTTGCGCAAAAGTCCTCTCAGACGATTGCCGACGGCACGCAACAACTGATCTCCTACGCTGTGTCCCAGCGAATCATTAACGTCCTTAAAATGGTCCAGATCGAGCAGCATCACGGCAAACTTCTTCTTACGGCGATGTGCCTGGGCAAGTGCCTGTGCAAGACGGTCACTGAACAGCATACGGTTGGGCAAGCCGGTGAGAGAATCGTGGGTGGCCATGTAGGTGAGTTCCTCTTCCGCCCGCTTGCGTTCTGTGATATCTTTTGAAATCACCGTTAACGCCTCGATACTCCCATCGGGTTCCTTCACCGGGCTTAACGTCCTGAGAAAGTATTTGTCATCTCTTCGGCTTTCGTGCTCATATTGGACAAACCGAGCGGATTTAAACACCTGTTCAATATACTCAGAAAATACCTGGGTTTCTTCACAAGAGTGAAACTCTCCATACGTCTTCCCGATGACGTGATCACGCGGCAAACCAAGCCGGGCGAGATATGCTGCGTTCATAAATAGGTATTGTTTCTGCCTGTTTACCAGGTATACGGGATCCTCGGTAAATTCTACCAAAGAACGATACTTTTCCTCTGACTCCCGCAGCGCATCTTCTGCCCGCTTGCGCTCGGTAATTTCGAGTGTAAACTCAATTCCACCTACTATATTGTCTTTCTCATCTCGTAGTGGATAGCCTCGTATGAACCAGAACCTCCCGTCCGAGGTCATCTTCTCCATTTCCTGGAGCTGCCCTGTTTCCATAGCCTTCATAACTGGGCAGTCCGGACAAGGATCGCTGCGCTTCGGCCATATTTCATAACAATGGCGCCCTATCAGTTCCTCACAGGACAAACCCGCTGAATCACATGCGGCCCCGTTGGCCCAAAGAATCTTCATCTCTCTGTCTTCGTGTATAACATGCTCCACCAATGTGTTGAGGATGGCTTCTTTCTCCAATACCGCCTCTGATTTTTCCAATTCAGCAATCCGCTGGCGCAGCTCTGCCAATTCTCTTATTAACTGCCCTTTCGTCTTATCGTGATCTTTCGTCCCAGGCATTGCCGCAACCTCGGTTTCGAGAAGTCAGGACTTCCGCTTCATGCGATGCCAAAAAGATACGCCTACCCCTAGTGATCCATCAGCATTTTTTATGCCAAATGTACAATTATTTTTTTAAGAAAAAGTCTTTAAAAAACAAAATGTTAAAGATCTTTCAACATTGAGTAGAGGCAGGCGTCTGGTTAATGCCACCGTTCTGACATTTTTTGTCACTAGCCGATATGGTATTCGAGATGTGGTGTTGGGTGCGGTTTGACTTTTCCCCCTCTTTGGTATAAAAAGCTTAGTGATCTTCCCGAGAAAATACCTTTCAGAAGGAGATGCGGTGGCGATCAAGGCCATTAGAGGGTTTAGTGACATCCTGCCTCCTGCGACCCACCGATGGAGGGCATTGGAGGAACGTGCCCGGGAGGTCTTGGAGGGGTGCGGTTTCTCTGAGATACGGATCCCCATCCTGGAAAAGGCGGCGCTCTTTTCGCGAAGCATTGGAGAGAAAACGGACATTGTGGAGAAGGAGATGTATATCTTTGAGGATCGCAGCGGAGATTGTATTACCATGCGCCCTGAGGCCACCGCTTCCATTGTGCGTGCCTATATCGAGCACAAGATGTACGCTGCTGACCCAATGGCAAAGCTCTACTCCATCGGCCCCATGTTCAGGCATGAGAGGCCACAGAAGGGGAGATATCGCCAGTTTCACCAGATCAATGTGGAGGTCTTTGGGATCTCCCACCCCATGATAGATGCCGAGGTCATGGCCATCGTGATGCACTATCTCTCCATCGTGGGGGTCAAAGGGTGCATATTACAGATTAACTCCCTCGGGTGCCCCCGTTGCCGTCTCCCCTACAAAGAGATCCTGCGGGCCTTCCTCGGCGATCACCTCCCTCACCTCTGTGAGGATTGCCGCAGAAGAATGGGGCACAACCCCCTGCGGGCCTTCGACTGCAAGGTCCAGGGCTGTCAGGAGGTTATGACAGAGGCTCCCCTTATTGGAGACCATCTCTGCACGGAATGCACCGAGCATTTTGCCGGGGTGAAAGGATATCTGGATGTCCTTGACGTCCCGTATGAGATAAACCCCAGAATGGTGCGGGGGTTGGACTACTACACCAAGACCGCCTTTGAAGTGGTGGCAGGGGGGTTAGGGGCACAAAACGCTGTGGCCGCCGGCGGCAGATACGATCACCTTGTAGCGGAATTGGGGGGGCCGGATATCCCCGGTATCGGATTTGCTATTGGCATGGAACGCCTTCTGCTCATTCTGCCTGATGAGTCAGTCCCCCCTGGTCCGTCGTTGTTCGTCGCCGCGTTGGGGAAAGGACCCCAAAGGGAGGCCTTCAGCTTGAGCCATAGGCTGAACCGAGCCGGGGTGAGGACGATGATCGACTATGAAGGGCGCAGCCTCAAGGCGCAGATGCGCAGGGCTGATAAATTCGGCGCTCGCTATGTGCTGATCATCGGTGAGGACGAGCAGCGTACCGGACAGGCGATCCTGCGGGACATGCAAGAGGGGAAACAGGAAGAGATCCCCATCCCTTCCATCTTCGAGGAAATGGTCAGGCGGGTGGGAGGGGGATCTCCTTAACAGACTGCTGAAAAACCATTTTTCAATAACCTCTTAATTATCCACAAAGCTCTTCAATCGTTTACTCCTGCTGGGGTGGCGCAGCTTGCGCAAGGATTTGGCCTCGATCTGGCGGATCCGCTCCCTGGTGACGGAGAAATCCTGCCCCACTTCCTCCAGGGTGTGATCGTATTTTTCCCCGATGCCAAATCTCATCCGTAAGACCTTCTCCTCCCGAGGGGTAAGGGTGGACAAGACCCTCTGGACCTGTTCCACGAGGTTTTTGACGATCATGGCCTCGCCGGGTAAGACGGCCTTTTTGTCTTCGATGAAGTCCCCCAGATGGCTGTCCTCATCTTCCCCGATGGGGGTCTCCAGCGAAATGGGTTCTTTGGCTATCTTGAGAATCTTGCGCACCTTCTCCACGGGCAGTTCCATCCTCTCGCCGATCTCCTCGGGGTGCGGCTCTCGCCCCAATTCTTGAACGAGATAGCGCGATGTTCTGATTAACTTATTGATAGTTTCGATCATATGCACAGGGATCCTGATGGTCCTCGCCTGATCGGCTATTGCCCTGGTGATGGCCTGTCGAATCCACCACGTGGCATAGGTGCTGAACTTGTAGCCTCGAGCATACTCAAACTTATCCACGGCCTTCATGAGCCCGATATTGCCCTCTTGAATAAGATCGAGAAACTGAAGCCCCCGGTTGGTGTATTTCTTGGCGATGCTCACCACCAGCCGCAGGTTTGCCCTCACCAATTCATTTTTCGCCTCTTTGGCCGTACATTCTCCCCTACGGATACCCTCAATGGCCCTCTTCAACTCCAGCGCGGAAAGCCCGGCTTCCTGTTCGATCCGCTGAAACTTGCGATAGGTATTCCTTACACCCTTTGCCAGCTCCACAAACCCCTCTTCGCTCATTTTTTTCTGCTTGAAGAAGGACTTCTTTCTCCCAGGGTCCTTCTTCACCTCGCGAAGAAAGGCCCTCAACTTCTGTACCGGCACCCCGACCTTCTTGCTTACCGCGGCCAACTCCTCCTCTGCCTTCTCGATTCGATGCACCAACCCCCTCACTTTATCTACAACGGCCTCGATCTGTGCCTCTTTGAGATTGATCTGGGTGAGGAACGTAACCATCTCCTCCCGTTTTTTCTGCAGCTTTTCTTCGCCGGCATCGCCTTGTGCTTTCAATCTCTGGATCTCGTCATCAAGGCGTCGTACCCGACCTATAATCCTCATAATCTTATTTTTATAGAATTCCTTCTCCTCGGCGTAGCCTTCGTCATCCTCAACCTCATTGGTAACATTCCTGATGTCGATCCTTCCTTGACGAACCCCTTCCCCTATGTTCAGCACTTCCTTCACTGTCATGGGGCAGTTAAGAATGACCCTGATGACCTCTTTTTTCCCATACTCTATCCTCTTGGCGATGGCCACTTCTCCTTCTCTGGTCAAGAGTGACACGCGCCCCATCTCTCGGAGGTATAAGCGCACGGGATCACTGGTCCTGCCGATGAGATCGAGATCTTCAATCTCCTCTACACGTTCCTCTTCGACAAAGTCCTCCTCGACCTTCTGTGTGCTCGTTCCCTCGTCTTCGTCGACCACCTCGATGTCCATCTCGTTGAACATCGACAACATATCTTCCAGCTGGTCAGAGGAGACATCTTCCGCTTTCATGATCTCACCAACCTCTTCAAAATCAAAAACCCCTTTATTTTTCAAGGTCATAACTCCTTTCTTCTTACGTATAGTGCTCCATTTGTTTCGGCCGTCGCCGGTCATGAAGACACCTTCGACCCCGCTTTTTGGAGCTTACGGATTTGAGTATTCAGGGTCTCCATACTCAAAAAAAGAGAATTCAATAGTGCCTCATCTCTCTTAGTTTCCGCCTCCTTGATCCTCTTGTTGAGCCCCTCCTGCTGTCGCTTCAGTGCCTTCATCTTCAACTTGAGAAGACAGTCCTTTATGATCCTTTCCGCTATTCCTTCCTCCATCTCTTCTTCCTGAAAAGCCAGAGAGAAAGCGATCTCGCTCAACCCCCGCTCTTCCAAGGTGGGGGCCAATCTGTCCAAGGAGAGATCGCCGTGGCGTTGGAGATCACGGATCACCAATTCAGCGATGGACCGAAGGTCGTGGTCCTCAAGACCTTCCACTACCCCCTCCTCAATCACGAAAGAGATGAGTTTGGGATTCTGAATCATCATCTGCACCAGCGTCTTTCCCGTCGACACGTGTATCCTGGTGATCGGCTCCTGCGCTGCTCCTTTTGTGGGACCTTTACGCATGGTGCGGGCTGCGTCAAGAATCTCCCCTTGCCGCACCCCGCTCTTCTCCGCGAGGCGCTTAAGATAAAGACCTCTGTGCACCCCATCTTTGATCTTGAGGAGGAAGGGAAGGACGGCATGCACCGCCTTGACTCGGCCCTCCACCGTGCCCCGGTCATGCCCCGCCATCAACATCTCCATGGCGTACTCTACCCCCGGAACCGCCCTCGACCACAAGGCCTGGGGGTCACCCCCCTTTTGGAAATAGCCGTCGGGGTCCAGTCCGTCGGGCAAGCGGATCACCGTTGGAAACGCGTCCTCCTGGATACAAAGCTCCAAACCCCTGAGGGCCGCCTTTTTACCAGCCTCATCTGGATCGAAGAGGAGAAAGAGCTCCTTTGCGAATCTCCGCGCGAGCCGTACCTGCACAGGGGTGAGGGCTGTCCCCAAGGTGGCCACTACGTTCTTCACCCCACGCTGCGCCATACTGAGGAGATCGAAATACCCTTCTACAATGAAGACCTTTCCTCCTTCTTGCTGAATATACTTGCGGGCGACATTCAACCCATAAAAACTCGCCCCCTTTTTATACAGGATGGATTCCGGGGAGTTGAGGTATTTCGGCTCGAGACCATCACCCAAGACCCGACCCCCGAACCCGATGACGTTGTCCCGCAGGTCAAAGATGGGAAAGATGATCCTGTCCCGAAACCTATCATACCACCCCCCCTTCTTGGGGATGATAAGACCAAGGGCCTCCGCCTCTTTCACATTAACCCCCTTCTTTTTAAGATGGGTCACCAGGTTATCCCATCCGGAGGGTGCATACCCGATCCCATACTCCTCCCAAACGCCCCGCTCTATACCCCTGCGCTCCAGATAGTCTCTGGCGACCGTCCCCCCTTTTTCCCCCCTGATGAAATGGGCGTAAAAATCCAGTGTCATGGCGTTGATCTGCCGAAGATTCTCCTTCCGCTGATCTTGGGCCATCACCCTGACCTCGGGGATCCGCACTCCGTACCGCTGGGCCAGGGCCCTCGCCGCCTCTGCAAAGGATATCTGCTCGTACTTCATGAGAAAGGTAAAGGTGTTTCCCCCGACGCCGCATCCGAAGCAGTGAAAAAGCTGTTTCTCCGGGCTCACCACAAAGGAGGGTGTCTTTTCTTGATGAAAGGGACACAGCCCTTTGTAGTCCCTCCCTGCTTTTTTGAGGGCCATGTGATCGGAGATAACCTCGATGATATCCGCTCGCTCCCTGATCTCCTCTATGACCTCATCGGGGATAAACCCTGCCATCGCCTCACCTCAACTCATCCTATCGCAACTCAACAACGGTGACCGCCAGGCCACCTTCCTTGAGTCCGCCTTCTCTGAAATCCTTCACCCACCTATGACCTTTGAGATGTCCCTGGATTGCTTCTCTCAGCTTGCCGGACCCTATACCATGAATGATGTGGACCCGGTCATACTCCCTCACAAGGGCGTCGTCGAGAAATTTGTCAACCTTGGGGAGGGCCTCATCTACCCTCAGGCCGATCACATTCAACTCTTCGAGGACAGCGCCACCCGATGATTCCAGGGCGACGTGGAGGGCCGCTTGCTCCTGTTTGTGCCCTGGTGCTTCCCCTCGGGAGATGAAGCTCAACTCATCCACCGGGGCCTTGACCCGTATGCCGCCAATGGACACCTCTGCTCGAGGGGGATCATAGGAAAGTCCCACCACCACCCCCTCCTTGCCCAGGGTTATGACCTCTACCAGGTCACCTTTAAGGATCTCTTCATCCCCTCCCCGCTTTCGTGCCTTGGGAAAGTGGCCCATGAAGTCCTCTCTGATCCGCTTGGCCTCTCCTTTTAAAACAGGCGCCCGCGCTTTCCCCTCCTCGGCCTCCTTCAAGACCTCCCTGAGCTGAGATTCCAAGGAATTAATGATCCTCCTGCCCTCTTCCTCGGTCCTCTCGATAATCTTGGACTTTCTCTCCTTGATCTCTTCGGCGGCCCGGCGCAGGCGCTCCCGACTCCCTGCGGCCTCCTCTTTTGCCCGGGCTGCCTCGGCCCGCTCCCCTTCCAGGTCACGGTGCAGGCGCTCCAACTCCGCCATGAGCTCCTCCAGCTGGCCGTGGACTTCATCCTGATAACCCCGTGCCCCATCCAAGATCTCTCCCTTGAGACCCAGCCTCTGGGCAATGAGGAGGGTCTGGCTCGTCCCCGGCCTCCCATAGAGGAGCCGATAGGTGGGTTTGAGGGTCTCTTCATCAAACTCTACCGCGACATTGGCCACTGCATCATGACGATAGGCATAGGCCTTCAGGGGGTTGAAGTGACTGGTCACCACGGCATATCCGCCTCGCTGCCTGATGTAATCCAAGAGCCCCATGGCCAGGGCCGCCCCCTGGGAGTACTCTGTCCCGACCCCGATTTCGTCTATGAGGAGCAGGGTAGTATCGTCAATCCTATCCACGACGCGATTCAGCCACTGGACAAAAGAAGAGAAGGTACTGAGATGTTCCTGGAGATTTTGCTCATCGCCGATAGAGGCGAAGATTGCGGAAAAGAGGTTCACCTCACTGTCCGGGGCAGCGGGGATGTGCAATCCCGCGCAAGCCATCAGGGTCAGGAGACCGAGGGTCTTCAGGGCCACGGTCTTGCCCCCGGTGTTGGCCCCGCTGATTATGAGGATCCTCTGACCGGGGTTCAGGTGCAGATCGATGGGGACTACCTCATCCCCCCGCTCCTCCTGGTGGGCCTGGATCAAAAGGGGGTGTCGCGCTGCCATGAGCATAACCCGCCCGTCGGTGTTTAAGGCGGGCGGGACCCCATTGAGATAGATGCTCAACCTGGCCTTGGCATAGATGGCATCCACCCTCGCCTGCAGCGCAAGGTCGTGGAGAAGCTCCTCCCGGTGCTCTTGCACCAGAGCGGCCAACCTCCTGAGGATCTTTTCTTCCTCCTCCCGCTCCTCTCGCATCAGGACATTGAGCTCATTGTTGCGCTCCACCACCTCCAGGGGCTCCACGTAGAGGCTCATGCGGGACTGGGAGTAGTCGTGCACGATCCCCTTGACCCGCCCCTTGGCATCTGCCCTGATCAGGATCACCGAGCGGCCATTCCGTTGGGTGATCACCTCGTCTTGGATGACCTCCTGTAACTCCTTGCGGCGCACGAGGGCTTCCAACCGCTCCTGAATGACCCCCCGGACCTTCTTGATCTTCCCCCTGACCTCTTTCAGAAGGGGACTGGCCTCATCGTATATCTCCCCCCCCGGGCCGATGGCCCCCTCAATCTCTTGGGCCAGGTGCCCCGGCGCGGAGAATTCCTCCCCTATCTCCTTCAAAGGCGCAAATCGTTCCTCCAGTTCTCGGAAAAACCGCTTCAAAGAACCGGATGCCCGAACAGAAGCAGCTATTGCCAAAAGCTCTGAGGGTGGAAGTATGGCCCCCTCGATGCGGGTGCGCTGGAGGATGGAAGCGATATCCGTCATCCCGTACAAGGGAAGATCGGCCTCTCCTTCCAGGACCTCCTTGAGGGCTGTTACCTCCCCGAGGAGCCCCGCTACCTGCTGGGGATCGGAAAGGGGACGAATTAACGCACATTCCCTTTCGCCCAGCTCGGAAGCGGTAAACCCTTTGAGGAGGCTCACTATCTCGTTATACTCCAGTGAGGAGAGAGTGTGGGCATCCATCCTTGAGTGATTTCCAAGTGGATACGAGGCGTTTCCCCTTGGCGATTTAGGTATTACGTACCTGCTGTGACGTTTCGGATCACGTGATCTGATTACTGCGAGCGCGATAGTGGGGTCGCTTGATTACCCCGAAAGCCTCTTGCGAATCAGCTCGTTGACCACCTTTCCCTCAGCCCTGCCGGCAACCTGGGGCATCAGGATTTTCATTACCTTCCCCATATCTTGAGGCGTGGAGGCCCCTGCCTCCTCAATCGCCTTTGAGATCTCCACCTCCAGCTCTTCCGGGGTGAGCTGTTCAGGTAGAAAGGCCTGGAGGACTGTTATCTCCTGCTCTTCCTTGGCCACCAGATCTGCCCGCTGACCAGCCTTAAACTGCTCTATGGATTCCTTGCCCTTCTTTATCAATCCCGAGATTACCTGGATTGCTTCCTGCTCCGATAATTCCTCCCTGAGCTCCTTCTCCTTGTTCTGTACAGCCGCCAGGGCCAAACGAAGGGTCGAGAGCCTCGCCTTGGCCTTTTCTTTGGCGGCGCTCTTCATTGCATCCTGTAATCTCTCTTTTATCCCCATAGGCCCCTGCCCAAAAACCCTATTTCTTTAAACTCTCAAGTATAACATCATAAACCAAAAAGTCAAGAAGGTTGCTCAGTCTTTGCGCACAATAATCTGTATAAATCGCATTTTTTATAGGCCATTTTGCACCGCGTGACTAATGATTGCTCCCTTTTATGGATAATATTACGCGTTTATCCCCTTGACATATGTAATTAATGTGATATTATACAATAATGCTTTCTTGTCTTCTTCAATTTTTTGGTCTTGCACTATTTCCAGCAGCTTTGGCAGCTATTGGGGGACACATGGCTGCTAAGGCCTTTGAGGGAAAAATAAAAAAACGACTCATTTTTGCAATTTGGGGGATTGCATTTTTAGGAGTAGTATGTACCGGGATATCGTTATGGTTTAATTGCAATGCGCAAATCTTACTTCAAAAACAATTAGACTCTATAGATAAGACAAGCAAAGATATCGCCTCCAATATAAAGAAATTCATTCCATCCGATAGAACGACATCCCCCAATATTTCTCCCAGGGAAGAATCATTAGAGGAGATTTCAAAAAGATTCGATGAACTTGGGACTCTTATTACTGGTCAAACATGGGGATTATCCGCAGAACAATTAATTACACTTTCGCGTCGCCTACAACCTTATGGTAGTTCTAAAGAAACAAAAGATTTAATTACATGTGTTTTTGGAGATTCCGATAGTCAAAAATTTGCAATCAATTTGGTTAGCGCATTTCGGGCTGCTGGTTGGAACCTTCCTGGTTCTGGTCTTAATCGAGCAATTTTTAAGTATGATCTGATAGGGGTAATTGTTGTTATACATTCGGAAAAATCAAAAGCACCAGGGCTTAAAGAATTTATTACCACATTACGTGAAGCGGGAATTGAACCAACAGGAACGATTGATATCAATATACCAGATGATAACTTCAAAATTATTGTTGGCAGAAAACCATAGAATTTATTAAGTATGAATGATTATGCCGAAAGAATGAGATAAACCAGTTGTGAGTATGGGGGCTAGGGATGGCCACCCGAAAGCCGTGTTCCGCAGCGGTTGCCCCCTTCACAAAATGCGGAGCTACCATGCGGAGGTAGGTTATGAAATCGGAATTTTTTAAGGAATGGATTCAACCAATATTAGTAGCATTAATAGCGGCTGGGATAGCATGGGCTTTGAAGGAATTTTGGAGAACAGGAATGAATAAACATCTAATTAGTTTGATTATTACATTCTCTCCTATAATTATCGGGTTTTTTGTATTTTGTTTTTATTGGATTATTAAAGATTATCTAAAATTGCGACATTCAATACAATATTCAAAAAATGGTGGGAAAGGTAAAGAAACTGATCTTCTTCGCAAAGAAATTAATGACCTTAAAAAATGGATAGGATTATTTTCTTATAAAGATAAGTATTCAAATCTTAAAGGGAAAATTAAGCTTTATATAAGTGAAGAATTAGAAAAAAACAATCTCAGAAATCTATATTAAAAAATAATCATATTACAATACGATCAATAGGTGGTCAAACCTTTCAGTCTTTAACTGGGAAAAAATTGATTGAAAAATGGGGAATCAAATCGTCTGAATTGCTTCATATAGTAAGAAATAGGTTTATAAAATCATGTATAAAGATTGATAATAGAATTATAAAAGAAAATGAAACGGAACAAGAAATTGAAGGAAGTTTAGCATTTTATACCGAAGAAGATGAAACTGATGAAGATGCCGTATTGCACTTTCTATTTAAAGCAATAGATATTCGTGAATTTGAGGGGAAGATTGCAAGGGGAGAATTACTAGGATTTGTATTAAGCAAAGGAAATATCTAAATTGCCCAATAACAAGAATATTTCGCTAGAAGAAGCCCGCAAGCGCAACCAATTAGATCGCTTTATCAAAGAACATCCCTCTAAAGGGGATTCTCGGCAATTTGAAGAATTACTTCATAACATGACACACAATATCAAGCCTAAAAAGCCTTCAAAAGGCGCGAAAACATCAAAGAAGGAGTAGCACGCATGTTGTATCGAAATTCAAATTCACCAAGATATTTAGGCAAATGCTTACGAGAAACATGAACATGAGTACCCTTAATGCTTCTTTTAATTTGGCTCCAAAATCCTTCCAAGGTATTAACATGGTGGATGCCGTTGACGTATTCTTTAATTCCATGATGGACATAGCCATGTTTATAACCCTTTTCATTCAGGCGCGCATACGATCTAAATTCATCAGTGCTAATTGTACTCCCTGTTGCAACATGATTTTTTATAATCCCCTGAAGCATGATCTTTGTAGTAGTAGGAACAACTTTTGTCATAACATCACCTTCGCGTTCAACCATTCCGAAAACCACAGTTTTGCCTTTTGCTCCACGACCACGCATCCCACGATGTCTGCCGCCGACATAGGTTTCATCCGCTTCGACATGACCGGACAAGCCATCATCCCCGTCAACTTTAGCCATATATTTTCTGATTTCATGTGCCATTCGCCACGCTGTTTTATAGGTGATACCAAGTTGCCTTTGAAGTTCTTTCGCGGGAACTCCATGTCGAGAAGTGGTAAAAAGATACATGGCATAAAACCATTTTTGAAGCGGAGTATGAGAGTTCTCAAAAGGAGTACCTACCATTGGATGAATATGGTGGCCGCACCATTGGCACACGTACAAAGGCTGTTTCTTGAGTTTGTAAAATTTGGCGTGCCTTCCGCATCGAGGGCAGTCCAGCTTTTCACCAAAACGGGTTTTCATAAGGTGCGCCAAGCAAGCCTCATCATCAGGGAATCGCTTAAAAAACTCTTGGACTCCAAAGGACTTTTCCATTGTTGTGACCTCCTTGACATAAATATAGCACATGGGCTACCATATGTCAAGGGGATAATCACCTAATATTATATCATTCGATGTCAAGCCCCCCTTTTTGGGGTGGTTCTCAGGGCCCCTTGTTGCTTCCCAGGCAAGAATGAGCTATCTTAGCATAAACTCAAGTGAACCGCGATCTATGATGTCCATCATCACTGCGTGAGCGCATCGACGGAGGGCCTATGCTGCACATGGAGATACCGGGCCGGGGGCAATACACCGTAGCATCCTTGGTCCTGGATATGAACGGGACCATCGCTACCGATGGGAGGGTCTCAGGCAAGGTCAGGGACAAGATCAACCTGCTGGCCAAGCGGCTGAAGGTATATATTCTTACCGCCGATACGCGGGGAGATGCAGAGACACAATTAGGCCGCACCCAGTCAGAGCTGGTGAGACTCGATGCGGGTGATGAGGCCCCGCAGAAAAAGAAGTTTATACAGAAGATCGGTGCTGCAAAGACCATCGCCGTGGGTAATGGGTATAACGATCACCTGATGGTGCAAGAGGCGGCCCTGGGTATTGCGGTCATCGGCAGGGAGGGCGCAGCCAGGGAGACCATCGCCAACGCCGATGTGGTGGTCAATGAGATGGTGGACGCCCTCGACCTCATCCTCAAACCCCTCAGGCATCAAGCGACCCTCCGCAAATAGCAGGGGAACTGTTGATTTCCCCCTTGTCTGTGTTATCATACGCAGATAATCTCGGATATAGAGGAGCACATGCACTTTTTCCAACATAAAGACGGCATCCTCTACTGCGAAGAGGTCCCGGTGGAAGAGATAGCCCGCGAGGTAGAGACCCCCTTCTATCTCTACAGCTACCGGACCCTGGTGCGCCACTTCCAGGCCTTTGACGCGGCCTTCAGCAAGGTTCCCCATGTGATCTGCTACTCGGCGAAGGCCAATTCCAACGTGGCGGTGCTCAGGACCTTTATCAACTTGGGGTCTGGGGTGGATGTCGTCTCCGGGGGAGAGCTCTTCCGGGCCCTGCACGCCGGGGCGGATCCCGCAAAGATCGTCTATTCCGGGGTTGGCAAGCGGGAGGATGAGATCAGGTACGCCCTGCAGGAGGGGATCTTGATGTTCAATGTGGAGTCCTATCAGGAGATCCATCACATCAACGGTATTGCGAGCACCATGGGTATCCAGGCCCCCATCGCCTTGAGGGTCAATCCCGACATCGACCCGAAAACCCACCCGTACATCGCCACCGGCATAAAGGAGGCCAAGTTCGGGATCGCAATCGACCAGGCCGTTGCGTGGTACCAGGAGGCCAAGGAATTGCCTCATCTGGCCATCAGAGGGGTAAGCTGCCATCTCGGTTCGCAGCTCACCGAGATAGGGCCTTTTGTAGAAGCCCTCAAACTGGTGAAGGAGTTGGTTCAAAAATTGAGGGCCGAAGGCATAGAGATGGAATATATAGATCTCGGGGGGGGGTTGGGGATCACCTACCATCAGGAGGAACCCCCTCATCCGCAGGAATATGCCGACGCCATTATGGCGGAGGCGCGGGATCTCCCCTGCACCTTCATCTTTGAGCCCGGCAGGGTGATCGTGGGCAATGCCGGCATACTGGTCGCGCGGGTCCTCTATACCAAAGAGGGGAAAAAGAACTTCGTGGTCGTCGATGCGGCCATGAACGACCTCGTGCGGCCGACCCTGTACGGGTCTTATCAGGAGATCGTCCCGGTCAGGGAGAACAAAAGGGGAGAGATGGTGGCGGACATGGTGGGGCCTATCTGCGAATCCGGCGACTTTCTGGCCCGCGATCGGCTCATGCCCCGACTTGAGCCCGGCGACCTGGTGGCGGTGATGAGCGCCGGGGCCTACGGGTTCGTCATGTCCTCCAACTATAACTCCCGTCCCCGGGTACCTGAGGTCTTGGTAAAAGATAATGCATTCCATCTGATCAGGGAGCGGGAACAGTATGCAGATCTCATTCGCGGGGAGCGAATCCCCGCTTTCTTGGAAGGATAATGAGCGAAGGGATGGAGTTCTATAAGATGACAGGCGGTGGCAACGATTTTATCCTCATCGACAACTGTTCGGGAAAGATCGATGTGGCTGCCCTGCGTCCCTTCATACCCCGAATATGCCGTCGCAAGCTCTCCGTGGGGGCGGATGGTCTCATCGTTCTCGAGAATTCTGATAAGGCCAATTTCCGCTGGCACTTCTTTAACGCCGATGGGAGTGAGGCGGAGATGTGCGGCAATGGGGGCAGGTGCGCCGCTAGGCTGGCCCATTACTTGGGCATAGCCCCTGCCGACCTCAGCTTTGAGACCGCCGCGGGGATCATCCAAGCACAGGTGAAGGGCACGGTGGTAAAGCTGACCTTACCTCCTCCAACCGATATCCGGCTGGGGATCACCCTGCCGATCGGTGAAGAGGAGATCAGCGTGGATTTCATCAACACCGGGGTCCCCCATTCGGTGATCTTCGCCCCTGAACTCACAGAGGTCGATGTGGTCGGTTTGGGAAGGCAGATCCGCTATCATCAGGCCTTCCAACCGGCGGGGACCAATGTGGATTTCGTCCGCGTAGAAAACAGCGCTGTCGAGATCCGCACCTATGAGCGGGGCGTGGAGGATGAGACTCTGGCCTGCGGTACCGGGGCAGTAGCCGCCGCCGTCATCGCCGGCCTGCGGGGACTCGTCACTTCACCCACAACCGTCATCCCCCGCAGCGGAGAGGCCTTGACCATCTATTACAAAGGGGAGCAAAAAATCATGGAGGTCTCCCTCGAAGGAGAAGTGAGGATGATCTATCGAGGTTGGCTTGAGGAGGAGGCCCTATCGTGAAGGCTGTGGATACGATCCTCGATGCCGTGGGCAACACCCCCATGGTGCAACTGAAGAAGGTAACAACGCACGCCATCTTCGCCAAGGCGGAGTTTCTCAACCCGGGCGGAAGCGTCAAAGACCGGGTCGCCAAATACCTCATCGAGGAGGCGGAACATGAGGGACGGCTGAAGAAGGGTTCCATCATTATGGAACCGACTTCGGGCAATACAGGCATCGGGATTACCTTGGTGGGTGTGCAAAAAGGATATCGTGTGATCATCGTCATGCCGGAGAACATGAGCGAGGAACGCAAGAAGATCATCCGCGCCTTCGGGGGTGAACTGATCCTGACCCCTGCAGAGGGGGGGATCGAAGGGGCGGTGCAAAAAACCATGGAAATGGCTGCCGAAGATCCCTCTATCTACGTCCCCCAGCAGTTCGAAAACCCCAAGAACCCGGAGATCCACTATCTCAGTACCGGCCCGGAGATATGGGAACAGATGGATGGGCAGGTAGAGTGCTTTGTGGCGGGGGTGGGAAGCGGCGGTACCTTGGGCGGGGTGGGGAAATATCTCAAGGAGCAAAAGCAACAGATTAAGCTTATCGCCGTTGAACCGAAGACCAGCGCCGCCCTGCTCGGCCACGAGCCGGGCCTCCATCAGATCCAGGGCATCGGCGACGGCTTTATCCCCTCAGTCCTGGACACCTCAATCATCGATGGGGTGATCACGGTGACCGATGAGGACGCCATTGAGATGACCCGGCGACTGGCCAAAGAGGAGGGGCTCCTCGTGGGGACCTCCTCAGGGGCCAATGTCTGGGCCGCCCTCAGGGTGGCCGAACGGGGAGAGGGAAATATCGTCACCGTCCTGCCGGACAGGGCAGAGCGGTACTTCAGCACCAGCTTGATATAAAAAAGTCTCGCACCGCTGTACATAAATCAGAGAAGTCGAGATGTGTCGCATGGCGACACAGGTGAGGGGGTTAAGGAGATGATCAACGCTATCGTCGTGGGAGCGGCAGGCCGTATGGGTCGCATGATCGTCAATGCCATACAGAACGCCGAGGGTATAACCTGCACCGGGGCAATAGAGACCCCCGGGCACCCTTCACAGGGACAGGATGTGGGAGTGTTGGCCGGTGCGGGCGAACTCGGGGTGACAATAGAAGATAATCTTGAAGCGGTTATCCAGAAGGGAGATGTGGTCATAGACTTTACCGCGGCCGAGGCCTCCCTGGCGAATATGGAGATCGGTGCCCAGCATCACAAGCCCATGGTGATTGGCAGTACCGGGTTCACATCTGAACAATTGGAGCGGGTCAGGAAGGTCGCCAAGGAATTCCCCTGTTGCCTCGCACCCAATATGAGCGTGGGGGTCAATTTGATGTACAAGGTCGTGGAGGAGATGGCGCGGATATTGGGGAATGATTACGATTGCGAGATCATCGAGGTCCACCATCGCATGAAAAAGGACGCCCCGAGCGGGACCGCACTGCGCTTAGGTGAGGTCATAGCGCGGGGCCGGGGAAGGAAATGGGCGGAGGTCGGGGTCTACGGCAGAAAGGGCCTGATCGGCGAGCGCAGCAAAGAGGAGATCGGGATGCATGCCATCAGGGCAGGGGACATCGTGGGGGAACACACCGTGATCTTCGGGGGCATGGGGGAGAGGCTGGAGGTCACCCACCGTGCCCACACCAGGGACACCCTTGCCCAAGGGGCAGTTCGCGCCGCCAAATGGGTGGTGGGCCAGAAGCCCGGGCTCTATGATATGGGGGATGTGCTGGGGCTGAAAGGATAGACCGTTAATAGACTCTAAATATGAATTTTATCTTGCAGTAACATAAAGCTGCATATACGCATTAATATATAGGGTTAGAGCCAATGCAAGAGGAAGAAATTATCAGCAAGCTTGGTATACAGAATTATGATTTCAGGCTAGTTATCGGTCGAACCAAGATCGATTACGATAGAGATAAAGAAGATGAAAATCGAAAGAACCACGGATACTCACTTGAAAGTGCTGTCTATTTACTTGAAAGAGTTATTCTCCCGATCGATACTACTCCTTTTATTACAAGTAACCCATTCAAAGAAAGTGGAGAGGTACGTCACATGCACATGGGTGTCGATGATATGGGCTACGTTGTGTTCATGGTGACCACTATGCGATCAGATGAAACCGTAAGGGTCATTTCGTTCCGGCATGCAAGCAAAAAAGAGCGAGAGATTTTCTATAAACACACGGGCTATAACGAATCGCTTCAGCGGACGCGATGAGACTCCGGCGCTGACTTTGGTCGTTAAACATTCCCCCTATGGAAAAATTTTTCGGAGAACAAATCGAGGTGGAAAAGGCAGAAACATCGCCACGTCCCCTGCGTTTTACGTGGCATGGAGAAGTCCATGATGTAGTCGAAGTGTTGCAGGAACGCATTGACACTGGCCATGGCGGGCTTCCACCCCGCAGCCGTAAATGGTACACCCGGAGACACCGTCGCTATTTTGTCGTTAAAGATGCAAAAGGAGACGTCTTCGAGATCTATTTGGATTACAGCAATCGCAGCAGACAAAACTGGTGGCTGGTCACCAGATTCGATAAAAAAGGGCCGGCCACATTCACGGAACAGCCCGCTGGAAAAGATAGCGGGCAAAACCATTGAGCTAATGGTTAGACCTACGGAGAATTTTCAATGAACTTGTCAACTTTCCTAAGGCAAAAAGATGTAATCCTCCTTGATGGCGCGATGGGCACTCAATTGGCGGAGCGCGGAGCGGTCATGGGGGCGCAGAGTACGCTTTCCCACCCGGACCAGGTATTGGAAATCCATAAAGACTATGCCCAGTGCGGATGCCATATCCTGATAACAAATACCTTCGCCATGAATCGAATCTTTATTGAAAGCCACAAGGTAGGCGTAGACGTAAGAAAAGTGAATTTAGCTGGGGCCCGGCTAGCAAAACAGGCTGCGGGCCAGGATCAATACATACTGGGTGACATAAGCTCTACCGGTAAACTGCTTGAGCCATATGGCGACCTCAAAGAGTCGGCAGCTTATGAGGCATTTGCCGAGCAAGCAGCATTGTTGGCTGAAGGAGGGGTTGATGGTTTCATCATTGAGACCATGATCGACCTGAGAGAAGCTTTATGCGCGTTGCGCGCATGCAAGGAGGTTTCTTCTCTCCCCGTAATCGTTACCATGGCCTTCTCATCACCTCAAAAGGAAGGCCGGACAATTATGGGCGATGCAGCCAGGGAATGCGCGACAGCACTTGCCGAGTCAGGCGCACAGGCTGTCGGGGCGAACTGTGGCGATATCGACCCTTTTCAGATGGCCGAGATCGTATCCACAATGCGTAGCGCCACCAAACTCCCTGTTTTGGCCAAGCCGAATGCAGGAAGGCCGCGTTTGGTTGACAAGCGGACTGTGTTTGATATGTCCCCGGGGGAGTTCGCAAAAGGGATCAGGGAGTGTATCCGCGCCGGGGCCACTATGGTCGGCGGGTGCTGCGGTACTTCGCCTGATCACATCAGCGCCCTTGCAGATACCATCATCAAAGGTAAATAAGTAGTTCGGGGACATTCATGAAATTATGCAATGCTCATTGTCGACGAGGGAAGGTAGGTCAATGCAAGGCAAAGCGCTTGTAATAGGCAACTCAGATGGCATCGGGCTGGCCACTACCAGGGAACTTCTGAAACGGGGATGGAAAGTCGTTGGTATTTCGAGGAGTGAATCTCCGATAAAAGATCCCGCCTACGAGCACATCGTAGCCGAGGTGCAGGGCGATGGATACCCGGTTATTGTGAAATCTGTTTTAAAAAAGGGTGGGCCTGTCGACCTGTGCGTTTACTGCGCAGGCATAGGCGAGATGTTGGACCTGTCTAATATGGGAGGCGAGGCGGAGACCTTTGATGTGAACCTGATCGGCATGGTGAAGACCGTATCGCTGGCGATCCCTTGGATGGTCAAGCAAGGCAAAGGGCATTTCATCGGTCTTTCGAGTGTGGCTGACGAGATGTTGTCCCCTGAAGCGCCCAGCTATCATGCATCGAAGGCAGGCTTTTCTAATTACCTCGAAGGCCTGGCCCTTGCGCTCAAACCAAAGGGCGTTCATGTAACAAATATACGGTTCGGATTCGTTGACACCAAAATGGCAAAGAGCGCGGTGAAACCGTTTATGATGGGTGTAGAACGGGCCGCACTGCATGTGCTTTCATGTATCGAGAAAAAGCCCGTTCGATATACCGCTCCGTGGGCCGCAATACCGCTGGTGAAATTTCGCAGCTGGATGTTGAGGTTGAGCATCATGTTTTAAACACAATAGATATTGAAATCGACAGCTTGAATATTAAAAAAATTTCCATTTCAAAAATGAAAGAGAGCGATAAAAATCAAATCATCCGCATTCCCATGGGGACATCCAATGCGTATCTTGTGACAAACAAAGGGCACGCCATCCTGATCGATGCCGGAATCAAAAAGAAGGAAAAGAAGATCATAGATGCCCTAGAGGGAATGAATTTATCCCCCCATGATATACAATTGATTATCCTTACCCATGCCCACTATGATCACTGCGGGAGCCTCAAGGCCCTCAAGGACATCACCAAGGCAAAAATCCTTGTCCATAAGGCAGAGGCCGAATGCCTCCATCAGGGGTACTGTGAAGTTCCACAGGGCACGATGTGGTTCTCAAAGGCCCTGTCCGCCATAGGCAGGACCTTGGCCAAAAAGCTGGGGGAATATGCGCCCGTTGCCCCCGACATAACGATCTCAGGGCGGTTTGATTTGCACGAATATGGCATAGATGGATACATCCTGCCGACCCCCGGCCATACCGCCGGCTCCATCAGTGTCGTTATCGAAGAAAGGCATGCCATAGTGGGGGATGCCCTCTTTAACATCGTTAGGCACACCGTATTCCCCCCCTATGCCAATGATCTGAAGAAATTACTGGAAAGTTGGAAGCAATTGTTGGAAATCGGATGCGAATATTTTTATCCAGGCCACGGAAAACCATTTACCAGAGAAAAATTCAAGAAGACCTATGAGAAGAAAAGACAAAAAGGATATCACCCATGACATCGAAGGAAAGAAAGGGAACCATCACGAAGGAACAAGCGAGGGCAATCATTACCAAGGAGGCCCAACACGTCACCCCGCAGGATGTAGAGAAGGTCCTCAATAAATCAGAGGATATCCGCAGGCAGTTCGAGTCCGGCGGCCCGCTGGGCAAGTTCCTAGATGATTGTAAACTCCTTATCGCCGCTGTCAAAGACTACTGGCACGGTAAATACAGAAGAATCCCCTACTGGACCATCGCCGCTATCGTCGTGTCCTTGCTCTATGTGCTCAACCCCCTCGATCTGATTCCCGATTTCATTCCCGTTCTCGGCCAAGTGGACGATGCAGCAGTGGTTGCAGCGTGCCTGCTTCTGGTCAGACAAGACCTGCAAAAATATAAGCGATGGAAGATCGACAATCCGGACTGATCCTGCTATTGATCTATAAATGTAGGCATTTTAGGGATTGAAAGTGCGGGAATCTGCATATTGCTGTCAGACATCAACAAAAAAATCCCATTTCAGTGGAAAAAGAGACGATATCGTATTTTCACTGCCTGATCCCCAACATCCATGTGGCCGGAATTTAAGCGGGATTCTGTACCACGCCTGGTTCCCCGCCAGGGATCCCGGATCTTTTGCTCTTCTTGCGCTTTTTCCGTTTGGCCAATCCATACAAGAGGAAAGGTAGTTTCAGCAATAGATTCGCCACGTCGCGGCCATTGACAAACCCCGTTCGTCGGGCTTTGCTGATGAAATGGATGATCTGCGGTAGATCGTAGAACTCCGACCTAATCCGGTTCCTGATTTGCTTCAGCTCCTTGCGCCCGAACTGTTCCGAATACACGGCACCGCCGACACGATTGCAGTAGTAGCCCGGCGTTTGTTCAACTACTTCCTTGAGGGGCGAAAACCGCTCAATACGGAGTTTTTGGAAACTGATGGTATCCAGCTTGAGCTCCTTCGCAAACTTCGGGATGTAGAGCATCTCTTCTTCCGTCTCGCCGATGTTGCCGTAGATGAAGTATCCATGCAGATAGAAGTCGTACTGTGTCAGGACCGCACACGCATCCCGTACCTCCTGTTGGGTGATTCCCTTTTCAAGCTGCTTCAAGATCCGGTCGTGCGGGGACTCGATCCCGATGAGAAAGACCTTAAAGCCCGCCTTCTCTGCCTTGTCGAGGACCCGACGATGCTTCGCAACGTCAATCCGGGTCTGGGCAATAAAGATCTTTTTGATCTTGTTTTCAATAATGAGATCACAAAGCTGTTCGCTCCTCTTCGGGTTCGTGAACAAGTTGTCATCGCTGAAGAGGACGACATCGGCCGTAATCTCCTTCATTTCTTCAATGACCGATTCAAGCGGTCGTTCCGTGTAGCTCCTCTTCTGCCCGAGCGGATTGAGACTGAATGTACAGAACTTGCATTTAAACGGACATCCCCTCGTTGTCAATATCGTGTCGAAAGTAAGGTTGCTGAGCCGAACACCGTTTTGAACCAGGTAATAATCGTGCCTTCTCAGAGAGCGGTCAGGGAACGGAATATGTGTGATGTCAGGCAGAGGATGGTTTTCGTTGTGGACGAATCCTCCGTTCTCCCGATAGGAAAGCCCCAGGATATCCTTGTACGGAATCCCCGTAACGATCTGTTTGATGATATCTTCGCCCTCACCTCGTACGATCATGTCGATATTCGGGCAACGATCGAACAAATACTCGACTTCCTCCGTTGCCTTGTAGCCTCCTACGACTGTGCGGACCTCAGGAGGGAGCTGAGAGACGAAATCACAGATTTTCTCGAACCGAGATGGCCATCGGATGCTTACGCATAGAAGATCGATCTCGTCCCTGATGAACTGGCTGAGTGCCTTCGGATCCTGGTAGACCTTCTCATACCGAAGGTCGAGAAGCGTCACCTTACCGACCAGGTCTTTCATGCTCGCGGCGATGTACTCAAGGCCGGTGGGAGGGAAAAACCCCATGGATGGGGTAGAATCCCCGAAATAGGGATTGAGGGCAAGAACGTGCTGGTACTTGATCACGCGGGGACTACTGCGGAAAAACCGCTGCGGTTGAGGTAAGGGTCTCTCCTCTCGCCCCCCTTGCCGGTGAGATATTCCCGCCAAGAGATCTCCTTGATAAGCTTGATGCCAACACCGAATTCCTTCTTCTTCATGCGGGGGGTATGGAAGGACTTTGCAAGGACGCAGAAGATGTCGTCACCCTCAAAATACCGCACCATTTCGTAACTCTTCCCCGCCCCGACATGACCACCTTCCATTACCAATTTGAAATACATCATCTTCCTCGGTCTCTCATTTTTGACGCCATTATACCTTGAGGAAGATTAAAAACCGATTAACGGGAGATTAAATCTTTTTAATGTTTCAGGAGAGGGTATCCGTAAGGGGATAGTAGATAGAAGATCCGGGTTGAGGCTACGCTATCTCTGATGATTTGTGACTTTTATGCATATCTTGACACGTTATAATTGCCGTGCTACGTTTTTTTGCAGAATCTCTCTGACTTTTAGTTAAAAGAACCCATATATGTGCATATCTCGGCCACGCAAATTTACTAAAAGAGATGGCTATACCGAAAAAGATTTACTGCATTATGCCGTTGATCACCTAAAATCAGCAAGAGTTCTCTTTGAAAAACATTATGATCTTTACGATTCTGCTGGGTATCTAAGTCATCTTGGTATTGAAATGATATTAAAGTCTATGCTTCTCAATCGTGAAGGCGAGTTCCCTGGTGTCCATAAATTAGGCTTTCTTTTTAGGCACTTAAAAAGGGATATTCCTCTCACCAAAGAACAGAAAGGACTAATTAAAAAACTAGACAAATTTGAAGGGTTACGTTATCCCAATCCCCAAAAGACCGTAGAGATTGGTGATAAAGATTGGGACGAAATTCATTCTTTTGCGCTTTTTCTCTTGGAAAAGTTCCCCAAAGAATTACAAAATGAATTCAAAAAAATAGATCATACTAAAAAAGGTGGTCGCATAGTGATGTCAAAACAAAAAAATAACATTAGCACTTAACCTTAAGAACTGCCAAATCCCGATCTTGAACTGCTGATTCGATTTGGAAGTTTGCAGATATCTGATATTTCAAGATCAAATCCTCGATGATTTACTTAATTTCAGAAAATGCAAAAGGCTTATATTGAGACTAGTAGTATCAACCGTGCGTTGAATGCTTCAGTTGATGGAAGAAAACTTGCTTCTGTATTAGAGCATCTTGGTTTCTTTTCGACCGTTGGCATGCACACTATATATGAGCTTGCACGAACATTTTTAAACCAAGCTCACTTTGAAAGGGGAAAACAGTTGTTTTGCATATTGCGCGATTTAGATGCTTCATTTGTCCCGCCAACTCGTAAGTTGATTGATCAAGAAATGCTTAAGCTTCGTACTGGTGCCGCAGTCATTCCATTTTTAGATCATGATAATCAAGTTGCTACAAAACTTGAGATAACGAAACTGGCGGAAGGATATTTTGATAAGCAAGCAGAAAATTTTATTAAGATACGTGAAAATGAGATACAAGTGATATCTCCGTTACTTAGCAATGAATACCTTAATCATATAAAACGAGTGAAAAAGAAAAAACCAGCAACTTTCCACAAGCTGAAAACGTTTGAAGATGTATTGGCACATTTTGCCGGCGATTTCCCACGGATAATACGTGAAATTTTACAAAATAGAGTTTCCTATAGTGAAGCCTTTGAATTATCTCATCGGCTTGACTCGTTTCCAGCCTTAAGAGCTTCAGTAAGAGCCAATCTATACTATTCTGCTATACATATCTTACATCTGACCATGCCAGGAGGAGATAAAATTGATGACTATCGTCATCTAATCGATTCTTCATATTCTGAAAACATCATAACAGCTGACTTGCAAGTAAGAAACACATCGAAAAGTATCAATCCTGACTTAAATGTTTTGTGGTGGGATGACATTAATATCTGATGACCGTGCTATTTGATAAAGGAGCGCGCGTTCAGGGTATGAACTGTGAATTCGTTTGGAAGTTTACAGGTAAATGATATTTTAGGACTCTCCCTTCGGACGCCCCTTCCCCTTTTTTCTTAAATTTGCACATTTAGGACACCAGCTGCCCCGTTGCACATTACTTGGTTTTGCAGGCCACCTATGCCCTCTTGCGCATTCCCAGAGGAGAGGCGTTTTGTTATTAACATACTCTTTTGATAAACATTTACCGCCGCGGTCCCTTGCAAGGCGGCGCATTTTTTCTATGCCAATCTTTCTTGCCTCGGCAATTTTCGCATTCCCACATTTCTGGCACCAATGACCTCTTTTGATACTACTAGGGATGGCAGGCCATTGATGACCCTTTGCACATTCCCATAGAAGGGGTGTTTTGCTATTAATGTAGTCGCCTGACAAACATTTTCCACCGTGTTGTTTAGCAATTTGCCTCATTTCTTCCAAACACTTGAGGCGACCTTCTTCCAATGCCTCTATCCTCATTTGCTTGGAGCACTTTTGACACCACTGGTATCTAGCCTTGTCGGCTGTTTTTTTGAACTGATGCCCCTTTTTGCATTCCCAGAGGTATTTAGTCCGTGCATTTATATATTCTTTGGATAAGAAATTTCCGCCGTGTTCTCTAGCAATTCTATGCATATCCTCAATGGTGAGCCTCTTTGTCCCCCCACAGTCAGGACACCATTTACCACTCTTTATACTATTTGGCGAAGCAGGCCACTGGTGCCCATTTTTACATTCACAAAGTAACGGTGTGTGTGCATCAATATAAGTATTGGATAAACATTTGCCACCTCTTTTACGTGCGATTTCTTGAAGCTCTCTTAGCGCCTCCATTGAACCAGATGTCTCATAAGCTTTTCTCAAGTTTAGTTTTTTGGTATAAAAATCATCGGGCAAAGGAACGCCGCGGCGTTTACACAGCTCTCCTACAAATTGCCTGATGTCGGCTACAGGTAATCGATTTGGTATTTCTGGAATCTCAAATAAGACGATACCTTGCGCCTTGCATAACTTCCTTTTAAATCGATCTACTTCCTGTCTTTCTCGCAGGCCCGTCTTTGACGTAATATATCTACTGCTAGTAGAATAATGTTGCTCCCCATGGTGTTCAAACGCAAGCCCCAGAGATTTGCAATATCCATCAAGCTCTAATCGATTACCAGCATGCGTTACCAGCCACTTTGGATGACTTCTCGGAAATTTTTTGCCAAAGATCTGTTCAAAGAATACCCTGCATATTCTTTCTCCAAGTCCAGTGGAACATTCGGGACACCACACACCTCGTTTAACTTGATCTGGCGTTTTTTCGAACTTATGCCGCGCTATGCATTGCCAATGAAGTTTAGTCCGTGCATTCACATATGCTTTTGACAGACACTTGCCGCCTCGCTCTTTTGCCAATCTATGCATCTCTTCAATCGATAGCTTAGCAGTGCCGTAACACTTGCGGCACCAGGTTCCTTGGTTTTTAACACTATCCAGATGAATAGACCACTGATGGCCCTTTTTACATTGCCAAAGAAGTGGTGATCGAGCATTGACATACACCTCTGACAGACACTTACCACCGCGTTCTTTTGCAATCTTGCGTGCTAATTCAATGCCAAGCTTCCTCGATTCCGCGCTTTTCTCCCTTCCACACCTTCGGCACCAGGTGCCTCTCTTAATACTATCTGGCTTAGCGTCCCATTTATGCCCTTTCGCACATTCCCACCATAGCTTTGTATGCATGTTTGTGTATTTCTTCGAGAGACATTTCCCGCCACGCTGTTTAGCCAAATCTTGCATATCTTGAATAGTTATTGTTGTTCTCATTGAAAGAACTTTTCTCTGAGGTTTATAAACGGAAATCCAGCCTCATTAGACGTTGAATTCAAGTTTTTTTTGCTGCCCAGAGTTTGCTGCCCCACCACTTAATACAGCAGGTACTGCTTTCTGATTGCTAGAAAGCCTTGCAGCTCCGCCTGCCAATCCCCCTCCATCTCATCCAGATCCTTCCCCTCTTCCAACCCCTTTCTGATATCCTCATCGCCGGTGATGATGTCGATGGGTAGTTTTTTAAACTCATATTCATTGGGTGGGGGGGATGCGTCAGGGGGTGGCGTTGGGTGACGGGGTTTTTGCGGCATCCTGGTGCCTGCTTGCCACGACCTCGCTCCCGTTACTACCAAGGAATTTGATGATCAGATGCACCACCTCAGCGGGTTTTTGTAGTT
>CAZFIR010000085.1:0-6055 GCA_964519535.1 uncultured Thermodesulfobacteriota bacterium | reverse complement strand
CGATCGTTTCTTCAGGGCCGATAAGGCGAGGTCTCGCGAGACAGGAGGAACGGGCCTCGGGTTAAGCATCAGCCAGTGGATTGCCCGGGCCCATGACGGGCAGATTACGGTGAAGAGCACGGTGGGAAAGGGGAGCACCTTTACGGTGACCCTTCCCCTGAAAGATTAAAAAAATTTAATCTTTCTTTAATCGGTTTTTAATCTTCCTCCGGTACAATGGCATCAACAAAAAAGAGAGACCGAGGAAGAAGATGTATTTCAAGCTGGTGATGGAAGGCGGCCATGTCGGAGCGGGGAAGAGTTACGAGATGGTGCGGTATTTTGAGGGTGATGACATCTTCGGCGTCCTTGCCGCATCCTTCCATGTACCCCGTGTGAAGAAGAAGCGGTTCGGGGGGGGGGTCAAGTTTGTCAAGGAAATCTCCTGGCGAGAATATGTCACGGGCAAGAGGCGGGAGAGGAAAGATCCTTACCTCAATCGCAACTGATCTCTTGCCCCCTTACCTCCTGACAATACCGTATCGAACAAAAAACGAGAAACAACAAAGGAGTACGGTTTATGAGATCATTTTCTAAGATTATGTTCGCAGTGTCCCTTGTCGCCTCTCTGGCCATCCTTCCCTCCCTTGCCCTTGGCGGAGAGGCGGCCCAAGGGGTTACCGGATTTCCCTCCTTGACCGGGTTGGTCAAGGAACTGAAACCCAGCGTAGTCAACATCAGCACTACCAAATTGGTGCGAAGCCCCTTGGACGATTTCTTTCGAGGATTTGGTGGCGGACCCGATTCCTTCGGCGACGAGTTTTTCAAGCGGTTCTTCGGAGACCGGCAGCCGAGGGAATTCAGGCAGAAGAGCCTGGGATCTGGTTTTATCCTCGATAAGGAGGGCCATATCCTGACCAATAATCACGTGATCGAGAAGGCGGAGGAGATCAAGGTCAAGCTCTCGGACCAGAAGGAATACGATGCCGAGGTCATTGGGACAGACCCAAAGACAGATCTGGCCCTGATCAAGATCAAGGCCGTTGGTGATCTTCCCGTGGTCCACATGGGTGATTCGGACACGTTGGAGGAGGGAGAGTGGGTCGTCGCCATCGGAAATCCCTTTGGCCTCGAGCAGACCGTCACGACGGGGATCATCAGCGCCAAGGGGCGAGTGATCGGTGCCGGCCCCTATGACGACTTTCTCCAGACCGATGCCTCCATCAACCCGGGCAACAGCGGCGGTCCCCTCTTTAATCTCAAGGGCGAGGTGGTGGGGATCAATACCGCTATTGTGGCCGGCGGGCAAGGGATCGGGTTTGCCATCCCCATCAACATGGCCAAGAGGTTGCTGCCCCAGCTCAAGAAAGGCCGGGTGGTCTATGGTTATCTCGGGGTTTATATACAGGACCTGACCCCGGAACTGGCGGACTCATTCGGACTGAAAGAAACGGAGGGGGTTTTGATCTCCGACGTGATCCCAGACTCCCCTGCCGAGAAGGGGAAAATACTCAAGGGGGATGTCGTCCTGGAGTATGACGGACAGCAGGTGAAAGAGCGATATCAGCTCGTTAAGATGGTGGGCAACTCCCCGGTGGGGAAAAAGGTAAAGATCGTCGTTTTGCGCGACAAGAAGCAAAAGCCCCTGTGGGTCACGATCGCAGAGGTCCCGGAGAAAGAGGTTGCGGCCGCCCCAACCAAGCCTGAGGAGACAACAGGGCGCTGGGGATTCAAGGTCCAGGATATCAGCCAGGCGATGGCCGATCACCTGGGGCTTCCCGATGCTGCAGGGGTGGTGATCACCGAGGTGGAGCCGGGCTCCCCCTCCCAGACGGAAGGATTACAGCCGGGGGATGTGATAATCGAGATGGAACACAACCAGATCAAGGATATGGCTGACTTTCGCAAATATATGGGGCTTCATAAGAAAAAGACCCTGCTGCTCACCGTGCGGGTCAAGGCCAATGGGTATCGCACCCTCTTTGTGGTTTTGAAAAAGGAGGGTTAGATGACTTTGTTGAGGGGGTATTCGATAATTCCCACCGCCCCCTTCTTGATCAACTGAGGAATGAGATCCCGTGCCTCCCTCTCAAACATCACCGTCTCCACCGAGACCCAATCCTTGTGATAGAGGTCTGACACGGTGGGGGCGGTGATGCTCGGCAAGACCTTCATTACCTCTCCCAGGCGTTCTTTGGGGACATTCATCTTCAGACCGACCATCCCCTCGGCATCCAGGGCACCCTTGAGGAGCCTGCTGATTTGCTCGATTTTTTCCCTCTTCCAGGGGTCCTTCCACGCCTTCTTGTTGGCGATGAGTTGGGGATAGGTGGTCATTAATTCCTCGACGATCCTGAGGCCATTGGCCCTGATGGTGCTTCCGGTCTCCGTCACCTCCACGATGGCGTCGGCCAGCCCCTCCACCACCTTGGCCTCGGTTGCCCCCCAGGAGAATTCCACATCGACCGTGACCCCCTTGTCGGCGAAGTACCGCCGGGTGAAGTTCACCAACTCGGTAAAGACCTTTTTCCCCTTGAGGTCTTCGATACGCTTCACGGGAGAGGTCTCGGCTACCACCAGTACCCACCGGGCAGGCCGCTGGGTGGCCTTGGAATAGACCAGGTCCTGCACCGCCACCACATCCGATGCGTTCTCTACAATCCAGTCCTTGCCGGTGAGGCCCATATCGAGGGCCCCCATCTCCACGAAGCGGGACATCTCCTGGGCCCGCACCAGGGTGCAGTTGATCTCAGGGTCGTCAATGGCGGGGAAATAGCTCCGGGAGTCTATGGTGATCTTCCAGCCCGAGCGGCGAAAGAGCTCGATAGTGGCCTGCTCCAGGCTCCCCGTGGGTATCCCCAGTTTTAACAGCTTCACCGATACACCTCCTCCGGATCAAAGACACGTTCTCCCACTATTTTCAGTTCATCCCCTTCCAGCCTTCGATAGAAACAGCTGCGAAAGCCCGTATGGCAGGCGGCCCCTCCCCCCTGTATCACCTGGAGGAGGACGGTGTCCTCGTCGCAGTCCACGCAGATCTCCTTGACCTCCTGAAAATTCCCCGAGGTCTCGCCCTTTACCCACAGTTGATTCCGCGATCTGCTCCAGTAGGTGGCCCTGCGGGTCTTCACGGTCTCCTCCCAGGCTTGGCGGTTCATAAAGGCCAGCATCAAGACCTCACCCGAGGCGTAGTCCTGTACCACCACCGGAATCAGACCTCCCAGCTTGTCGAAATTGAGATCAACCGCAGCCATCTGGTATCTCCTCCACCCTTATTTACCATATATCGTCCGTTATATCAACTATTCCCCTCAGGGTTCTGGTCTCACATAAGGCTTGCACATGGTTTCGAAAATCGTGTAAAAGGGGCAGAAGAAGCTTTTAACCCATTTCTTGAGAGGTAGTAGGTCTGTGCAGACCCACAAGAGGACCATTTTCGGCTGGTGTATGTATGACTGGGCCAATTCCGCCTTTGCCACGACCATCCTGGCGGCGGTGCTTCCCATCTATTTCGTCTCCATCGTCCCTGAGGGGGGGGTGGATGTCACCATCCTGGGATTCACCTTTCACACCTTTGCTACCCCCTTGTGGAGCTTCAGCATCACGATCGCCATGGTCATCGTGGCCCTGAGCGCCCCGGTCCTGGGGGCCATCGCCGACTACTCCCGGGCCAAGCGGCAGTTCCTCATCTTCTATACCTATCTGGGGGCCGTCTTCGCCGCCCTGCTGGTCACGGTGGGGTACGGGGATTACCTGAGGGCGTCGCTCTTTTTCATTATCGCTCTCATCGGTTTTGCCGGCGGAAACGTCTTTTACAACGCCTTTTTACCGGAGATCGCCCCTGAGGGAGAGCGGGAGTACGTCTCGGGAAAGGGGTTCGCCTTCGGGTATTTGGGGGGAGGGCTCTTGCTGATCCTCAACCTCCTGATGATCCAGAAGCACGCGTGGTTCGGCATCCCCGATGCGGCCTGGGGTTCGCGGCTTTCCTTCCTCACGGTCGGGATCTGGTGGGGGCTCTTTGCCATCCCCACCTTCCGCTCTGTGCGGGATCGCAAGGCCAAGGTAGTTGCAAAAGTCCGGTATGTCAGCCATGGGTTCAAGACCCTGGCTGACACCTTTCGGAAGATGCGGCATTTTAAGGAGCTCGTGAAGTTCCTCATCAGCTTCCTCATCTACAACGATGGCGTACAGACGGTGATCGTCATGGCGGCCATCTTCGGCAGGGAGGAGTTGGGTTTTGGGGTATCGACGGTGATCGGCTGTCTGCTGATGGTGCAGATCATCGGCTTCCCCGCAGCCCTCTTTATGGGTAAATTGGCTCAGTGGATCGGGGAGAAGCGGACCATTTATATCTGTCTGATCGTCTACTGCATCATCGTCATCTACGGCTATTTCATGAGCGAACCGTGGGAGTTTTGGGTGCTTGGTTTTCTCGTGGGCTTGGTGCAGGGGGGGAGCCAGGCCATCAGCCGCTCCCTTTACAGCGGACTGCTGCCCGTAGGGCATTCGGCTGAGTTTTTCGGCTTCTTCGCCATTGCCAATCGGTTTGCCTCTATCTTCGGCCCCCTCATCTTCGGCCTGGTGGCCGTTCTCACCGGATCGATCCGCAATTCCATCCTGGCCGTGATCATATTCTTCATCGTCGGCTTGGTGATCCTCATGACGGTGAATGTGGAGCGTGGTAAGGAGGCGGCGAGGACAATGGTTATCGAATAGATCTACGTCGTTTTAAAAAGTCTGATTCCTTCTGCTACAATATATTTACTTCCCACCCCTGCACCAAGCATTGTTGGCCTCTTTGGGTTCTGAGCAAAAGGCTTTTTATTCCCCGCGGAGGCATAAAGGGTACCCTTTACAGATGAAAAGCTTTATAATACTGCTATTGAGGCGCGTATCGAGCGAGGCAAGTCTAATGTGATGTTAAAGCTCAAAAAGATCACAAGGCAAAGGGGATATGATGAAGGTCAAAGGAAAGGTCTGGAAGTTCGGTGACGATGTGGATACCGATGCCATCATCCCGGCAAGGTATCTGAACACCTCGGATCCCCAGGAACTGGCCCAGCACTGCATGGAGGACGCGGACGCGACATTTATCGAGCGGGTACAGCCGGGTGCAATCATCGTGGCCGGGAAGAACTTCGGCTGTGGTTCCTCCCGGGAGCATGCCCCCCTTGCCATCAAGGCCGCGGGTGCCTCATGTGTGATCGCCGCGGGTTTTGCCAGGATATTCTACCGCAACGCCTTCAACATCGGCCTGCCGATCCTGGAGTCCCCGGAGGCGGCCCAGGGGAGCCAGGCGGGGGATGAGCTGGAAGTGGATCTGGACACGGGCGAGATCAACAACCGGACTCAGGACAAGAGCTTTACGGCGCAGCCCATACCCCCCTTCATGCAGGAGCTGATCAGGGACGGGGGGTTGATGGGGCACGTCGCCAAACGGCTCAAGGGGCAAACGTGAGGAGACAGCGCAACTACCGGAGTTGGCTGGCACGAGACGGTCTGGTGCCTTTTCGCGTTGCGGTCCAGGAGACCGACCTCTACATCCTTGCCCCCACCCCCCTGGAGCGAGAGGCCCAGGAGGCGGTCATTCGCTTTCGCCACCAGGTAGAGGAATATATCAGGGCCAACCCCCTTTTTCAGATAAGCCTTGCCCCTCTCGCGGCGGATCCGCTGGCGCCGAAGATCGTGCAAGCGATGCTGGCCGCCTCGCAGAAGGCCGGGGTGGGTCCCATGGCCGGGGTGGCCGGGGCCATGGCGGAGTTCGTGGGCAGGGAGTTGCTTGCTTCCTCCCCCGAGGTGGTAGTGGAAAACGGCGGGGATATCTTCATGCAGATAAGCACCGAGAGAAGGATCGGGGTCTTTTCCGGCGAATCCCCCCTGAGCATGAAGGTGGGTATACGCGTCCCGCCCGAGAGGACCCCCTTGGGGATCTGTACCTCCTCGGGCACGGTGGGGCACTCCAAGAGCTTCGGCAGGGCAGATGCCGTGTGCGTCATCTCCCCCTCGTGCACCCTGGCCGATGCAGGGGCCACCGCCCTGGGTAACCGGGTGCAGGGTAAAGGGGATATCGAGGGGG
>CAZFIR010000084.1:0-10376 GCA_964519535.1 uncultured Thermodesulfobacteriota bacterium | reverse complement strand
TTCCCGCCTCGGGATCTGACCAAAGGGCCACCTTCGGCATAAAAATATCCGAGTGGTAGGGGGCCGCTGGCGGCAGGGATCGAGGATTATTGGGTCAAGTACCTATTTTCTCAGCGCTGTAACCATCTGTTCAAAACATTGTTATGTCGATGAGGTTCCATCGAAAGACATGGCGGATTATTAGGTTGTTAATAAGTGACGTTCGCTGATGTGCCTTTTACAACAGCCTATCACGTTTTTACATCCTCCAGCAAAATCAAATCCCGCTGCTCCATCACCTTGCGCAGGCGCTGGAGGGCCTTGACTTCGATCTGCCGAATACGTTCCCTGGTAACACCGAACATCTCACCGATGATCTCCAGGGTCTTGGGCTCACCATCGCGCAGACCGAAACGCAGCTTGATCACTGCCTTCTCAGTCGGCGAGAGAAGCTCCAACCAAGAGCTGACCAGCTTGACGAGCTCTATATGCTCGGTGATGGAAAACGGGCCGGGCTTCTCCTCCTCCGCAAGGATATCCGCCAGGTGATAGTGTCCGTCTGCATCTAATGGTGTCTCAATTGAGGTAACCTTGCGCACGGCCATCATCAGACGGTGTACATAGTCCGCATCCACTCCCATTTCCTCCGTTAACTCTTCAATCAAGGGTTCTCTTCCTAACCGCTGCGTTAAAGAGCGCGTGACACGGATCATCCGCTTCAGGTCACCGACCACATGAGCGGGAAGCCTCACCGTCCTGCTTTGGCTTACCAGACCCCGTTCAATTGACTGCCTGATCCACAGGACGGCGTATGTGGAAAAACGACATTTCTTCTCAGGCTTAAATCTCTCCACAGCCTTGATGAGTCCGATATTACCCTCTTCGATCAAGTCCAGCAACGGCAGGCCTTGTCCCCTATACTGTTTGGCCACCTTGACCACCAATCGCAGATTGGACTCGATCATCCGCTTTCGAGCCGCATCATCCCCCTGGACAGTCCGTAGAGCCAGCTCCTGTTCCTCCTCCGGGGTGAGGAGCTTGGCTGTCCTTATATCCTTGAAGTACAAGCGCAGGGAATCGAGGGTTTCGTCGTCCGCAGAAAGCGCCTTCTCTCGCTCCCCACCGACCTTCTCGTCTTCCGTCATAGTCACCCTTTCTAGGGCAGGAACTGCATCGGATCTAAAGGCTTGCTTCCCTTGCGGATCTCAAAATGGAGGTGTGGACCTGTTGTCGTTCCCGTTTTCCCAACCCGAGCAATGATATCGCTCCGTTTGACCACCACCTCTTCTTGTACCAAATTCTCCTTGTTGTGGGCATATATCGTAAAGAAACTATCGCTGTGTTCAATGATGATGAGATTCCCGTATCCTCTCATCTTACTATCGCTGTAAGCCACCCTGCCGCTTTCCGCTGCCCTGATAGGGGTGCCTACCGGTGCAGATATATCTATCCCATCATGCCTCCTCTTCCCATTCATGCCGAACTGAGCCGTTATCATTCCCCGGACCGGCCAATCGAACGTCCCCTTTTCATATCGTACGGCTGTTGATCTCTCGCGGGCGGTGACATCTTCGACATAGATATCCACCGTCAAGACCTTGTCGGCACCGGGGATGAAGATCCTCTGACCAACCTGGATCTTATTCTTATCCCTGATCCCATTCATTCTGGCTACCCTTTCCATATCAACGCCATAGGTCTTACAGATCCGCCAGAAAGTCTGGTGACTGTTCACCGAATGATACACGCCCTGCTGACCATCATGGTAGTCTCGATGATGGCGGCATCCACCGGAGAAAATGAGGAGAAGGAAAACCAAGCAGATAGAGAGAGTGCGCGTCACCGCAGCATATCCATGAGCATGGCAATAGCCGCGTGCGCCCCCTGGACGAGGGGAACCCTCCCTTCCAACTCCCAGGTCCTAATCCCCACAATGGGCTTTCCCACCTTGAGGGCGATGGCAATCTCCGAGAGGGTCCCGGTTTCACCATCGACGGCAACCAGGGCATCAGAGGCATGGACGATCAGGACGTTCCGAGCGTGACCAAGACCCGTGGGTATGACGAGATCGACGTACGGATTGGCATCCAATTTGTCACTGGTGGGAAGGATGCCGATGGTAATCCCGCCCGCCTCCTTGGCCCCGCGGCAGGCCGCCTCCATCACCCCCCCGAGACCGCCACAGACCATGGAGAAACCCTTGTCAGCGATCTCACGGCCCACCTCCCGGGCAACCTCATACATCTCAACGGTACACGCAGCCCCGCCGATTACTCCTATCTGTCCCTTTACCGCTCGGCCTTCCATCCATGTTCTCCGATCAACTTCACAAACCGGACGCCGCCCAAATCTTCCTCTTTGTATCCTTTCTCCTCTTTCACCACCTTAAGGAGGATTTGAGCGTGCTCGTCCCCAACCGGTATTACAAGCCTCCCCCCAACCTTCAGTTGATTCACAAGGGTTTGAGGTATTTCAGGTGCCCCGGCGGTCACGATAATCGCATCGAAGGGGGCCTCATCCGCCCATCCATAGGTGCCGTCAGATACCCGGATGAGGACGTTGGCATAGCCCAACTCATCCAATATCTTTCTGGCCTTTGATGCCATAGAGCTGATTCGTTCGATGGAGAAGACCTGTTTGGTCAACTCCGCCAGAATGGCTGCCTGATATCCAGAGCCCGTCCCGACCTCCAGGACCTTCTCATCACCTTTTATGTGCAAGGCCTCGGTCATCAAGGCGACGAGGTAGGGCTGCGAAATGGTCTGTCTCTGGCCGATGGGCAGGGGAAAATCGCCATAGGCCTGATGCCACAGCCCCTCTTCCACGAAGAGGTGCCGTGAGACCTTCGTCATAGCGTTCAGGATTCGTTCATCCTTTATGCGCCTGGCCACAAGCTGTTCTTGAACCATCTTTCTTCTGGCCAGGGCAAAATCCGGCTGCTTCAATCCCCCTCTTTCATCATCTTTTTCCATTGATAGAGAAGATGGATGGCTTCCAGAGGGGTCAAGCGATCGGGATCGAGGTTCAGGAGTTCCCGATAGAGTTGACCGTCCCTGACCCCAAAGAGGTTTAACTGATCCTGGTCTGGTTCTCCTCCTCTTTCCTTGGAGCGGGCGAGCCTGGGCATGCCCTTCTCATCCAATTCCCCCTTCTCCAGATTGGCCAGGACCTCCCGGGCCCGAGCCAATACCTCAGGGGGGAGTCCAGCCAACCTGGCCACCTGGATGCCGTAGCTTCGACTCGTCCCCCCCTCAACGATCCTGCGCAGAAAGATGACTTCTCCGTTCCACTCGCTGACCGCCACATTGAAGTTTTTGACCCTCGGCTTGGTCGTGGCCAGCTCGGTGAGCTCATGGTAGTGGGTTGCGAAGAGGGTCTTGGGACCCTTGTTATCGTGCAGATATTCCGCCACCGCCCACGCAATACTGAGGCCATCAAAGGTACTGGTGCCCCTGCCGATCTCGTCCAGTATTACCAGGCTTCGGGGAGTGGCCTCCTTGAGTATATCGGCTGTCTCCCGCATCTCCGTCATAAAGGTGCTCTCCCCCATGGCCAGATTGTCCGAGGCCCCTACCCGCGTAAAGATCCTGTCCACCAAGCCGATGGTGGCATCCCCGGCGGGCACAAAACCTCCCATCTGGGCCATCAGGCAGATGAGGGCCACTTGCCTGATGTAGGTGGATTTGCCCGCCATGTTCGGGCCGGTGATGATGATCAACTGGTTCTCTTCGCAGTCCAGACGGGCATCGTTGGGGACAAAGGGCTCAAGATGCCCCATCCGCTCGACGACCGGATGCCTCCCTTCGACGATGATGATCTCATCCCCTTCCGTAACCCGAGGCCTGTTATATCCATACTTGTCCGCCACTTCGGCCAAGGAGAGGAGGGCGTCAAACCTCCCCACAGCAGAGGCGGTTCCCTGAATCCTGCGGCCATGCCCTGCCACCCGCTCCCGAAGGCGCCGAAATAATTCGTGCTCCAAAGACTTGATACGCTCCTCCGCACCCAGGACCTTGCTTTCGTACTCCTTGAGCTGCGGCGTGATGAACCGTTCGGCATTGGTCACAGTCTGCTTACGGATGTAGTCCTCAGGAACCAAATGCAGGTTGGGCTTCGTGACCTCAATATAATAGCCGAAGACCTGATTGTACCGTACCTTGAGTGATGAGATCCCGGTGCGCCGGCGTTCTTGAACCTCCATGGCGGCGATCCATCCCTTGCCGTCGCGGCTCATCCCTCGCAGCTCATCGAGTTCCTTGTTGTATCCGTCTTTAATGATCCCTCCCTCGGTGAGGGTGATCGGCGGCGTCTCGATAACGGCGTCCTCTATCCATCCGGCCACCTCTTTCAGATCATCCAACCCCTCCTTGATCTCTTGCAACAGGGGGGCGGTAAAGTCCGCCAACTCATTCCGCACCTTGGGGATTGCCAGCAAGGTTGTCTTCAACGCGACCAAATCCCGAGGGTTGGCCCTCCCCATGATCACCCGGGTGTTGAGCCTTTCCAGGTCATAGACCTCTTCTAAGAATTCCCTGATCTCAGACCGCGTCAGGGGTGCCTCCTTCAGTTGATCGACGGCCTCCAGCCGACGCTCTATCTCCTCGGCATCGACGAGTGGATAGGAGAGCCATTCCTTCATTCTCCTGCCGCCCATGGCAGTGATCGTCTCGTCCAGGACATCCAAGAAGACGCCCTTCTTGCCCCTGCCTCCCCGCGAGGCGAAAAGCTCGAGGTTACGCTGCGTCGTCTCGTCCAAGATCAAGTAGTCCTCTAGCCGATAAAGGGAGAGGGGTTTGATATGTCCGACATCGGCCTTCTGGGTCTCGTTGACATAGTGCAGGACAGCACGGGCAGCGTGGCGGGGTTCATTCTCCACGCCGGAGGGTATCAGCTCCCCCATGAAATCCTCCTTTGCGTCACTATCCGCCTCGTCTTGATAAAAGGAATCGGGTACAGCGTTCACCAACATCAAGGGGAATTCTCGCTTGAGATCCGCGAGAAAGCCCCCCTCGTTCAAACTCTCCGGGATCAGTGCCTCCCGGGGCCCGTTCTTCGCCACCTCACTCAACAGGAGGTCCTCCTCATCGACCAAACACCCCTTGAATTCGCCTGTGGAGATATCCAAAAAGGCAAGACCATAGCCCCGTTCCCCTCCGCACAGGCTCACCAGAAAGTTATTCTCCTTCTCCTGGAGATTGTCCCCCTCCACCACCATCCCCGGGGTGATCACCCGGGTGACCTCACGCTCCACGAGTCCCTTTGATCCCCTGGCATCGCCCACCTGCTCGCAGACAGCCACTTTATGGCCCTTTTCAATGAGCTTGGTGATGTACGGTGCGGCAGCATGATAAGGGACTCCGCAGAGGGGGATTCGCTCTCTTTCCCCCTTCTCCCTGGAGGTGAGGGCGATTTCCAAGATCTTGGAGGCAATCTTGGCGTCTTCGAAGAACATCTCGTAAAAGTCCCCCATCCGGTAAAAGAGGATACAGTCTTGATATTCCCCTTTTATCCGTAAATACTGCCTCATCATGGGGGTCTGATTCTGCATTCCGGCAGCCTCCAAGCCTGCAAAATGGTAACAAAACCGTGGGGCAAAGTAAAGATTACCCGTCTCGTATGAGGCGCTGTGCCAACTCCAAATCGAGCGGATCCGTGATCTTTATATTGCGCGGGTCTCCCTCGATCACCTTCACCCTATTGCCCGCCCTGAGCACAAGCCCGGCGTCGTCGCTCGCATCATTGATCCCCCCCTCCAGGGCCTGACAGTGGGCACCCCACAGCGTTTGAAAGGGGAACGATTGGGGGGTCTGGATCTGACGTATCTGCTCGCGGGGAAGGATCTTCGTAATCTCTCCATCACGGCACTCGACAATGGTATCTACTGTTCGGAGACCAAAGGTCATCCCCTCACCCCCTTCCCGAACAGCTACCTCGATCATCTCTACGGTCACGAGGGGACGAGCAGCATCATGGATGACGACAATAGAGGGGGGATCTGTCTTAAGGTATTGCAGGGCCTGCCAGCAGGAAAACTGTCTGGTCTCTCCTCCAGAGATGACCCCCTGCACCTTGGTGAAGCCATAGGGCTTGAGGTCCTCGATGCATCGCTTCTCCCACCCTTCGGGCACCACCACCACGACGACATCTATTGAAAGGGATTGCTGAAAGGCTTCCACGGTGTGAACGATCATGGGCCTATTGCCCAAGGGGAGAAACTGTTTGGGGATCTCTCCCTGTAACCTTTTTCCGCTACCCCCTCCCAATATGATGGCGGTGTGTTTCATGAGGCCAAGATGCGGGCGATTTCTGGAAAGATCCGCTGTGCCACATCGGCGCGCGCTCCCCCGTGGGTGATCACGATATATCTGCCGTCGCAGACCTGATCCGCCACATCCTTAATGAGCCTCGCCAGTTCGGGAAAGAAACCAGGGGTAAGACCGCGATCTCCATAGTCATCCTGACACGTATCATGACCGAAGTTATGGAAGATCACGTGGGGGTGGAATCCCTCTACCCGTGGAATAAACTCTTCGCGCACCCGCTGGAGGTACTGCTGGTCGCTGGTCCGCCACCCCACGTCGACATCGACCTTGGTCTTGTCCTCAGACACCCACTCGGTGTCGCAAAAACAGCAGTGCAATACATCGTGATCGTCTTCAAAGACCGCACGCGTCCCATCTCCATGGTGGCTGTCAGTGTCGATGATGGCAAACCGCTGCCACCCGTAGCGCTCACGCAGATAGATCACCGCCGGACCTGTACAGGATAGATAGGTCCCGCCCCATGCCGAATCAGGGCCGGCATGATGACCGGCGGCGACGGAAAAGACCAGGGCATTGTTCAGGTGCCCTTCCGCTATCCCCTGGGCAGCAGCGACGCACCCGCCCACCGTTCGTAAAGCACCCTCGTAATACCAGGTATCCTGCTCCCTCCTCAAGAAGGAAGGGGTATGTATTTTGAGCAAGAGATCTTCCGGAACCGGCTCGGGGGTAACCAGCGTAACTGTTGGTAGTTCCAGGACCGCTCCCAACGCGTCGGGGAACTCCCTGAACTTATTCCCGATGATGGGCCAATCCCCCTGGGCCATGAGGGGGTGGAAGAAGATACCGGTCACCTTTTTTCACCCTGTAACAATAGACCTCGAAGCATCCCTGTTGCGGCTCTTTGACGGTGATGACGGTCTGACCACTGGCTTAACGTCGATGAAGGGTAATTTCACAGAAACAGTCTCCATCTTTATAGGAGAAAAAGGGGGAGGAGTCAAGGAGGAACTGAGGACTTAGAGGGGGTATTGCTCCACGATTTCCCGATATCCCCTCGCCTCCACATCTTTTCCCCTCTTGGAATAGCCATTGATAAGGACACGACACTTACTGCGGAGTTCCCGAATGCTCAACTCCCGCATCTGTGGTGTCAACACCCCCATCTCCAGGATCTTAATGAGGGCCTGCACCCGATACCGATCATTCCCCCACCGTTGCTGGGAGAGCTGTGCGGGGTGCCCTCCCCTCTTGACGATCAATCTTTGAGGAATAAAAAAGATGGGAACGAGCGATGCCACTCGCAACCACAGGTCGTAGTCCTCGCAGACAGGGAGATGGGGATCAAAGGTCCCAACCTGCTCAAAGAGACCTCGGCGCATGAGCGCGGAGGATGGACTGATGATACAGAGGGGGAGACAGTGGGGATAGATCCATCCGGAATATTTGGCGTGTTTTCTTTTAGGGTTGACCCGCACCCCGCGCCTGATCCAGACCTCATCGGTATAGCAGATTTCAACCTCCGGGTGCTTATTCATAAAGGCAACCTGTATCTCGAGTTTTTTCGGCAACCAGAGATCATCGGAATCCAGGAAGGCGATGAATTCCCCGTGGGCGATTTCAAGACCGCGATTGCGGGCCGCGCTGACCCCCTTGTTTGCCTGAAAGATATAACGCACGTGCGCGCCATATCGCTTGAGGGCCTCCCCGGTGCCGTCCGTTGAACCATCGTCCACCACGATCAACTCGTAATCCCCATAGGTCTGGGTGAGGACGGAGTCCACCGCCTCCAGCACAAATGCCTTTCGGTTATAGGTGGGGATGATCGCCGATACCCGGGGCATGTGCCGCTCCTCGTGCGCGGTGTTTCGCTCATGATAGTCGCGGGGAGACAGAGGGGAGAGGGGGATATGTTTATTCTTCATTGAGCATAATAAAAACAAGCGTCCTCAGGATCATGAGATGATGAGGTCCACGAACTCCCGTTTTCTGATATCGACCAGGCCCCGGTCGGTCAACCGCAGATAAGGCAGGCCGGTAAAGGGCAAGGTCTGCAAGGTGAGAAAGGGGCGAGGAACGCACCCCAGGGTCCGGCATCCCTCCTCAATCTCGGTCATCCGCCGGGCGATCTCCTCCAGCGTCATATCGGAAATGATACCACAGATAGGAAGGGGCAATTCGGCCATTACCTGCTCACCCCTCACCACGATGAATCCTCCCTGATGCTCCAAGAGGCGGTTCACGGCGAAGGCCATCTCCCGTTCCGTCGCCCCGATCACCAAGATATTGCAGGTATCCCAGATGAGACTGGTGGCCACCGCCCCCTCCCTCATGCCTAAGCCGTGCACAAAGCCCATGGCATGTTGAGGCCTGCGTTCGTACTTGCAGACGAGGGCCATTTTGATGATGTCTCTTTCCGGGCAGGCAATGAGATTCCCTTCCTCCGCCTGCAAATCGGCATGCAACTCCTTGGTGATGGTCTCGCTGACGCAATCAACTACCCTTACCTGAGCCCTCTCCCCTGAAACGGGGACGTAAAAATCCGCTTCCTTCACCGCGTCCAGGACGAAGCTGTGGTAGGCGGACTCAGGGTAGCGGTAGCGAGGCGGATCTTGGACCAATGCCCCCCCTTCGGCCACCACCACCCCGTCCTTGATCACTGTTGCCACCGCTGCCTGGCGTAGATCAGCAAGGAGGAGGAGGTCAGCGATCTTTCCGGGTGCTATCCCCCCCAGCTCCCGCAAACCGAAGTACTCAGCCGGGTTGATCGTTACCATTTGAATAGCCGTGACTGGATCGAACCCCGAAGCGACGGCCCTGCGCACCAGCGCATCCATACACCCGTGTTCGATCACCATCTGGGGATCGGCCCAATCGGTGCAGAGCATTACACCCCGCAGGTCCACACCCAGATCTTTGATGGCCGCTATGGCCTCCAACTCCCTCCTGACAGAGCCCTCCCTGACCATCACGTGCATCCCTAAGCGCAGCCGGTCTATGGCCTCCTCAGGGGTGGTGGCCTCGTGACACGACGTCGTACCCGCAGCACCATAGGCTATTAACTTCTTTCCACGGGCACCCGCTGCATGCCCCTCCCGGGTCTTGCCCAAGGCCTGCGCCTCGGCGTACCGCGCCATAGTCCGCTCATCCATATCGAGGACCAGCGGCCAGTAGGTCTCCCCTACCCCGAGGACGAAATCCTCTCTGATCAACCCCTGAAATGCTTCAAAGGAGAACCCCATGCTGGTCTCAAATGCAGGAAAGGGGGGGACCACAGAGGGTGTCACAAGGAAGATGCGAAGCGGCAGATCTCGAGAATCCTCGATGAACCACGCAACCCCGTCCCTGCCAGCGGCATTGGCGATCATGGCCGACTCTGTGACGGCCGTGGTATTCCCATGAGGGACGGCATAGCGGGCGTATTCGGCGCACTGGCAGATGCTGTCGAGATGGGTATGGGGATCGATGAACCCGGGGGTGATATACTGCCCCTGTGCATCGATGACGTGAGTCCTATCCCCAATCAGGTGGCGGAGATCCTTTCCCACAGAGGCGATCTTTGTACCGGTGATGCCCACGGAGCAATGCTCCTGTATCTCGCCGGTGTAGACGTTGACCAGAGCACCGTTGAGTACGACCAGATCGGCCTTCTCCGCCCCCAGGGTGGTCTTTATGAGCTTGCTTATTTCGTGACCGGCTAGCGCTTCTTTTCTTTTCACCGAGGCCTCCCAGAGATAACCTGTCGGGAGATCGCATTGTATCACGTCTATCCGCAGGGGGGAAGAACAAGAACACCTTGAATAATTGATAGAGAATGGATATACTCAAAAATGTGAACATCCAGCGATAATAGGTCTTCAGATTCCGGCAGTACCCCAGGTAAAAAATCGTTTAAGGAGTAGCTTTATGAATCGAGAAAACGAAATGAAAAAATTCACCGGCGCCTCGCAATACGTACTGGACGATGAATTGGCTGAGATCGTCAACATCTCCACCGCCCTGGAGATGCCCCTCTTGCTCAAGGGTGAGCCCGGCACAGGCAAGACCATGCTGGCCCATGCCATTGCGGAGGCCCTCACCATGAGGCTCATCGTCCTCAACGTCAAATCGAGCATGAAGCTCATCGAAGCCCTCTAC
>CAZFIR010000083.1:0-12501 GCA_964519535.1 uncultured Thermodesulfobacteriota bacterium | reverse complement strand
TTCAAGATTGAACAACTTAATCTCAGTGATCCGAACGATGATGAGATGTTGGTTCGTATCGTTGCTTCCGGCATATGCCACACGGATCTGGCTGCCCGGGACCAGCATTTACCGATTCCGCTGCCGAGTGTCTTAGGCCACGAAGGGGCCGGCGTGGTTGAAAAGGTGGGGAAGCAGGTGACCAAGGTAAAACCGGGTGATCATGTGGCATTGAGTTGGATGTCCTGCGGGGAATGCACCTCATGCAAGGCCGGCAAAGATTCCTATTGCGTGAGTTTTTTGCCGCTTAATTTCAGCGGCGCACGTCCGGATGGTACCACGACCTTGCGCAAGGGTGATCAAGTTATCCATGGCTCTTTTTTCGGCCAGTCTTCTTTTGCTAACTTTGCATTAGCCACCGAGCGGAATGTCGTAAAGGTGCCGAAGGACGTTCCCCTTGAGATCCTCGGACCATTGGGGTGCGGCGTTATGACCGGTGCCGGCGCGGTTATGCATTCGCTTCAAGCCAAGCCCGGGACTTCCATCGCCATATTTGGTGTCGGCCCGGTGGGGATGAGCGCTGTTCTCGCAGCGGTCGTGTGCAAATGTGATCCCATTGTCGCCGTGGATATCCATGAGGACCGCCTGAAGGCAGCGAAAGAATTCGGCGCCACGCATGCCGTCAACGCCAGTAAGGGAGATCCGATTAAGGCGATCCAGGACATCACCGGCGGTGGTCCGAATTTCACCCTTGAGTGTGTCGGTAACCCCGCGGTATTTCGGCAGACCGTGGATGTTTTGCCCATCCTCGGGGTGTGCGGATTGGTTGGTGTTGTGGCACCGGGCACAGAGGTGGTCCTGGACATGGACAAGATTATGAACGGTCGGACAGTCAAGGGGATCATTGAAGGCGATGCCGTTCCGGATCAGTTTATCCCCAAACTTATTGAATTGTACAAACAGGGGCAGTTCCCCTTTGACCGAATGATCACATACTATCCATTCGATGAGATAAACAAGGCGGTGGAAGATATGGAAAAGGGGCTCGTAATAAAACCAGTTTTGCGGATGTAGCAGGAAATACAGATATCGTTTTTTCAGGGTTTTTTTCAGTTTCAGGCAGGGTGTCATTCGGCTCAGTTGTTTGACTGTTTGAGGGAAGTGATTGTGCGGTGAAGGACGCACTAAATCGTTACGGTTCATTGAAGGATTGGGGGTAATAGCAATGAAAGGAGGCCAGGTATGAAGTTTATAAACGTCAACATGAGCACAAAAACCATTGGTGTTGAAGATGTACCGCAGGAATACCGGGGGCTTGGGGGCAGGGGCCTTACCTCAGTCATGATCAACGAAGAGGTGCTGCCAAATTGTGATCCCCTGGGTCCCGACAATAAGCTCATTTTTGCCCCGGGCCTTTTAAGTGGTACCCCCCTGGTGAATACCAGCCGAATATCCGTCGGGGCCAAAAGCCCGCTGACAGGGGGGATCAAAGAGAGCAATGCGGGGGGGACCGTTGCTGCGGCGTTAGGCCGTTTGGGTATTACTGCGATAGTTGTCGAAGGACAGGCGCCGGAAGGAGAACTGAGCTTCCTCAGGATCGACACGAAGGGAAACGCAAGCCTTATTCCGGCACAAGAGTACAAGGGGATGCGGACGTACAAGCTCGTGGAAAAGCTTCTGGGGATCTACGGCAAGAAAACCTCAGTGCTCTGCATCGGGCCGGCTGGTGAATATAGGTTGGCCGCCGCTTCTATCCAGTCTTCTGACATCGATGGTCGCCCCTGCCGCGCTGCAGGTCGAGGGGGTCTGGGTGCGGTTATGGGGGCCAAGGGGCTTAAGGCCCTGATTGTAGACCAAGGCGGCAAGAGCGCCGACGCCATAGCCGATCCGAAGGCCTTCAATGAAGCGGCCAAGGATGTTGTCAAGGCCATAAAAGCGGATCATATGAGCGGTAATGTGATGGCTGAACTCGGTACGGCCGCCCTTGTGGCCCCTGTCAACTCCATGGGCGCCTTTCCCAGTTACAATGCCACAAAGGGCGTGTTGGACGGTTGGGAGAACATCAGCGGTGAGGCCATGGCCGAGCTTATCAAGAAACGGGGCGGGAATACGACCCACATGGGCTGTGCCCAGTGTATCATCCACTGCTCCAATGAATTTGTGAATAAAAAGGGGAAGTATGTCACCGGTTCCCTGGAGTATGAGACCATCTGGTCGATGGGCGGTATGACCGGCATCGCCGATCTTGATACCATCGCTGAACTGGACTTTCTGTGCGATGATATCGGTGTTGATACCATGAGCACGGGGGTGGCCGTTGCCGTTGCCATGGATGCCGGGCATAAAAAGTTTGGTGATCGCAAGGCGGCCATCCAGATGGTGGAAGAGATTGGCAAAGGGACAGCCTTCGGTAAGATCCTTGGCAACGGCCCTGCTGCTGTCGGCAAGCATTTCAAGCACGACCGGGTCCCCGTGGTCAAGGGCCAGGGCGTGGCCGCCTATGATCCGAGGGCCATGCTGGGCAATGGCGTTACCTTTGCCACCACACCCATGGGTGCCGATCACACGGCGGGAAACCTGGTGGGGTTATATTTGACGCAACAGCTCGACCCTTTGAAACCGGAAGGACAGGTTGAGGCCTCCAGGTTCATGCAAATCGCCATGGCCGCTTTTGACAGTACGGGATTGTGCTTTATGGCGAGTGTAGCCCTGTTTACCCCCGAAGCTGGTGAGGCGTTTCTGAAGGTGCTCAATGCCAAACTCGGTACTGAGCTTGGGCCAGACGACTTCCCCGGCGCCATAGGTACCAGGATATTAAAGGCAGAGAGGGAATTCAACAAAAAGGCGGGGTTCACGAATGAGGATGATCGATTGCCCAGCTTTTACTACAAAGAACCCCTTCCCCCCCATAACACGGTCTTTGTCATCAGTGACGAGCAGCTGGACAGTGTCTTTGATTTCTAACGGCAACACGCATGAAAATGCGGGTCAAATTATACGGGACGTTGAGCCAACAAGTCGTTGGTTACCGGCATTCACAGGGTATCGAGGTTGAGATTCCAGATGGGGCGAGGGTCAAAGACCTCCTCGCCCGTCTGGAAATCTCAGAATCTCAAGGGGCAGTGGTCATCATTGAAGGCCAGATACTCAAAGCGAATGATACAATGCGAGGCGGAGTCCCTGTGCACATTTTACAGTCTCTTTCTGGAGGATGATACGCCTGGATTCTGAATAGATTCATATTTAGTGGCTGTATCTAAAACAATACGTATATCTTTTCTTTCTTAGTGAGAGGTTTCAAGGGTCGGTAAAACCCTATGATCTCACTATATACTTATCATATGAGAAAGAGTATATATTTTGTTGTGACCTCCTTTTCTTACCATGACGAGAGAACTTTCCCCTTTATAATGATGTGCGGACATATAATTATTTGTATAGTAATTTTATTTTCAGGCGTGCATTATTTAAAAAAGCGAAAAGGATGTATAAGGATTTACGCGTATTAACATAACCAAAAGTCGGAGGAGTCAGCATGTCCACTTCATTATTTAATCTATATTCAAAGGAGGATGGTTATGAAAATCAAAGCCGCAGTTCTCAGAGAATTTAACAAACCAGTGAGCATTGAAGAGATTAATTTGGCGCCACCAAAGGAGCATGAGGTCTTGGTCAAAACCGCTTATACTGGTTATTGCCATTCGGACTATACCTTTATCATCGGTGCTTTTCAGTTTCCTATTCCTTTAGTGCTTGGCCACGAGGCCTCCGGTGTGGTCGAAGCAGTTGGGCCTGGTGTAACATCTCTCAAAAAAGGGGATCATGTAGTGGCGGCCTGGATGTGTCCATGTGGGCACTGTCCTGAATGTGTCAGCGGTAAGGGGCACATCTGTCGCAAGAGTCATGAACACCATGCCGCGGGTTCTCTCATGGATGGGACATCCAGACTTACAGATGCCAAAGGAAACCGATTGAATCACCAGACCTTGATTTCCGGTTTTGCAGAATACATGGTCATTCCTGAAATAGGAGCCATCAAGATCAGAGATGACATGCCATTGGATCAGGCCTGTTTTCTCGGTTGTTGCGTGCCAACGGGATTTGGGGCTGTGTATAATGCGGCTGGAGTAAAACCAGGAGACTCAGTGGCCATATGGGGGATGGGAGGTGTTGGACTCAATGTCGTACGCGGCGCAAAGTTAAGAAGTGCATATCCTATTATTGGTATAGATCTGGAAGGCAGCAAAGAGGCCATCGCCGGGGAATTCGGTGTGACCCATTTTATAAACAACAGCAAACAAGACCCCGTTCCAATTGTCCAGGAGCTCACCGGAGGGGGTGCCAAGTTCTGTTTCGAGGCTATCGGCGATCCGGGTGCCATTACTCAGGCCTACTGGTCCTTGGGTCTCGGGGGACAGCTTACTCAAATTGGAATTACTCCGGAGGCAGAGATGACCGGGTTGCCCCTTGCTTATACCCCTCCCCACTGTAAATCCATGATCGGCACCCTGTACGGCAACATCCGAACACATGAGGATATCCCTATGCTTGCTGATATGGCCATGAAAGGGGACTTCGAGTTGGATAAGCTGATTAGCAAGACGTTCAAGGTAGAAGAGATCAACAAAGTCACCGAGGCTATGGAAAAACGTCAAATTGTAGGACGCTGGGTCTGCGAATGGGATTAAGGGTGATCGCATTGATCGGAATCTTTTAAGGAGGCAAGAAACAAAGTTCCAGCGGGGCTCAGTCGCGTTATGCCCGAAATACTATACTGGTACCAGCGAGTTGGTAGACACAGGAACATGCTACCACTGCTCGCTGGGAGGTCTCTCATGATCCGGCTTATCCAACCGCTATCATTATGAATGTTTTACAATCAAAGTGCGAAACAATTGCAGCTTAAGGGATAGTGAACCAGTTATCACATGGTGACAGCGCGATTTAATCTTGGTCCTTCACGCAATAATGACGAGATAGTCTGTGAAGCCTTCGACGGCGGATGAGTTGGCTATTTATGACAAGTGACATTTTCTTGTGCCGGTCTTAACGATCCGACTTTTTTAAAAGTGATTTCGTACCGTCCTTAATATTCCTAGTCAGGGATAAGTTATTACGCACCTGAGGGTAATACTCAATGCTGAAGACCGAATGGAAACCAAAAGACGAGATTGAATATTCTCTGAGAAATGCAAGGACTGTCGCAATCCTTACCTGTGGCGGCTGTGCCAGACTTTACGGAACAGGCGGAGACGCCGGGATTGCGTTCCTTAAGGAATGATTTAATGAACTGGGAAAGGAAGTCGTTATTGCTGAAACGATAGAATCCGGTTGCTTTGAGGATTTCATTAAGAAGGCTTATGCATCAAACAGGGAAGCCATATCAAGAAGTGATGCCGTGGTTGTTTCTAGCTGTCCTGCAGGACTAAAGACGGCATGTATCTGTGATCCTGGTTTTCCTGTCGTGGGAGTTCTCGATCCTGTTGGAGTATCTGCAGGCACAATGCAGGACAATGCTGTAACATGGACATACTGCATGGTATGCGGTCAATGCGTCATTAATTATACAGGCGGTATATGCTCGGTAAGCGGATGCCCGTCACAGTAAAAGTACGGGCCCTGCCGAAAAGCTCCGAAAGACAGCACCCATTGCGCCGTAAACTCTGATCAAGTTTGTGTATGGAATGAAATCGCGGAAACAGGTGATATCGATGCGCTCGAGGATCTGCGCCAGATGCATAACCCCGGAGAAGGTCCCCGATCTTGAGCATTATATTAAACCGCCTAAGGCGCATCCCCGTTCTCCTGGGCGGGGATGCATAGTGGGAAGGATTCAAAGGATATACACTCCCAAGGGATTTCCAAAGGGGGTTATAAACCCTTTAGAGCAAGTGTTTGAACTTATTCTCTTTTTCAACATTCAATATAATACAATCATTGGAGGTGCAACATGAGACCACTGAAGCAGGACCTTTCCGTATTCAAAAAATTCAAGTTTGAGCATCCACCTGTAAGTGTTAAATTTCTGTTTAAGAGGCCGGAAGGCATAGAGCAGTTAGACAAAAGTATGGATATCTGCGAAATGATCAAAAAAGCACAGCAACGAGGCACCCTATTTTACTTCGCGCAAGAGAATGAGGATTGCTTCGGTGCAATGGTATGCGGCATGGCGGATACGCCAACATTTGCCGAAAGCGGACAAATAGGGTTAGAACTTGAAATATTTCAGGAACCCCGTGCTAACAGCAGACTCTATCAACACATCATAAAATTACCCAAGGGTACGGTTAACTATGTAGCTTTCTCTCCATTGGACAAACTGAATTTTGAGCCGGACCTCTTGTCCTTCTGGCCACTCCCAGCCAGGCAGAGATCGTCCTGAGGGCAATGAGCTATTCGACCGGAGAGTTATGGGAGCCCAAGGGAACAGGTGTATTGGGATGCGCATGGATTTTTACGTATCCGTATCAAAGCGGTAAAGTGAATTATACGGTAACTGGGTTGACCTTCGGCGCGAAATCAAGAGAGGTGTTCCCAGAGGGATTAGTGCTGATCTCAATACCGTATAATTGGATACCGATTATAACCCAGAACCTGCAAGAGATGAATTGGGTTCCTCCGTCATACACAGACGGAAGGGAAAAGTTTAAGGAGCGCGAGGGCAGAGTAATTGCGAAATTAGCCCAAGAGAGTCAGAACCCTTAAATCAATTGTGGGTGATGCTTGCAACTCTTCATTGACGGGTGGCCGGCTGAGAAGAGCCCTCTGCTTTTTGGATAGGGGGTTTTTAAACTGTTGCGATGAAGGCTAACATACGGATCTACTTATTGTACGTTAATGCATCTTCGTTAACAACCTAAAGAGCCGATCCTCACAAATTTACTACATTTTCGAATCGGGATCTAAGGCACCATTACCTGCTGGCGCCAGGTCTTTTTACCATCACCGAGAACATGTAGGGGTCCGATCAAAGCGGCGCGGGATTTTAGCAACCGTGTTTACTTGACGATGCCGCAATAGCCATGTTAGCAATACTCTATTGCCAGATTATGCACTAATTGCCAACAATTCACCGACTGAAAAATGTAGCTCAATAGGGAGGAGGAAATAAAGAAAAATGGCGGACGCATTAAAAGGTAAAGTGGCTGTTGTTACAGGGTCAGGTCAAGGAATCGGCAGGGCCATTACCATAGGCATGGCTCAAGAAGGAGCAAAGGTGGTGACCAACAACCGCCGCCGCGGTTCCACCGGCAATGCCATTTTAAATGATTCATTGGTCAATCCCTCTGGATCAGACACCGAGCCCGGAGCATGTGGTTCCATTTCTCATCTACCTGGCTACTGCCGCCGCTGCTAACATAAGTGGTTCTGTTTTTAACGTTGGGGGAAATGGCATCGGTCTGTACTCAGAATCAGAGATAGTACGGAACCTGGTTAAGTTTGGTGATCCGTGGACAGTGGATGAGCTGATGCAGCAAGCCCCTCGAGGATTGTTTATGGGCTATCGGAGTATAGCCGAAATTGACGAGGCATCTTAATTGCGAACATCATAATGTCCAATAGAAGAACCTGAGAAGAATGTCGATTTTCATCTAAAAAATCTGTAACGTCGATCATGCGGAACTTAATACCACTTCTATCCCTATGATGATCAATCTGGAGCATAATAAACATCGGTTGCACTTCCTCGGGTTTTGTGTTAATGATTTTTCTGGATCAAAGGGAATGACGCATCATCTCATTGGGATGGAATCCAGCTTGCTGCTCATGCAATCCGGATAAATTTTTTAAGCTAGCTTTCGCTTTAGAATTCACTTGTCATAAGCCACTCTTTAACCCTTGACACACGGTGATCTCGAGCGAATCCTGTGTAACAGAAAAAGGGGAGAGTGAGCTACGTTGATTGTAATTATTTACAATCGCTGATATGGAACTCTTCTTATGCTCGCCTAGAGAGTACCTCAAGATAGTAAGTTCGCTAGCAAATGGAAATTCACAGTAACCAAACAAACTCATACGCTGGAAAATGGGGTGCCATGCTGGCCATCGGCCTCGGGATTTTCATGGGGACCCTGGATATGAGTATTGTCAATATCTCTCTTCCCACCCTTGTTGAGCAATTACACACGAACTTTGCCACCATCCAGTGGGTAATATTAGGTTATGTCTTAGTGATCACTTCCACGATGCTGGGAGTAGCCCGGTTGGGTGATATGTACCAAAAGAAAAAGCTCTACAATTGGGGGCTTGTTGTGTTCACACTCGGATCACTTCTTTGCGGGCTTTCCCCTAATGTTGGTTGGCTCATTGCTTTCAGAGTTTTTCAGGGATGCGGTTCGGTGATTGTGCAAGCGCTCGGCGCGGCAATAATTGTAGAAGCTTTTCCTCCCTATGAACGAGGGCGCGCCCTAGGTATAATTGGTAGTATTGTTTCCGTAGGTATATCGCTGGGGCCCGCCATTGGCGGCCTGATTATTGGATTTGTGGGGTGGCGATGGATTTTTCTGATTAATGTTCCCATCGGCATCGTCGCTTTCTTAGCCGCAGTGCGTTTTTTACGAACCATGCCTTCTCGTCATGCAAACCAGAGCTTCGACGGAATTGGAGCCCTTATGCTGCTCATAAGTCTTTCTTGTTTTGCCCTCTCAATGACTATGGGCCAGAATGAAGGTTTTAAGAGTCGGCTTGTACAGGGGTTGCTTATTATCTCAGTTGTCGGAATGATTGTGTTCCTGGTTATTGAAAAAAAGGTCCGACATCCCATGGTTGACTTGAGCCTATTCCGAAATATACCCTTTAGTTTCAATCTTATGACGGCCTTTTTTGCTTTTGTTACACTTAGTGGTGTGTTTCTCATGCCCTTTTTTTTACAATTGGTTAAACACTACCCCCCTCAACAAATCGGCCTGATAATGATGGTCACCCCTGTAACTATGGGTCTCATCGCACCGCTCTCCGGAATGCTTTCCGACCGTTTCGGCACGCGGGGCATTAGTATGATAGGACTCCTCATTATTGCCAGCGGATGCCTATCGATCAGTACATTGACTTCTGATGTTGGCGTACTTGGCTATCTATTAAGAGTATTCCCTCTTGGTATTGGATTGGGACTGTTCCAGAGTCCCAATAATAGCGCCATAATGGGTGCGGCCCCACCGGAGAGATTAGGGGTAGCCTCGGGATTGATGGCGCTCTCGCGCAATTTGGGGCAGACGACAGGCATGCCCATAATGGGGGCCATCTTTACTGCTACGCTCTTGACCTCGGCAAAAATCTCTATATTATCAGATATAACTACTGCCCCATCACATGCCTTAGTCAGCAGTGTGACGAGTGCTTACCGCTTTGGTGCAGTTTTAATCTTTACGACAACGGTGCTTACTATGATAGCGTTGTGGATTGACAAACGACACAAAGAGCATCAGGACAAACAAGCCTCTAGGGGATAAGCCTTCACGGCAAAAGCTTATCAAATAATCAGCTCAGATCCGGAAAGAACAGTTTCGTATTTTAAGGCTTACAGAAAGCTGCTTTCAATATTGAAAAAGTTTGCAAATAAGAAAATATTAGTTTAGTAGGGAGGGGTATAATGGATTTGGCAAGAACAGCCCGCTCCGCTATCTACGTCTACTGCTTCTGTCGTGTAAGTGGATATAAGGACATCGCGTGCGGCCATGGCCATGATTGTGGGTTTTGAAAAAGCTACTCAATTTAAGCTACGACTCGAAGAGGGTTATTAGAATCAAGGCCGCTCAACCAAGAAGTGGAGTAACCATATAGCCAAGGAGGAGGATCATGATTAAGATACTGATTGCGCCAAATCGATATATACAGGGTCCTCGGGTTCTCAAAGAGACAGGTAACTATATCGCCTACTTGGGATCAAAGGTATTTTTCATCACCGGGCAGACAGCATTGTCCACTGTACAGGAACAGGTTGCGGAAAGCCTTAAAGGGCATGCGATGGAGTATCGGTTTGAGGTCTTTTCAGGAGAATGTACCCGGGCTAGCGCAACTCAGCTTTCAAAAAAGGCGCGTACGTTTGGAGCAGATATAGTTGCAGGTGTTGGTGGTGGCAGGGTACTCGATACGGCAAAGGCAGTATCCCATGAACTGGGTTCAGCCCTTGTCATAATCCCGACTGTGGCATCGAATGATGCGCCTTGCAGTGCCCTGTCCGTTCAATATACGGAAGACCATATGCTTGATCGGTTCTTGATTCTGAAGAGAAACCCGGATGTTGTGTTAGTGGACTCACAGGTTATCGCCGAGGCGCCGACCAGGTATTTTGTTGCGGGCATGGGTGATGCCCTGGCAACGTGGTTTGAGGCATTTACCTGCACCAAGTCCGGTGCGAAGAACCTTCCCGGCGGTGTAACAACCGCTGCGGCCCTCACCCTCGCACGGCTTTGTTATGATACACTCATGGAATATGGCGTCATGGCAAAACTTGCTGTTGACGAAAACGCTGTAACCCCGGCTGTTGAAATGGTCATTGAAGCCAACATCCTGTTGAGCGGGCTAGGTTTTGAGAGTTCTGGGTTGGCTGCCGCCCACGGCATTCATGAGGGCGTGCATGCTTTAGAGGGAACAGGAGGGGCCTTGCACGGAGAGATGGTTGCCTTTGGAACCATTGCGCAGCTTGTGATGGAAGATTACTCGAAAGAGGAGATCGACAGAGTTATCGATTTTTGTAAGACCGTGGGATTGCCTGTTACCTTGAGACAACTGGGCGTTTCGGATACATCGCCGGAGAACATTATGAAGGCAGCAGAAGTTGCCTGCATGGAAGGGCTGACAACACACAATTCCTATTTTGAAATTAATCCTGATTTGGTTTTGGGGGCAATCATCGGAGCCAACGCCTTGGGAGAGGCCAGCATCAAACACTCCTAGGGCTCTGAGCCAATAAGCGCACAAAGCTTCTTGCAATACTCGAAGTTGAACAAAGCACATCCAGGTTTGTCTCCCCAGAGATCATTCCATCAATAGCTCTAATTTTAAATGTCGTTTACGTGAGGGGAGGGGATGAAATCCTATATTCTTTATGTACCCGTAAGACCTTGCTCTGGACGGATGCAGATATGCTATGCTACAGTATAATTAGTTTACCGTATTTGCAGTTGGAGTGATTATGGAACGCGATTATTATATGTATCTCGGCCAGGGGGGAAAGCGATATTTCTCTCTGCCGGCATTATGGGTGCCGTTACATTTTGTGGAAGATGAAGAAGGAGCACCGGCAGCTTCGATTGAACAGATGACCCTTGAGGCCCTCACGCAGCCAAAGGGAACACACCCCTTGCAAGACTTGCTATCGGGGGTGAAGAGCGTTGCCGTCATAGTCGACGATGGGACGCGTCCGACTCCAGTAGCAGCGGTCCTTGCGGTCTTGCTCGCCCGCCTCGAGGGTAGCGGTTTCTCACGCGAAAATATTTGCATTGTCGTGGCCCTGGGGACCCATGAAGCCATGAAGAGGGACGCGCTTGAAGCGCGGTTGGGCAGCGAAGTGCTATCATACTACAAGGTGATTCAGCACAACGCCTGGCAGAGCGATCTTGTGCCTATTATAGTACCGGGCGATGAAAAGGTGGTTAAAATCAATCCGGAGGTTGCTCAGGCGGACCTGCGAGTAGGGATCAGTTCCATTTTGCCCCACCCCATGGCGGGTTACGGGGGTGGACCCAAGATTGTGATGCCCGGGGTGTCCGATTTTGAGTATATCAGGGACCACCACGTGAAGTACCTGATCGACCCGCGATCCGTGGCAGGGGCTACGAAAGGGAATCCATTCCACGAAGGCTGTATGAGAGCCGCTCGAGCGATCGGGCTCGATTTTTCGATAAACTGTGTTTACAACCAGCAGGGACAGATCATACGCATAATAGGTGGCAGTCTGGAAATGGCCTTTGGGGAGGCAGTGAAGGTATGTTTTGAGCGGCTCGGTCACAGATTTGAGGAGAAGGTGGATGTGACGATTACCTCAACCTACCCTCATACCCATGGGCACCAGATCTTCAAAGGGTTGAGCGCCCCTGATCTTGTCACCAAAGATACGGGGGCCATCCTTATTGTGGCACCTGTTGTGGCACCGATATCTGCCGAATTTCTCAACTCGTTTCATGAGGTAGAGAGAAAATCCCATAACAATTCTGCCGCATATGTACGGGATACCTTGTCAAAAGGAATGGCCTTTTTGCCCGACAAGCCGATAGATTTCAATATGGCGATGTCCACCGTATTCCTGAGGCCGCACATACGGACCATACTTGTGTCACCGACCATTCCGAGGGATGAAGCTCGGACCATGGGTTTAGAATATGCGTCTTCCATAGAGGAAGGGTTGAGGTTACTTGAGAAGGCCTACCCAGAGGCTACGGTTGCTATATTTCCGTCAGGCGGGCTTATTGTTCCCATAGTCGCCTGGGAGCGGTAAGGATTATTACAGGATGCAGCCCAGGAGGAGGTTATCATGAGGGGTAATGCACAGGCAATTGTGATCAATGAAAAGGATAATGTTGC
>CAZFIR010000082.1:0-8492 GCA_964519535.1 uncultured Thermodesulfobacteriota bacterium | reverse complement strand
CACCTGGGAGAATATCGCCTTCCCTCCCTTTGCGGCGATCTCGTTTATCACCTCCTGGGCCCCCTGGGGGACGACATCAGCGATGGCAACCAGGGCCCCTTCCGCAGCGAACCGCCGGGCCACCGCCGCCCCGATGCCGCTGCCTCCTCCCGTAACCAAGGCCACCTTATCCTTCAATTTCATCTCCTGCCTCCTTCTGAGGGAATATCAGACTCTATTGCACAAATAGGAGGAAAAATCAAGGGCCAAAGGTATTATTCCTCCTTGCATTTGCCACCGCAATGGTGTATGAAACGGTGAACAAAAAGCCCGATCCCGAGGTTTGCAGGCATGGCAGGTATGAAGGGAAAATTCAGATGGCGCCTCTTGATTATCCTCGTTGTCCTCATCGGTGCCTTGATCTACTTCTTCCCCACCCTGGCCACCCTAGCGGATGAAACCCCCTCCTGGTGGCCGAAGTTCTTCCCCCAGGATAAGATCCATCTCGGTCTTGACCTGCAAGGAGGGATGCACCTAATCCTTGAGGTGGAGACCGCAAAGGCGGTGGAGAGTTCGGTAGAAAGGATCAAGAACGACCTGAAGAATGACCTCAAAAAGGAAAACATATACTCTACCTACATCGATCGGGTCCAGGGGGATAAGATAGAAGTAGTCCTCTTAAACCCCGAGGTGAAGGAGAGGGAGGGTGGTTTTGACGACTACCTCAAGGAAGAATACCCTATCTTAAAGGAAATCAACTCCTCGCAAGAGGGTGACAGGGTCAAGGTCCTCTTGGAAATGGATCCCAGACAGATAGAAGAGATCAAGAAATCCGCCGTCGACCAGGCCCTGGAGACCATCCGCAACAGGATCGATCAGTTTGGGGTATCGGAGCCCGAGATCGCCCGACAGGGGGCTAACAGGATCCTGATTCAACTTCCAGGGGTTGACGACCCCCAGCGTGCCAAGGACCTCATCGGCAAGACGGCGCTGCTGGAATTTAAACTGGTAGATGAAGAGTACAGTCGGCAGGGGGCCCTCACCGGGGAGATACCCTTTGGGGATGTGATCCTCTATCAAAGGCAGGAGGACCCCAAGACCGGCGCCCTGCGCAAGATTCCCTTTTTGATAAAAGACCGGACCCTCATGACCGGTGACGCCCTGCAGGATGCACGGGTCAGATTTGACCAGTATAACGGCTTGCCCTATGTCTCCCTCAGTCTGAAACCGGTCGGTGCCAGGGACTTTGACCGGATCACCGCCGAAAACGTGGGCAAGAGGCTGGCCATCATCCTCGACAACAATGTCTACTCAGCTCCGGTCATCAAGCAGCGTATCAGCGGGGGACAGGCGGTGATCGAAGGGAGTTTCACCCTCGATGAGGCCAAAGACCTGGCCATCGTGTTGCGCGCCGGCTCACTCCCCGCCCCGGTCCAAATCCTTGAAGAAAGAACAGTCGGCCCCTCTCTAGGGCAGGACTCAATTAATAAAGGAATTAAGTCCATCATCATCGGGGGGATCCTCGTGGTCCTCTTTATGATCGTCTACTACAAGGCGGCGGGCATCGTGGCCGATATGGCCCTCATCATGAACCTCATCATCATCATGGGGGTCCTGGGCGCCTTCAGGGCAACGCTCACCCTGCCGGGCATTGCCGGCCTGGTCTTGACCGTAGGTATGGCAGTGGATGCCAATGTGCTGATCTTCGAGCGGATCAGGGAGGAGCTGCGTTTAGGGAAAACACCCCTGGCAGCCATAGACGCGGGTTATTCCAAGGCCTTTTTGACCATCATGGACGCCAATGTCACGACACTCATCGCCGCCCTGGTCCTGCTCCAGTTCGGCACCGGGCCCATTAAGGGGTTCGCCGTCACCCTGAGCATCGGGATCGTAGCCAGTATGTTTACGGCCATCGTCGTAACGAGGTTCGTCTTCGACCTCGTCCTAAGCAGGGTGCGGGTCAAACGCTTGAGTATATGAAGGACTGAATAACGATGGAGATCATCAAGTCGGGAACCAAGATCGATTTCATGGGGAAACGGACACCCGCCTTTCTCCTCTCGGGTGCCCTGATCATCGCCGGCATCGTCTCTCTGATCGTTCACGGCGGCCCCAATTACGGCATCGATTTCGCCGGCGGTACCGTGATCCAGGTGCGATTCTCGCAACCGGTAAGCCCAGCGGATATACGGGAGAGTTTGAAAGACGTGGGGTTGGCGGGGACAGTCCAGCGGTTTGGGGCCGAAGGGGTAGGAGAATATCTCATACGCCTGCAAACGACCTCCTCTGATTTGGAAGGCCTTTCAGCTACCATCAATGATGTTTTGGCCAAACGTTTCGGGGGAGAGACCTTTGAGATCAGGCGTACCGAGATGGTCGGCCCCAAGGTGGGCAAAGACCTGCGGAGCAAGGGGCTCCAGGCCATCATCGCGGCCCTGATCGGCATCCTCATCTATATCAGCGTGAGGTTTAAGCTCCGGTTCGCCGTTGGGGCGGTAGTGGCCCTCGCCCACGACGTCTTAATCACCATCGGGGTATTCTCCCTTACCAACAAGGAATTCTCCCTCCCTGTATTGGCGGCCTTGCTGACCATTGTGGGTTATTCCCTCAACGATACGATCGTGGTCTATGACCGCATCAGGGAAAATACGGGCCGGATGAGAAGAGAACTCTTTGAAAAAACCGTCAATATAAGCATCAACGAAACGCTCAGCCGAACGATCTTGACCTCCTGTACTACGCTCATCGTCGTCATAGTTCTCTTCCTCATGGGGGGAGGGGTGATCCACGACTTTGCCTTTGCCCTCCTGGTAGGGATTGTGGTGGGCACCTATTCCTCTATCTTCGTGGCCAGCCCCTTGGTAGTCGTTTGGGAGAAAAGGTTCCCGGCGAAGCAAAGGTAAGCAGTAGCGAAACGATGGGACTGCTAATCAGAGGGGGAAGGGTGGTTGATCCCCTCCTCGACCTCGATGATTCCCTCGATATCCTCATCGAAGAAGGGCGTATCAGCCACATCGCCCCCCGTATAGAGAAGGAAGGGGTACTCCTCTTGGAGGCCCGGGGCAAGGTCGTGGTCCCGGGCCTCATCGATATGCATTGCCACCTGCGGGACTTCAACGAGGCCCACAAGGAGACCATCGCCACCGGGACCAGGGCGGCCGCGATGGGTGGATATACGACCGTGATCTGCGAGCCCAACACCGATCCCCCCCTCGATACCCTTGAGAACCTCCAACAATGGATCAATCTCGCCCAGCGGGACGGGTGCGTCAACCTCCACACCAAGGTATGCATCACCAAAGGGAGGAAAGGGGAGAAGCTCACCAACCTCAAGGCCCTCTTGCGCAAGCCCTGGGTCGTCGCAGCCACCGATGACGGGAATCCGGTGGTCGATGACAGGGTGATGGCACGGGCCTTCGCCAAGGCGCGGGAATACGAATTGCTCCTGACCCCCCACTGTGAAGAATCACCTGCTACTATCCAGGCCTTCCGGAGAAATAACCCCCTCATCCCCCTGCCCGAAGATATCGCCCGGTATAAGAGGGAACCACACTATGTGGCCAGGGAGCTGGAACTGGCCGAGAAGACTGCATGGCGGGTCCACATCTGTCACGTGAGTATGGCCGAATCACTCGACCTGATCAGGCGGGCCAGGGCCCGATGGGTGCCGGTCACGTGTGAGGCCACCCCCCACCACCTCACCGTAACGGAGAAGGACGCGATAAAATGCGGGCCCGATGCCAAGGTCAACCCACCTCTGCGACACAAGGAGGACGTAGCGGCACTCCGGCAGGGCCTGAAGGACGGTACTATTGATGTGATCGCCTCGGATCATGCACCCCATACTCCTGAGGAGAAGGCCCGGGGATGGGAAAAAGCCCCCATGGGGGTCATCGGCCTGGAGACGACCGTGGGGGTGGTCCTCACCGCCCTGGTGCATCCCGGCATCATAACCCTGTCCGAAGCCATAGAGCGGATGTCCTCGAACCCCGCCAAGATATTGAGCCTGCCGGGGGGCTCCCTGGCAGTGGGCAAACCCGCCGATATCACCATCATCGACATGAACAAAAAGTGGGTGGTAGATCCCGACGCCTTCGCCTCCAAGGGACGCAACACACCCTTTAAAGGGTGGCGGTTGAAGGGCAAGGCCTATGCCACCGTTGTCGGGGGAAAGGTGGTGATGAGGGACGGGGAATTGTTGGTCTGATTATAACTGTTGTTGTATCATAGTCACTGCGCCTTTCTCGTAGCAGGACAATGCTGTCCTTCTTTTTTTCTCTTCTACAAAAAAGGGGGGGGGATTCCCTTACTTTGATATTTTTACAAAAAGACTATATATTTCCCTTAGACCGTAACGCGTGAGGTGCCATGAAAAGAAAAGGGCTTTATCTCCCTATCATTACGATCCTTACCATAACAGCCACCCTTCTCGTCTTGCTGGGTATCTCCACGCTCAGGAACCTCCAACGAGAGAGGGTGCGGATGGAGGACTCCCTTTTCCGGGACGGTCTTATCGTGCTGAGGAGCCTCGAGGCTACCTTTCGATCCGGTATGCGGGGAATGATGGGAAGAGGGGATAACTTCCAGTGGCTCATATCACAGATCTCCGATCTTACCGACATCCAATTCGCCGGTCTTGTTGATGAGAAGGGAATCATCATCGCCTACAGCGACGATGCCATGGTTGGTACTACCTACCCACAGATGGAAAAACTCAAGAGCCTCATCGCGCAGGACGAACCACAGCGCTGGTTCGCTGCGGATGGATCATTGGTGGTCGCCAAGCGGTTTCAGCCATTACGCCCTCCCCGCAGGAGGATGACCGGCATGCATGGCCCTCTGCGCCCGACGACAGGGGTGTGGGGTAACATGCCCCCTGCGGTCCTGCCCGATAAGACCTATGCCGTTGTCGGCCTCGAAACAAGCATATTAGAGCAGGCTCGGAAGGACGACATCCGTCATGCCCTCATGATGGGGGCAATCCTCTTTATCTTGGGGACCGCCAGCCTTTATTTCATCTATCTTGTCCAGAACTATTACCTCGTCAACAAGACCCTTAATACGATGACCACGTATGCCACCAATGTGGTGGAACATATGCCCGATGGGCTCATTTCCATCGATGCCCAGGGTGAAATCGTCACCGTGAATAACAGGGTGCGAGAGATATTCGGCCTCCGGAGGATTGCCGATGAGCGTCGGGAACTCAAAAAGAAATTTCTCAAATTTGCAACCCCCCTTGTCAAGTCCCTCAAGCAGAAAAAGATGGTCCTCGAGAAAGAGATGGAATATCCCGCTGAAGGGGGTAATGCGATACCCCTTTCTGTCAGCGCCGCCAGACTTATCACCGACGATGAAGAGGATCTGGGCACGGTATTCATCCTGAGGGACCTCAGAGAGATCAAAGCGTTGCAGGAACGGGTCACGAGGAGTGAACGGTTGGCTGCCTTAGGAGGCTTGGCCGCAGGGGTCGCCCACGAGATCAGGAATCCCCTGAGTTCCATAAAGGGCTTTGCGCAGTTCTTTCTTAAAAAGAACCCACCGGGAAGCACGGATCGCCAATATAGCGAGGTCATGATTCAAGAGGTGGAACGGCTCAATAGGGTGATCTCAAACCTGCTCGACTACGCAAAACCCAAGGAGCCTGTTAAGGAAAAGACCGCTCTTGCCGACGTCATGCACCGAAGTATTGAGTTGATCAAAGATGATGCCAAAGCCAAAAAGGTCAAGGTGAGCGTGGAGATTGAGAAGGACATTGCCCCTGTGAAATTGGACAGGGACCAGATAACCCAGGTAGTGCTTAATATCGCATTGAACGGCCTGGATGCCATGCAAAAAGGAGGGAATTTGGCTATCCGTTGTTTTACGGACAATGAAAGAAAGTACCATGTCATAGAGATCGAGGACACGGGTCATGGTATCCCTGAAACCGAGCTCCCACGGATCTTCGATCCCTTCTATTCCACCAGGAAAACAGGGACCGGACTCGGACTCGCCATAGCCCATAGGATCGTAGAAAACCACGGAGGAACGCTGTCAGTCAAGGGCACCAGTGGATCGGGCACGACGTTCCGCATAGCATTACCCCGGTCATAGGAGAGCAAATATGCCCCCTAAAACCGTCCTTATTGTCGATGACGAAACAAGCCACCGGATGATGTTGAGGGCCCATTTGGAAGGGGAAGGGCTTGAGACAGTGGAGGCATCTGATGGGCACGAAGCTGTGGACCGGGTCACAGAGAGACGTTGCGACCTCGTCCTCATGGACATCCGGATGCCCACCATGGATGGGATGGAGGCCTTGAAACGCATACGAGAGATAACACCGTCAATGCCGGTCATCATCATGACTGCCTATGGATCCATAGACTCGGCAGTGGAGGCGCTGAAATCGGGGGCTGAGGATTACCTCACGAAACCCCTGGATATGGATGAGCTCATCTTTAAGGTCAAGAAGGCCCTCCACTACCGCCAACTGGAAGAGGAAAATGTGCTCCACAGGGAAAGGCTTGGCATCATGTTTGATTTCTCCAGCATTATTGGCACGAGCCCGGCAATGAAAAAGCTGTTTGAAACCCTCTCAATGGCAGCACCGACAGAGGCCACCGTACTGCTGCTGGGAGAAAGCGGAACCGGTAAAGAGCTTGTGGCAAATGCCATTCACCAAAATAGCCCCCGCAAAGACAAACCCTACGTCAAGGTCAATTGTGCTGCCCTGCCCGAGACGCTCCTTGAGAGTGAACTCTTCGGCCACGAAAAGGGTGCTTTTACCGGGGCCATTGAAAAAAAGAAGGGGAGGTTTGAGCGTGCCGACGGCGGTACCATTTTTCTGGATGAGATAGGCGAAATGTCCCTCCCCACCCAGACGAAGATACTCAGGGTCCTTCAGGAGAGGGAATTCGAGGCGGTCGGCGGCACGAAGACCAGTAAGGTGGATGTAAGGATCATCACTGCCACCAACAAGGATCTGGAGGAGGAAGTAAGGAACAGAAGGTTCAGGGAGGACCTCTACTATCGGCTCAATGTCGTCCCGGTCACCATCCCCCCCCTGAGGGAGCGCACCGAAGACATCCCTCTTCTCGCAGAACACTTTCTTCGAATCTATGGTGAAAAGAACAAACGGGGCATCACGGGGTTTGATCCGGGGGTAATGGATGCGTTCATAGGCTACAGCTGGCCTGGGAATGTGCGGGAGCTTGAAAACATTGTGGAGCGGACAGTAATCATGTCCAGGGAGGATACCATAACCCTTAAAGGCCTCCCCCCCGCTATCGCAAGCGCTCAGCAGGATCCGGATCGAACAGAACCACCCACCACCCTGAGGGATGCAGAACGGGAAATCATTATGAAAACCCTGCGCCAGACAGAGGGCAATAGGACCAAAGCGGCCTCAATTCTTGGGATAACGAGAAAAACGCTGCAAAATAAGATCAAAGCGTATGGTATGGATTGATGATGGGTTGCTGCATAAAAAGTGCTCATCCTTCCCCTGTCGCGGGTTCCCACTGCGAAAAAAATATACAGTAAGATCGCCTCCCATCCCCCCAACAAAATCATAGATATATAAAATACAAGTAAATTAAATAGGTTGCAAATTTTTACATGAGTGGCCCTCTTTGGCACGACCGTTGCTATTACAGTATTGTAAGAAAAATAAGAAGGAGGTTTGGTTATGAAAAAGGTTCTAATTGTTGGGTTGGTTGTGGCACTTGGTATCGGCCTGGGAGGTTTGGCATCGGCCCACTATGCAGGCCGCGGCGGCTACGGCGGTCACATGATGGGTCCAGGTTATGGACAAGGCTACGGCCCAGGCTATGGCGGTTGCTGGGATGGGCCTCAGGCGAGCCAGTTGACTCCCGAGCAGACTCAGAAGCTCGATCAGCTTCGCCAGAAACACTGGGAGGAGACCAAAGGGCTCCGGGCAGATTTATTTGCCAAACATCAGGAGCTCAGGGGACTCTATATCCAGGCAAACCCTGACTCAAAGGCCATTGAAAAGCTGCAAAAGGAAGTCTTTTCTTTACAGCAAAAGCTTCAGGAAAAGAACTTCGCCTTTCGGCAGGAGATGGATAAGATCGCCCCAGGGTATTACGGCGGGTTCGGGCAGGGATACGGCCAAGGAAGAGGCCGCCATGGTTACGGTTATGGTCCCGGTCCCCAGGGGGATGGATCCTATTGGAGGCAGTAACGGCGTTCGGGGGAAGGCATGGAGCCTTCCCCCTCCCCTCCCCAAAATCTTGTGACAGACTCTCCTCGACAGCTCGTCTTGCCTCTTGAATGTTCTATTAAGTATCTCAAACAAAAAGAGAGATTGAGAAGTCAGATTGGAAAGTTAGGCCAGGACCAGGCGGCCTAGAGGCGTGGCAACCACCTCGGCGATGATGCGGGCATCCTTCACGCCCACCTCCCGCAAGAAGCGCAGGATGTCCTTTGCATCCGCCTCCGGCGTTGCAATGAGCAGTCCGCCTGAGGTCTGGGGGTCGTAGAGGATATCGAGCAGAACGGGGGGGCAC
>CAZFIR010000081.1:0-6516 GCA_964519535.1 uncultured Thermodesulfobacteriota bacterium | reverse complement strand
CAGGAGCATCAGTCGACAGTTGAAAAGGGAGAGGTGAAATCTGAAGCTCAGGCCTTCAATAGTTGATAGTTATTTCAAGAGATTAACTATGTCTAGATTTACCAAATGCGTTGCCATCTTACTGCTCATAGTATTAATCGGCGGGCTCTTTATCTCCTGCGCCCCGCGGCACCGACGCTGTCCACCGGGCCAGCACTGGGTCTCGGGCCACCATAGACCCCCCAATGGGGTCTGGGTCCCGGGGCACTGCGCTCCTAATTGATAGGCTATTTTGGAGGAAAAATATTAGGCAGGCTTCTTCAACGGGTCAAGAGAAACGGGGAGTTGCAAGGGCGACCTAACCCCGATTTCACACCTTAAACTCGATGACCTTCGCCTTGGTCAGGTCCATGGTCCCCAACCCCAGCCGCTCGGCCACCCGTAAGTAGGGGACGATCATGTCGGTGGTGTAGGTCTCGTCGTACTCCTCCATGATTTGCGAGCAATAGGTGTCTAAGGCCACCATGTCCCCGCTCAGGATGAACCGGTTGATCCCCTGTTTGACTTCTCCCTTTCCCTTCGTGGGACCCCCCTTGGTGAGGATGGCCCTGGCATCCACGATGGAGAGCTCAGGGCGCACCGCATCGGCGAACTCGGCCAGAGCGGTCATGAAGTGGGTCTCATCGCGGAAAGCGGCCTTAGTCCGCTCGTCAGCCCCCTTTATTCCCTTTTGTATACCCTCTCCCCGGATGTGGGCATCCCAGCGCTGGGCCCCATAGATGGCCCCAAACTGGTTTTTCAGGGCACAGGTGAGAAAGGAGGTATGATGCCTCTTCAAACAGGGAATGTTGATGATGACCGGGGCTTGATGGATCTTCTTGTGCACGATGATCTCAGGATAGGCCTGCCAGCCGTCTTTCCTGGTTTTCACGTATTCCCGGCGCCGGCCCGCGTCACCGATGGTGACAGCGATCCCCTGCTCCTTCCCCCTGCGGGTGATGTCATTGAAGTTGAAGGTCTCCCGTTCAGTACCCAAGAGATACGTCCCCGGGGCGTCGAAGACCTCCACCCCTAAGGCACCGGCCTCCCGCAGAAGGCGGGCCACGAGGAAGATCATCTCCGGATCGGTGGTGATGGGGTAGGGCTGGGGGAAGATAAAGTTGGGCTTGATGAGGGCCCCTTTGCCGCCTCCCACCAGGGGTTTGAGCCCACCCAGGGCCTCCAGCGCAGCGCGGAGCATGCGCTCCGGGTCCTTTCCTTGGACAGAGACCACCAGGGGTTTGCCCTCCGCTACATAGGGGTTGGGGATCCCCGATCGAGGCCCTTGTGCCCCCCTGAAACACCCCGAACCCCAGGCCGACAGGACCGCAGCGCCCCCCACGGCCATCTTGATAAAATCCCGGCGGGATAATTCCCTATTATTTTTCTTCTTCACGAATCATGACTCCTTTGCGCTTATTTTCTCTTCATTGCCCCCTTAACCAGGCCATCGTCCCTCCGATAAAGACACCGGTCACCAGCAAACCGAGTACGTCCATATCAAAGTCAAAGGTGGTGGGAAGCCCCAGGGACGGTAAGAGGATGAGGGTGATCAGGGGCAGGATGCCCATCCCCAAGATTCCAGCCAAGAGACCGATGGCGCCCCCGCTGATCCGCCACCCTAACCCGCTGCTGGCGCAGATAGCGCCAAAGACCCCTCCTAGAAGAGGCCAGGCGATCCAGATGGGATAATATAGTATCAATTTGCTCAATGCCCAATTGACCACGATAATGCCTCCCCCCAACACCCCCAACCAGAGCCACCTCCCTGCGACGGCAGGGCGGGGGCTCTGAGAGGCAATACCGAGAAGGACCGCGGTGGTCAGCCACCCCCAGATCTGTCGATCTGTCAGTTCAAAAACTATGATACCGATCACACCAGCCGCTGCACCCAACACGATACCGGTGACTACACGCTTCATACTTCACCCCCTGTCGCTGGCAGTGACCTCAGGGCCCTCGTTACGCTCTGGAGCTTTGCCCCATCGAGGACCAAGATTAGGAGGTCACCCACCATTGCAGCCCCGCCATATCCCTTCCTGCTCTTACCCAGAAAAAGCCCTTCTTTTAAAGCACCCTCCTTAATGACCCCAGATGCCTGGAAGGATTGGAAGGCCTCCTCGGCCTGGGGACGCCCCGGATAGCGCACCATGATGACCCTGAGGGGTTGTATCTCCGGTTTATATTGAAAGGTGATCCCTTCAGCTGCTTTTCCCAAAGAGAGGACGTCCTGATGGGAGAGGAAGTAGCTGTTGTTCAGGGCGATCATCCCCCGGAAATAGAGGAGAGAACCCCCTTCCACCCACAGGGGGGGGAGGGCGGCCAGGATATCGGGTCGTACCCCCTCCTCGGGGATCTTCTGGGCGATGGCCCGCCCGAGGACAAAGATCGTCTCCTTGAGCTCCTCGTTCTCGGAGAAGACCCGTACGAAGTACCTTCCCTTCCAAAAGCCCAGAAGCCCCCGTTCATACGTGGCGTCCTGGCCTATTACAGGGTGTTCCCCCTGGGTGTCAAAGGTGTAGATTCCGTAGGCATTGGCCGGCAGGTCCATCTGATAGATCTCGACAGTGACTTCTCCGTGCGCGGTCTGATAGCGCTGTACGCATGCTTGCTCAAAGTTGTATTCGTAATAGAGCTCCGCACCTCCGTTCATGTAGTCGAAGAGTTTTATTCCTTTATAAACCTGAGGCCGGCCTTCTTTTTTTGTCCCCTGCACCTCGGAGGAAGAGGGGAGGAATCCTTTTAACTCGCCGCTACCCCCTGAACACCCCCAGATCAAAAGGGGGAAAAAAAAGACCAAAAAAATTTTCTGTTTCAAATTGCCAACCTCCTTTCTCCCTTTCTTCATTGCTAACACAGCAGCCTTTGGGAAGTCAAGCATCAGCAGGGTGCAACGTCGTCCGACCCGGCGGTTCCCTTGATGCGACGTACTACACCCTCACCCTGTGTCCGGCGCGAAGCTCATCAAGGGGATATGTGGTGCCCCGCCAGATAATCCCGCCTCGCAGTATACACATGATCCCCGAGCGCAGGAGCATGAGTGAGATCAATATATATCCGACTTGCACCAAGAGCAAGGGGAGCAGCTTCTGCTTGAACAGGATCTTGATCCCAAAAGCGCCGGCGATTAAAAAGAGGTAGGCAATCAGCCCCACGATGAGCAGAAAGGGGATCTTCAGGGAATAGAGGATGGCGACGAGGGGTGCGAGGGCGTACGCCCACGCCAGCACGATGATACCAATCATCCTCGGTATGCTATAGAAGGCTAACACACCAAAGAAATTCTTTTCCAGGCCCTTAAACATAGCTCGCAGTGACGGGTACCAGGTGAAAGAGACGTCTTGAAGGGTAACGGCAAAACTGCTCTTGGCCCCCGAGCGTTGTAACATGAGACCCAGTCCTACATCATCGACGACCTCCATGCGAAGCCACGAGAACCCCCCGGTTCGATCGAGGGCTGCTTTTCTGACAAGATTGAACGCCCCGGCACCGACAAAGGCCTTTGAGCCGGGTTTATCGAGGTGTGCCGCCCTGGCGGCCAGTACGAACACACCCCCAATCACCTGCAAGACCACCCCCAACCAAAAGGATGGGGCGCGGGGAACCGGTAGGAGGGCAAGGTGATCGCTGTGGTCTGCGAGAACGAAGGCGATGGCCTTGCGCAGGGCGCCCTGTTGGAAATAGACATCGGCGTCGGTGTAGAGGATCCACTCTCCGCGTGCCTTCTGTGTGCCGACGTGTAGCGCGTGTACCTTGCCGAGCCAGCCGGGGGGGAGGTGTTGTATATGTACCGTTCGTACGCGGGGGTCTCTACGGGCAATCTTTTTAATAATAGCCCCGGTTTCATCGGTTGACCGATCATTGACCACAACGAGCTCGAGATCGGGATAATCCTGCTGGAGGAGGGTATCAACAGTCCCTTCAACCGTGTCGGCATCGTTGCATGTAGCGATGACGTCGCTGAGCCGGGGCCATGTTCGCGGGAGGGTGGGGGTCGCCTTTTCAAATATGCGAATCCTGCGAAAGAGTTGCACCACGAAGAATGAAGCACACCATGCCAGGCAGAAGAGAATGGAATAAAAGGTGATTGTCCAATCGATAATGCTCATGTAAGGTTATTCTGGACCTTCGACCTGCTCATAGGGCCATCGTGACATACCCCCCCAGTTCATGAGCCGCGTGTAACCCTCCTTCTCCATCTTCTTAATAACCCCCTGGGCGCGGCCACCTGTCTCGCAATATAGAATGAGATATTTGTCCTTCGGTAGTTCATCAAGACGGGAGAGTATTTCAGAAGAGGGGAAGGACTTGGCCGTGGGGATATGGCCCTTCTGATATGCGGAAGCAGGGCGGACATCTATGATCCAAATGGAATGATCAAGATTATCCACTAACCCCTTTAATTGTTCAGGAGGCAAATATTGTTTGAGCACCTCCCCTTCCGAACCAACATATCCCTCAAAACAACCAGTTAACACTAATACAGCGAGGGCGACAAAACTTACGAGAACTACTCGCACATATAATTTTTTCTGTGTCATCGGGTTCCTCCTTGTCGTTTATGATAATACATTATGCTGGTATCTCATAACGTATTAGATTATTAGGTTATCATGGTGACCATTTTCGGGCAATACAATCACTTCTTTATGGCTTGATTTGGCAGAGGATTAGATAGTCTTCCCCCTACGATTTACTCTTTAGTAATTGGAACTCTTTATGCGCTTTGCGGTACCAGGGGTTCATCAAGGCCGGGTGGAGTCGGTACAGCCACGAGATTATGTATGCAAAGGGGGTTACCTTAATGACGGCCTTGTTGCGGGCCACACCGCGCAGGATGACGCGGGCACATTTGTCCACATCCATCATCCGGACGGAATGAACCAGGGAAAGCGCGACCTCACGGTCGATCTTCAGGTATGTCGCCGCCTGAGGGATATTGGTCCGGATAATCCCCGGGCAGACGACGCTCACCTTTACCCCGAGCCGAGCTGCCTCTACCCGCAACGCGAGGGAAAGCCCTACCACCGCGTGCTTGGTGGCAGTGTAGGCTGTGAGCCCCGGGATGGGAACGAGGCCGGCTGCGGAAGCGGTATTGACGATATGTCCAAACCCCTGTTTGGCCATCACCCGATAGGCAATTGCCGTGCCGTGGATAACGCCCCACAGATTGATGTTTATCGTACGCCTCCAGTGCTCAGGCGCCATGTCGAGTGTTTCGCCTATGACGGCGATGCCTGCGTTGTTGAACAGGTAGTTGAGGTGCCCGTACTCTTTGACGACATCGTGCATGACTTGTTTAACCTGCGCTGATTTTGATACATCGAGGTCGGCGGCATGGGCGCGGCCGCCTTTTTTGGTGATGGTTGCGGCAACCTGGTGCGCCCCTTTGTTGTTGATGTCCGCTACAATAACCATCGCACCCCTGCGGCCCAGGCCTTCGCAGAGGGCACGTCCGATCCCTGATGCCCCCCCTGTTACCATAGCAACTTTATCTGTGAAGGGATTCATATGGTCTCCTCTCGTTTTTTTGTGCAACGGTTGCATCTGCCGGTCCGCCTGGTTCGTTAATAATTATGCAATAATTTTGCCAAACCGAACGTGATAACGACGCTACCTCCGATCATAAAAAATACAATAGTCAACGTTGCAACGTCTCTACGCCTCATTTTCAGATCCGGGTTTATTATGGGTGCGCCAGCTATGGGATGAGACAAAATTTTTCGTATTTCCCACGAGAAAGGTCATACACTTAACTATTCGGTTACAATGGCAATGTCTATGCGGGTTCTTATATCGCGTGAGCAATAAAAAGGTGCCTGTTGAGAGGCTGATAATCTTGGGTTGTTATTGAGCTGGCCTCTTTCTCCAGGGGAACTTGGTCCAGCCGAGCCTCTCACGGCCCAGGACCTTTTTACGGACGAAGCGGCGTTGAAAGAGGTTGAAGGGAAAGTAGATGGCTTTGTTGACCAGGGTGGGGGGGTACTCCCACTGAAACCTCCGCAGTATGGAGGCGTAGGAATAGAACTCCCGCCAGGTCCACTCCCATCCCTCAAGGAGTTCCTCCCGGGTCATCCCGAGGGGATAGAAATGGGGGGCGCGGGTTTCCTGGTCCTCTAAGAGCCACCATCGCTCGTCGGTCAGCCTCCCCTCCTCCTTGAGCCGTTCGAAGATGGCGGTGCCGGGGTATGGGGTGAGTATAGGGAAGTTCACCGAGAAAAACTTGGCCTCGATAGCGAAACGCACCGTTTGTTCAAAGATCCCCTTGTCATCGTGGTCAAGACCAAACATAAAGGAGGCCCAGATCGCGATCCCGTGACGATGCAGGTTGCGGATGATTTTCAGATAATCAGCCGGCCGATTCTGATGCTTCCGCGACGCTCGGATATTGTCCTCGGATATAGATTCGAAGCCGATGAGCACCCCCTTGCAGCCGCTTTTCGCCAAGAGCTTGATCTGTGCCTCATCCTCCAGGCCGGCCAGGGAGGCCTGCCCGAC
>CAZFIR010000080.1:0-10663 GCA_964519535.1 uncultured Thermodesulfobacteriota bacterium | reverse complement strand
AAGCAAAAAGATGGAAGGATAAATGTTTATCGACTGGTCCCGGAGATGGTGACGATTTTAGCAAGTACGTCGATAAAAGAAGCGACCTATAAAGACCTGTCCACGGAGTTCACCAGTTTGGATAAATTAATGGAGAAGTTGGGCAAGGAAAAGCATTCAGGATATATTGACATTATTTTGGACAATAATAAGGGGAGAGGAATTATCTTTTTCCAAGAGGGAGAGGTCGTAGAAGCGGTGATGTCTGATGAAAAATCTGGTGGTACTGGAATGCACGGTATGGATATGTTGGATAAAATAATAGATGACGTTCAAAAGATAGGCGCAACCTTCAATGTATACCGAGCTGGCCTGGAAGGTAAATCCGAGCGGACGGTTATCGCACAAGCCCTAGAACTGCAAGGGGTGATAGAGGTTATGCAGGAAATAATCGGGACCATAGAATTTGTGGTCAATGGGTTGAGCAGCCGTACGGGGCCATTTCAGGATAATTTCAAAAAGGCCCTGGTGGAAAAATCGGAGGACTATCCTTTTCTCGATCCCTTTGCAGCCGAGTTTGAGTATAAAAATGGGAAGATAAAATTTGACGGGAAGGTTTCCGCGGAAGTATTTATCCGAGGTCTTCAAGAGTGCCTTGATTTTACCTTGGATACAACTGCCGAAGAGATCGCCAAGGACGAACTATACAATAAAATACAATCCGCCTTACAATCCATCATCGCGAAGTTTGGAGACAAGATAGATTCCCTTGGTTTGAAATCGACCATGCCTGCTTTCTTCGCTTCTTAATTTTCGGCCACTGGTTGATTTTTGAACATTCTCACTTTACATATGATTTGTAAGATGCTATAAGTATTGGAGAAGTACAGGGAAAAATGGGGCATTTCAATACAACGAACAGACAGGGGCAACGATGAACATTATCCTTTCCGATCAAGATATTGCACGGATTGAGCGGTCTCTTGAGAAGATGTTAAGCAGTTCAGGAGCCCATTGTGCCCTGCTCATCGATCGATCAGGGCAACTTATCTCTTCCAGCGGTGACCCCTCAACGTTGGATGTCATCGCTCTCTCCGCCCTTACCGCGGCGAACTTCGGTGCCACTTCAGAAATAGCGAGACTTTTAGGAGAAGATGAGTTTGCCCTCCTCTTCCATAAGGGAAAAAATGAGAATGTACATTTTTCTAAGATCGGCACGGAATTTATAATGGTGACCTTATTTGACGATCGTACAACATTAGGACTTGTGCGCTTGAGGACAGAAAAAGTGGTGCATGAATTGCGTGAAATTTTTATGGAAATTATGGATAGAAGCAAAGGAGCATAGCCCACTTTCCTATGGCCTTCATAAATTTTAGCTCTGGAGAGATCCAATGCAAGATCATCTATTACGGCCCTGGTCTGGGGGGAAAGACCACAAACTTGCGGTATATCTATGATACCACTAACGATAATATCAGAGGACAGTTGGTATCTATCGATACCAAAGGGGATAGAACGCTTTTTTTTGATTTCTTGTCACTTGATCTAGGAAAAATCAGGGACTACAAGATCAGGGTACAACTCTATACGGTACCAGGACAGGTGCACTACGACGCTACGCGAAAACTGGTTTTGCGGGGAGCCGATGGGATTGTTTTTGTGGCTGATTCTATGCGCGTACAGAGGGAAAAGAACATCGAGAGCTTGGAAAATATGGCCATTAATCTTAAGGAAAAAGGTCTCGATGTTACCAAGATCCCTTTGGTCTTGCAGTACAACAAGCGGGATCTGGAGGGAAGTAACATACCTGTATTAACAATTGATGAAATGGAACGAGACTTGAATGCACATCTCAAGGTACCTTTCTTCACAGCGAGCGCTCTCAAGGGAGAAGGAGTCTTCGAGACCCTGCGGGAGATAAGCAAGTTTTCGGTGAGGGATGTGAGTAGGAAAGTTTTAGCAAAAGGCTAACTGTAATGAACGGAAAAGATGGTGGTTGGGATCTATCTGATCTCGAGAAGGAGATCGATTCAGCTGTAGATACCATCCTCGTTGAGAAAGGAAGTCAGCCAAGTCCGGTTATCCAACCCCAAAAAAATCCCCCCCCTCTTGAAAATGCTGGTAGAATTGATAGTCCTTCCCGTCCTCTGTCAGCAGCTCAGCCTCAAACGATGAGTTCTGATGCCCGAGATCTTCAGGAAAAACTCGAGCAAGTTGAGGCCCAATTGTTGACCTTAGAATGGGATATCAGCTCCAAACATATCAATAACGCCATAACTCACCTTCAAGACTTGAGAAAGCTTTCTAACGTCGGCGATGAATTGGAAAAGGTCATCATCTTGATCCAAAAGGTACTCCATCAACTTATCTTGGATGAAAGCAAACTGACCCCCGCTGCCTTAAAATTTTTGCAGAAGTCTTGGAAGGCCGTCAAAGGGATGACTGATGAACGGTTCTCTTTGGAGATCGACAAGGTGACCCTGGTGCGGGAATTAATTGTGGAGTTTCAGAAACTGAGGATCGAAGAGGCGCCACAAGAGGGCGTAGAAAGGATACAAGCTCCGCAAACCCTTGCAGATCGTATTGTACTTGGCGAGGAGAGAGTGGTACAGCAACCTTCTGCCGAGGCGCACATCCCTTTTGCAGAGCTAGACAAATTTATGCATAAGATAGAAAATCTCGTACGGGTGGTTAGTGAAGAAAAAAAGCGATTAGAGACCATACATCAGGAGATAATAAATTTTAAGGACAATATGCAAAGTAAATTGATGGGGGGAAGATACCTGGAGGGGGAGCCGCACAAAGAAGAGGTCGCAGAGCTTGATCAACGCTTGATGAAGGACCCATATCGTTCATCAGAACTTGAATTACAACAGACCGTGAGCACACCGAGCTTGTCTGCCTACTTGTTCAAGGTCTCAGGAGTCATCTTTGGTCTTCCTGAACAGCAGATGGTAAGGAGTTTTCCAATCAAAAAATGGGTATCGGAATTTTTCTTTGAGAGGGGCAAGGTCAAATTAAAAAACAGAGAAATCCCCCTTTTTAACATTTTTCAGGTATTTAAACTGAAGCCCTCGACAGAAGAAAACCCCCTTGTGCTTTTAATCAAGGGAAGAGAAGATCGCCCCGCTGCAGTAATCATAGATCAAGCCATAACCCGAGAGGAAATCGAATATCAGCCTATTGAGGGGAGACCCTATATTTTGGGCCAAGGAATTGCGAGGAGTGGTAAGGTATGGATTCTCAATGCTGAGCAGATATCTCCTTAACTATGAAACCCCTGTAGCTGGCTCATGAAAAATCATCAAGAAACCACCAGCGTCGAGAGACCTAACCCCGTTGTAAAGGAGATCTTGGATGGGATTGAAATAGGGGTACTTTTGCTTAATCGAGAGGGGAAAATTATTTTTGCCAATAAGGCGTCGGAAGAAATCTTGGATCACAAAAGGGATCTGCTTCTGGGTAAACGTCTGCTCAGTCTTTTTCCCCAAGGAGCTAAGGATTCCTTTGACATGAGAAAAGGTAATGGACAAATCTTCTTCCATAAAAAAGGGGGGGGCGCACCTTTTAAGTTACTCATTGTCCCCTATCACGACTCTCAGGGAAGAGAAAGAGGAAAAGTGGCAAATTTACAGGATATGACACAACCTTACAAGATGCAGGAAGAGATACTCAGGATAGATCGATTGGCGTATCTGGGAGAATTTTCCTCCACCCTAGCCCACGAAATAAGAAACCCTCTTGCTGGCATCAAGACTACTGCTCAAGCTTTAAGTGAGGAATTGCATGAGGATGCCTCACGAAGGGAGTATCTTGATCGCATTATAAAAGAGATTGATAGACTCAATGATCTACTGCGTACCTTCTTCTCTTTTGCCAAACCACGACGCCTTGATCTCATCCCCTGTCACATTGAGGAAATCATCAAAGAAGTGAAGGGACTTTTGGCTAAGGAAGCAGAGAAGAAGAAGGTTACCATTAAAGAGGTCTATGCCGACGATCTACCTCCAGTCCCACTAGATGCTAGTCAGATGCAGCAGGTATTCATGAACCTTTTTCTCAATGCCATCGAGGCCATGCCAGTGGGGGGAAAATTGACGGTTGAGGCAGTCAGAAGGGATTCAGAGGAGGCATGGATACAGGTCAAGGTAAAGGATAGTGGCAATGGAATTACACCCGAACATCTTACTAAAATTTTTGATCCATTTTTTACCACTAAGAGTAAAGGGTTAGGATTAGGTCTCGCAATAACCTACAAAATAATGGAGGGGCATGGAGGAACAATTGGGGTGGAAAGCACTCCAGGAAAGGGTTCAACGTTCATCCTCAGCCTTCCCATAGTGCATGATGGTGGAGCATAAGCCCAATATACTCATTGTTGACGATGACGAGGTGATGGGTTGCACCCTCTCAGACATCCTCGAGAAGATGTCCTATGAGGTGACCACGGTCCAGAGGGGTGAGGACGCCCTTAACCCCCTCCAGGAAAGAATTTTTGATCTCATTTTACTGGATATCAGACTTCCCGACATGAATGGCCTGGACGTCTTGAAAAAGCTCAGAGAGATTGACAATGATCCTTATGTAATCATGATGACTGCCTATGCCGATGTGAAGACGGCGGTTGATGCTATGAAGGCAGGAGCATATGATTATATCAATAAACCATTTGAAATTGAAGAATTGAAGTTAACAATCAAAAAAGCGCTGGAGACCAAGGAACTCAAGGGAGAGGTTCTCAGACTCCGTACTAAGACCAAGGACGGAGAAAAGGATGGCGAGATTTGTGGAATTAGTCCTCAGATGGACGTGGTACGGGAGCTCATTTCCTTGGTCAGCCAAACCCCACGAACTCCGGTTTTGGTTCAGGGGGAAAGCGGTACGGGCAAAGAATTAGTTGCCAATGCTGTCCACTACCAAAGTCGACGGCAACGAAAGCCTCTTATAAAGATAAATTGCAGCGCCATTCCTGAGGCGTTGCTGGAATCGGAACTCTTCGGATATGAAAAGGGTGCCTTTACCGATGCAAAAGAGAGCAGGCCGGGCCTCATAGAGTTAGCCCAGGGTGGGACAGTTTTTTTGGACGAGATTTCAGAGATGAAGCTTACTCTTCAGCCGAAATTGTTGAGGTTTTTAGAAACGTATACCCTCAGGCGGGTAGGGGGGAAGAGAGATCTTAAAGTAGATGTAAGGGTTGTTGCCTCTACGAATAAAAGCCTCGCTCAATTAGTGGAGAAGGGCGAATTTCGTAAGGATCTCTATTACCGCATCAAGGTCATGGTGATAGAGTTGCCCCCTTTACGTGATAGAAAAGAGGATATCTTTATACTTAATGAATACTTTATTAAAGAATTGCGAAGTGAAATGGGAAAAGAAATAAAGGGGGTAAGTCCCCAGGTTCTCGACCTCTTATTGGCCTATTTCTGGCCGGGAAATGTACGAGAGTTGAAAAATGTCTTGGAGAGAGCAGCCATATTGGCCAAAGGGGACATTATTGCTCCAAAAGATCTCCCCTTGGAATTGAGGAACAACGAAACAGGCGAGAATAAAGCTGCTTCAGGGGAAAAATGGATGGACAAAAATGGTCTCTTTCTTTTGGCCGATGTAGAAAGAAACTATATCTTGAAGGTGCTGCAGGCAAGAGGGGGAAACAAGTCAGCAACTGCCAGGATTTTAGGTATCTCCCGTTCAACCTTGAGGGAAAAATTAAACCGGTACGGAATAAGCTCTTAAAAAGACAAAATATTTAAAAAAAGTGTCAAAAATCTATAGAAAATATACTTGACATTGATAAAAAAGTTTGATATTTTAAACTAAAAGTTTGGGGATCTGTCGATGGCGTTATTCGGGGGAAAAAGAAAAATGGTGCTGGGATTGGATATAGGTACCAGCGCCGTCAAGTTTATGGATCTTAAGGATACGGGAAAGGGTTACCAGGTAGAAAATATGGGCCTCACTTCGCTTCCGCCCGAAACCATCGTGGACGGAAGTCTGATGGATGCGACAACAGTGGTGGAAGCGATTGGGGAGTTGATTTCTCACTATAAGATAAAAAAGCGAGAGGTAGCCGTTTCTGTCTCAGGGCATTCGGTAATCGTAAAGAAGATTACCCTTCCCAAGATGACTGAGTCAGAATTGGAAGAGAATATTCTGGTGGAAGCGGAACGTTATATCTCTTTTGATATCAATGACGTCAACATCGATTTTCAGGTACTGTCAGCCCCAGAAAAGGACATGGGAGAACATATTGAAGTCCTACTGGTTGCGGCTAAGAGGGATTTAGTCGATGATTATGTTGCCATCGTCAGAGAAGTCGGGTTGAGCCCCATGGTCATCGATATAGATTCTTTCGCTTTGGAAAATGGATATGAACTAAATTATCCTCTAGAAATTGGTGATTTAGTTGCCTTATGCGATATTGGAGCAAGCATTATGAATTTAAATATTGTCAGAGGGGGAAAATCGCTTTTCACGCGTGATATCTCAATCGGAGGAAATCTCTACACGGAGGAGATCCAAAAGGAACTGAGCGTCAATTTTGAGGAAGCAGAGGACCTGAAATTGGGTGGATCATCGGACAAGGGATCGCCGCATGTCATTGACAAGATTTTTGACAAGGTTTCTTCTAACATCGCGCTAGAGATCGCTAAATCTTTGGACTTCTTTACTGCTACGTTCCCCGAGGAAAAGGTAGTACGTCTATATCTCAGTGGTGGATGCGCCAAGCCCCCCCGGCTCAAAGAGATCGTCCACGAAAGAGTGAACATACCAGTAGCCATTCTTAACCCATTTGCAAACATAGCGGTTAACCCACGGGTGATCGACCCGGAATATCTAAAAGATATTAGTCCCTTAATGACCGTTAGCGTAGGATTGGCTTCACGGATGGTATAATTGTATGATAGAAATAAATTTATTACCGGTGCGGGCGGCCCGGAGAAAGGAATCCCTTCGTTTTCAATTTTCCATAGCGGCCCTTACCCTGTTTTTTGTCGTAGTAATTATTGTTTTGCTTAGCGTGAGCATTAATCATCGTGAGAAAACAGTAGATAGTGGGATGAAAGTTGTACAAGAAGAACTTGCTCAATTAAACAAGGAAGTTGGTGAGATAGACCAGTTAAAGCAACAAAAGGCAAAACTTGAGCAAAAGCTGAATGTCATCAGAGATTTGGACAGGGGGAGGTTAAGAGCGGCTTATGTTTTGGGCGAACTGAGCCAGCGCACGCCCGAGAAGGTGTGGATCGAATCGTTGGATAAGAGTGGAAAGAGCTTGAAGATTACCGGGGTCGCATTGGACAACGAAACCATCGCGAATTTTATGACGGTATTAGAAAGATCCAAATATTTTACTGGCATTGAACTGGGGGCATCAGAGCAAATTAACAGAGGGGGGTTGAAGTTAAAGAAGTTCAGCTTGAACTGTTCGACTGCCCTTTAATGGAGGAACATTAATGGCAGTATCTCTCGATAGCATTCTCAAATTACCTACTCTGCAAAAAATAGGTATCCTCGCGTTAATCGCGGGACTTATCTTGCTTGTATACTGGCAAATAGCATATCGACCAAAAGTGAAAATGATTGAAGCCAAAGAATCAAAATTAGCAGATCTCAAGCGGGATGTGAACATCAAGCGGAACATCGCCAAAGACCATGATAAGTTCAAAGAGGAGTTGGAGGGGATGAATGCTGACCTCCAAACCGTTTTGACGAAACTGCCTGATAGCAAGGAGATCCCTAACCTACTGAAAAACATCTCTAATATGAGCAAAGAGGCTGGATTGGAAGTTCTGTTGTTCAAACCTGAGGGTGAACAAGCTGGGCAATATTATGCCAGGGTCCCTGTTGAGTTAAAATTTACAGGGTCATATCATAAGATTGGAATGTTCTTCTACTACGTAGGCACCCTTCCCAGAATCGTAAACATTGAGAACTTCAGCATTCAGAATGCGCAAACAAAGAGCAGGGATGAACTTCTTTTAAGCACCTCCTGCGTAGCAACTACTTATAGATATAAAGAAAGTGCACCACCCCCAAAAAAGGGCAAGTAAGGGAAATAATAAGTAGTGGGTTAGTGGTTAAGGTATGAAAATGGGCCGAGAAGGGGGGGTAAAGATATTATATATTTCCGTTATTGTAATCGCCTTAGCTTTGTGCGCGGGCGGATGCGATAAATTACCCATCCCTGGCGCCAAAAAAGGAAAGGGGCAACAGGCAACTCCTAAGCCACCTCCACAAGTTGCCCCCCGTACGGATGCTCCACCGTCAACGAATGCGCCTGCAAAAGAGGTGGAGAGTGATTATGTCTATGACCCAACTGGTAAAAGAGATCCCTTTCAGCCATTCATCGCCATCCAAACCCCTGTCAAACCTGTTGACGAGGAAATACCTGTTACCCCCCTACAAAAGTATGACCTTAGTCAGTTAAAATTAGTGGCCATTATGGTAGGTACAGGAGGGGGGAAGGCGATGGTAGAAGATTCTGAGGGGAAAGGGTATATTATTGAGAAGGGGGTATATGTCGGCAGCAGGTTTGGGAAAGTTAAGGCAGTCCTTAAAGATCAGGTGATTATTGAAGAACGCTATAAGGATTATATGGGCAAAGTGAGATCAAAAGACATCGTTTTGCGTTTACACCCCCCCCGGGAGGAAGAATAATCATGAGACGCCTGAAAAAGAAGAGGGTGTATTGGGGGATACTGATACTGGTGATTCCTGTTATCCTTCTGCTAATTGGTTGCGCCTCCCGGGAAAAGGTAGAGTCTTTGCCAACAACGGTTCCCCATAATTTTGTGTACAAGATAGCGGTCGAAGACAGCGATGAAGGAAAGAAGATCATCATTGAAGGCAAAGCTCCTGTGGCATATACATTTTTTAGGCTTGTCCCCCAACCGTTGAAGCTGGTGATCGATATCCCGCAGACTGAATTGGCCCCTGGAGTCGCTACACCTATAGTGGTTGGAGATGAAGTAATTAAAGAGATTATTGCCGTCCAGGAGGATGATAACGTTCAGGTCTCGATCTTTCTGAATAAGCTGGTCAGATATGAAGCCCAAAAAGAAGGAAATCTTCTCTCTATCGATGTAGGAAAACAAAGTCCGGTTCTTGCTAAGGAGGAGAAACGAGAGGAAACAGAAATTTTTAGGGAGATACCTCCATCGGTAAAAGAGGAAGATCTCGCAAAAGAATTGGCGCCCGCCAAGAGTTTAGTTGATGTTCTCGTGGATACTTCTCAAAGGGATAAGGTAGTTCTCATATTGAAGGCCGATGGAAGATTTGGTGATTACAATGCCTTTGACCTGAAGAAACCTACCAGGTTAGTGATCGATCTGTGGCAGGTCAATAGGAAGTTTCGCAAAAAAGCGGTCTCGGTTAACTCTTCCTATTTGCAAAGAATACGCTTGGGAGACCATCCAAAGAAGGTCAGGGTTGTACTTGATGTGCCGACTGCAGATCTACCCAGCCATAAGGTATATCGCGTTGGTGATGAAGTGAGGATCGTACTGGGGAAGGCAGTTAAGGAAGAAGACCTTTTTACTTCGCCCACCGAAGAGTTAGCTCAGGGACCAGACAAAGAAATGGCCAAGGAAGAGCAGAAGGAGGTTGCTCCGACAGCAATAGCTGGGGAAATTATCGGCATAGATTTTAAACAGCTTGAGGACAAATCCAGGATTATAATATCCACTTCGGTAAAGGCGTTGTATGAGGTGGAAAAGGGTCCAGATCATACCGTACTGATAGACATAAAGGGGATGGAGGTGCCGCCAAAGCTGAGCAGGCCCTTGGATACTCGTGAGTTCGCCACTCCAGTGGACATGATAACCCCCATCAATGTAGTGAGCGGTGATCAAAAGAGCACTCAAGTCAACGTGAAACTGCGGAAGATGGTGGCTTTCGACGTCAGACAAGAGAATAATAAGATCTACCTCGACTTTGAGAGGTCTGAGGAATTCAAATTTGAAAAAACAGAACCAGTTGAGGTGGTCACCGCTACAAAACCCCCTGCGGAACAAGAGCTAGAAAAACCGGCAACGGTGGTGCCAGAAGAGGCGGCAACAGAAAAAGCCCCGGTTGCTCCTGCGCCAACTGCTGAGGTTACGCAGGCTATCCCCCCTGAAGAAGAGTTGGAAAAGGTTTACACGGGGAAAAAGATCACCCTGGATTTTAAGGATGCCGATATTGATAACATACTGCGACTCTTTGCCGAGGTAAGTGATTTAAATATTATAACGACCGAGGATGTGAAAGGAACGGTTACCGTCCGATTGGTTGACGTCCCCTGGGATCAGGCCTTTGACATCATTCTCCAATCCAAAAATCTAGGGGTTGAGCGGATAGGAAACGTCATGAGGATTGCTCCATTGGAGCGAATAAGCGCTGAAAGAAAGCTTAGGGCAGAGGCAGGCAAGGCCACAGAAGAGATACAACCACTTATCACCGAATTGATACAGGTGAGCTACAGCACGGCTGCTGATCTCGCACCCAAAGTTAAAGATCTCCTAAGTGGCAGAGGGACCGTAACTGTCGATGATCGCACCAATGCCCTTATTGTAAAAGACATCCAAGTCAACGTGGCAACGGCCAAGGAATTGGTACGGATGCTTGATGCCCAGACCCCTCAGGTCCTGATCCAGGCCAAGATTATCGAGGCCAATCTCGAATTTGGCAGGGAGCTGGGGATACA
>CAZFIR010000079.1:0-5503 GCA_964519535.1 uncultured Thermodesulfobacteriota bacterium | reverse complement strand
GGCGACACACATCCCGCTTTTAAATGTGTCCCGCCCTACTTTGTATAAAAATCTGAATGGCGGCCCCGCACCTCAATATGATTTTTGCTGACAACGGGGTCCCGTAAAACGGGAGATGTCGCAGAGCGACAGGGCGGGATTGGGCCCTCTTTAAATAGGCTGCCTGTACTTGACTCTGAGGCGCGATGGTGTTAAAGATTGAGATGTACACAACGGGTTGCCCCCGTAGCTCAGGCGGATAGAGCACAGGATTCCTAATCCTGGTGCCGGGCGTTCGAGTCGCCCCGGGGGTGCCAGTAAGCTCACGTAGGGTAACGGTTAACGATACCCTGGTTTATTTTTACACTTTTTTTGATTATTCGGTGAAATGTTAAGGGAGAGGCATAACGCTGCGCAGTGCAGCGCGCACCGCATGTGGCGATATGCCCTGCTGATCCCTGCGTTTTATGGTGAACTTTTTCGTAGCTACCGCCGTCATCACGCCGTCATACTCGTTATGCCGATTGATGAAATCCCTGAGCATGTTCAGTTCATGCTGGTTAAAGTTGTCCTGGCACCGTGTCAAAATCCGATCCACACAATTACTCCTCAGTTGACAGTAAGAGACTAAGGGCGTTTTCCCTTCGGCCGAGACCTCAAGGTTTTCCGGATCTAATGTCTCAACCTCTTCATGGATAGCCTGGATAAAGAAAGGTATCTTTTTTTCAGTGCTAAACGGGGCATGTTCCGCTTGCAACTGCTTTTTTATGGCCTCGGTCTGGGCCTGTACCGTACCATTGGTGAGCTCAATACTTCCATCGATAATTTCATATGTAAAGGGGTCATCGATCTTAGTACGCCACTTTTTGATCACAAATCGCTTGGTGCCATTCGTGGCTTCAAAGTAACATGTCTTGACGGGTTCAGTATATGGTTTGTCGCTTATGGGAGGAGTGAGAGGAGTCAGTTTTTCTTTTATATGGTCTCTGTGGCTATGCAAGAAGGCCTTTCTATCATCCTGCTCAACCTCTCTGATTTCTTCCTCATCCCATGCATAGTGCGGGAGAAGGTCCCATTCGGTCATATGCATGATTGCATTGCATTCAAGACAGTGGATTAATGTACCCATCATCGCGCGCTCTGTTCCTTTGCAAATATATCAACCAGTTCCTCATCAAATTGAGAACCGGCGTTTTGTTTCAATTCGAGCAGCGCAGCATCCGTGCTCAGGGCAGCCTTATAGGGCCTGCCCACTATTATGGCATCATAGGCGTCTGCTATGGCTATGATCCGGGCGAAGAGGGGTATCTGCTTCCCCTTTATGCCTTCAGGATAGCCCTTGCCGTCCACCCTCTCGTGATGATACTTAATTCCCGCGATCACCTCGGTGGGTAGTTTCAAGGGGGACACTAAGTCTGCCCCCTTTTTGGGATGTTCTTTCATTTCAGCCCACTCATCCTCATCCAGTGAGCTTTTCTTGACAATCATACCTACCTTGCCGATATCATGCAGATAGGTGCTGATCTGCAGATTTCTCATATCTATTTGGGAGAACCGCAGCCCCTCGGCCATGATGGTGGCGTAGTGATTAACCCTCTCCGCGTGACCTTTCGAATAGGGATCATCGCTTTCCAAGGTGGAAGTCAATCCCCTGACAAAATCCAGATAACTTTCGCTTTTCGTTGGATCGTAAAACTCATCTAATTTATTGAGGAAATGAGATATGTGTTTATACATTTTGATGGGTGATTTGCGTTCCTTTTCTACTGCCACCAAAAAGTCCTTTACCCTGATGCTCATCTCCCTTCTTTCAAGACACCTCTTGACGGTCGAGAGGATATCCGACACATTAAAGGGCTTCAGGATGTAGTCGAAGACATTGTACTTTATGGCGTCGACTGCCGATTTTAACGTTCCATAACCGGTGATGATGACGACCTCGATGGTGGGATCATATGCCTTGATCCGCTTCAACACCTCTTCGCCTGACATGATCGGCATCTTAAGGTCCAGCGTAACGATGTCAACGCTTCTATCCTTAATAACTTGGAGGGCCTGTTTTCCGTCTTCTGATGTGAAGACATTAAAAGAGGGCTTCAGGATCATCCCCAAGGATTCCCTCGGCCCTAGTTCATCGTCCACGATTAAGACATTGGGTCGCTTGTTTCGCTCCATTGGTCTACTTCTTAGCAAATTATGTGCCTAAAATCTAATGAAGGAAAGTACGACTCCTGCCGCTGTTACAAAATCCCCCCGTAGTCTTACTACTACACGCTTTGCGGGGAAATTACAAGCAAAAAAACACAAAGATGTCGTAAAAATTTAAAGCAATTGCTGCGAAAAGTGACAAAAAATGGCACGGATGTGGACAAAAAAGGGCAGTTCTGTGGATAATGGGAAGTTTTGTGTGAATAACATGGGATATGATGTGGATAACAACGGGTACTCGTGTGGATAAGTGAGAACAACGCTGTGGATAACGAGAGTTAATTTTCCCCTTTTAAATCAAATAGTTATATCATATATAGTTTTTCGACCGGCTTATTCGGAAGCACTTCTGGATTTTGATGATGGAAGCAGGTAGGGTGGTAGGGTGGTGCTAATTTTTTACTTGAGCATTGCACAAGGGATGTTTACGACAAAGGTGGTGCCCTTTTTTGCCCTGCTCTCCACCTCTATGGTGCCATGGTGCTCTTCGACAATCTGGTGAGTAATGGACAGCCCTAAGCCATTCCCTTTTTCCTTGGTCGTAAAAAAGGGGTCAAAGATCTGCTCCGCTATCTTCTTGGGGATGCCTTTTCCATTGTCCGTGATCTCAACTTGGACATAAGCCATGCCATTTTTTTGGATATCCCTGCTCGTTACCGATACCTTGCCATGCGCGGATATGGCTTCGAAGGCGTTTAAAAAAATGTTGAGAAAGACCTGCTTCATTTGATCTGTATCGAGCATTGCCTGACGGATCTCTTGCAGATTGGTATGAATGACAATACCCCGCTTGTTAGCCTCCACCGTGACAAGATGAATGACATCCTTCAGGACCTGGTTCACGTCCCCCCTTTTAACATTGGGCTTCGCCGGCCGGGCGAAGCTTAATAGCTCAGTTACCAGCGTGCTGATTCGGTCTAGCTCGGAGCTTGTCAGTTTTAAAAAATCGCCTCGAAACTCCTTATCCCTGTACCGTTGAGGAAACAGATCCAGGAATGTCTTGATGGTGACCAGGGGGTTCCTGATTTCGTGGGCCAGGTTTGCGGTCAGAGAACCCAGCGAGGCCAGCCGGTCCGTTCGGCGCATCAACATCTGGGTCCTCTGCATTTCTTGGTAAAGACGGGCGTTTTCCAGGGCGACAGAGGCTTGATTGGCAAAGTGGGTCAGTAAATCCAGATCTTCGTGAGAGTACATATCGCCGCTTCGTTTGTGACCGAGATTGATGATTCCTATTAATTTATCTCTCGCTATCAGGGGAATGCATACCTCCGATTCCATTGACTCCATTTTTTCAACAATAGACTTGATATGTGGGTCATCCATGGATTGATCCATAACTTCTTTCACCACAACCTTCCCTTTTTCTTCCAACCAGTTAAAAAGCGGATCTTGATGAGGTATTTCCTTGAATTTAGGGTTTTGCAGATGTTGATATGCGCGCAGGGTATAAGCCCTTTTTTCCCTGTCTAGCATGAAAAAGGATACTTTTTCTGTGCCCAAGTCTTTAGTTAGAATATTCCCGGTTTTTTTAAAGAGCTCTTTTTCATCCAAAAAGGAGATTATTAGTTCACTCAATTCCGTTAATGCCTTTTTGTATTCAAATTTACCTTTGAATAGTCTCTTCTCGATATATTCTTCTATCTCGGGTTTTAACTTTAGGATAACTAAGCTAGCTAGTAGGACTGTACAAAAAGCCAAGAAAGAAAAGAATGCGTTAGTATGACCGAAGAAGAACTTTTGGGCGAGGATGATAATGAACATACAAGGAACAAATACCAAAAATGACAAATAGGCATAGACCGCGCCTTTCTTGATGACGATACTGATATCCATAAGATGATGTTTATATATAGCATAGGCGACAATCCCCAACCAAAGGAGGACGATCCCATTGCCCATCGGGTAGATTTTTATTCCCGCATGTATAGGTAGGAAGTTTGTTACTCCACCTCCAAAGCCAACAATTGCTCCATAGAATACATATTTTAGTTGATTATGCCTTACCCCCACGCTTTTTCTCATTGCTTTAAACAAAAGTGCAAACGCATATGAGATATAAACAATAAACATTAACGCAAAAAAAACGCCAGTTTTTGAAGCTGTAGGCAAATACCCCCAGTAATATCGGGTAACATCGTTAGTAATGAACCCCTTGAAATTTAATATAAATAGGATAAAACTAGCAGCAAAGGCCGTTAAACATACATTTTTTGTTAGTTTCGTGACTTGACCGGTAAGAACCATTATTAAATAGAGAAAAGTTGGAGGGGTAAAGACTGTACCAAAGAAATTTATGTGCCGACTAAAAAGAGCAAAATCTCGTGACGGGGCAACATACAAAAGATAATATCCAACATTCCACACCATATTACAAAAAATTACAAAGGCAAAGGATAGATTTAACTTTTTCTTTCCTCCTTGTGATAAGACAAAAATTATCAAGAATAGAGTTAAAATTGCTGCGGTTAAAGGAAATATAGCATAAGTATTCATTTTTTACTCTTATTTATTAAGTTATGCATTCATCACAAAAAAGGGATTATAAAAAACCAATAGATCAATAACTATCAATGCTTTGCCCGCTTTGTAAATAGTATTGGGTGGGGAGTATCACTCGTTTGACTCAGCTTGTATTTTAATATGATTCAACGTAAGGCGAGAATACTTGTCTACCCATTTTTTGACTATTATCCGCTCAATAAGATTTCCGATGATGGGTAGCCCTAAATCAAAGTTATGAATGAGCGTAATTTTTGTTCCTTCTGGCACTTTCTCGAATAGCCATTCTCCACCCATGACTTTGCAGAACCCCTTAACTTGACTATATTTAATTTTTTTATTTTTCTCTAATGTTGATGCTGAAATCCAGTGAGAATTAATGCCATTGACCACAGCGGACATTTCTACCTGCCTTTTATCTCCCTGTTTTTTGATAATGTTTGATGTCTTAACGTGTGGCATAAACTCTGGAAAATTTTCAATCGCTTCAGCTATTGCGTAGACCTTGTTAATAGTACTTTTAATAACAATTGTATGCTCTAGATGTCTCATTATTCCCCTTCTTTTTTTTCTACTCACATTTATAAAGATAAAATATTTATTTACCTCACAAATCTGATTTAAATCTGCGAAACAAAATTAGTATTACGTGTTACTTCTTACTTAATCTTCAAATTTCTTGATAATTAGTGCCGAATTTTTCCCACCAAATCCAAACGAGTTTGACAATATTGTACGTACTTTTGCTGGTCGTCCTTTATTAGGCACATAATCGAGATCGCATTCAGGATCAGAATATTCATAATTTATAGTAGGT
>CAZFIR010000078.1:0-2922 GCA_964519535.1 uncultured Thermodesulfobacteriota bacterium | reverse complement strand
AAGGTGCTCCCCTTTCCCACCGTGCTCTTCACCGTAATCTGCCCGTCATGGGCCCGGGCAATCCACTGGCTGATGCTTAACCCGAGGCCCGTTCCTCCTGTCTCGCGAGACCTCGCCTTATCGGCCCTGAAGAAACGATCGAAGACCCGTTTCTGGTCCTTCGGGGCGATCCCCACGCCGGTATCGGAGACAAAGATCCTGACCACCCCCTGATCGTGGTCGCCCTTCACCCTCAACTCCACCTCACCTCCAGCAGGGGTATATTTCAGCCCATTCTCCGTTATATTCAAGATGAGCTGCCGCAGAAACAGGGGGTCCCCCTCTACCGTGGTAAAACCGTCGTCCATAAAGGAAAGCTGAACCCGCCGCTCACGGGCCAGGATCTGGAGATCGTCCCATACCTCCCGGGCCAGAGAGGATAGATCCACCTCCTCCCGCTCCATGGTAAGCTCTCCCATATCTGCCCGGGAAAGAGTGAGCAGGCCATCGACAATGCGGGACATACGGTTTGTTTCCTCCAGATTGCTGTTCAGTATCCTCTGATATTCCTGCAGAGTCCTTTTCTTCTTCAGCCCTACCTCCACCTCACCCCTGAGGATGGTCAAGGGGGTCTTGAGTTCATGGGAGGCATCAGCAGTGAAGCGCTTGATCCGTCGAAAAGACTCATCCAGCTTGGCGATCATCTCGTTGAAGGTCGCGGCCAACCTCCCGAGTTCATCGTTAACCCGCTTTATCCGGATACGCTGGCTGAGGTCGCCGGAGCCGATCCGGCGGGCGATCTGGGTAATCTCGTCTACCGGCCTCAGGGCCTTGTTGGCCAAAAAGAGCCCCCCGGCACTGGCGAGCAACAGCGCGGCCGGCACGGCAATCAACAGGATGAAGAGGAGTTGATGCAAGGCCTCCTCCACCTCCTCCAGGGGGCTGCCCACCTGAACGATCCCTGCCATCCTCCCGTTGTCTGTGATGGGCATGGTCACCAGCCGCAGGGGGTATTTACCCATGACCTGAACGGTCTCGAAGGTCGTCCTGCCTTTGGACGCCGCTTGCAGGGTTTGAACACTCAGTGGAACCTTCACATTCCTCAAATTGGTCGACATGCCGCCAACCCTGCCCGATTCGTCTAGGATCTGAATAAACCTCCCCAAGGGCTTGATCCCGAAACGCTCGGTCATAATCCGGTCGAGATCGGCCATGCTGGGGCCCGCCCCAAGGGGGCTGCGCGCTGAGGAGACGGCGATCTCCGCCATGGTCTTTATCTTGTTGTCCACCCCTTTATAGAGACTATCGGCGAGGGTAAAGTACAGGAAAAAGCTAAAAGAAGAGAGGATGATCCCCAAGATCACTACATACCAGAGCGTCATCCTGAATTTTATGGTTTTATACAGTATCATCCCCTAACCTTTTAACATGTATCCCACGCCTCTGATGGTGTGAATCAGTCCCTGCGAGGAGTTTAAGTCGATCTTTTTGCGCAGGTGATTGACATAGACATCGATGACGTTCGTCATGGGGTCAAAATGGTAGTCCCACACATGTTCTGATATCATGGTCCTGGTCACGACGCGGTCGGCGTGGCGCATCAGGTATTCAAGGAGGGCATATTCCTTCGCCGTGAGATCGATCTCTTGCCCCTCCCTGCTCACCGTGTGGCTCACCGGATCCAGGACCAGATCACCCACCCGCAGCTCTCCTGCGGGCTCCCGCTCCTTCCTCCTGATCAAGGCCCTCACCCGGGCGAGCAACTCGGCGAAGGCAAAGGGCTTGGTCAGATAGTCGTCTCCCCCGGCGTCGAGCCCTTTGACGACATCCTCAACGGAATCCTTGGCGGTCAACATAAGGACGGGAAGGGGCAATCCCTTCTCCCGCACTCCCTTCAGGACCTCCAGACCATCTATCTTGGGGAGCATGATGTCCAGGATCACGAGGTCGTAATCGCTGGCCTCCACCATGTAGAGTGCCTCCTCTCCATCGTAGGCGCAGTCTACGGCATAGTACTCTTCTTCCAGCCCCTTTTTCAGAAAGCTGGCCACCTTTTTCTCGTCCTCTACCACCAGGATACGCATAACGTGAATTGTATCGCAAAAACAAACGGCTCAAGGATGAGCACAATTTAATTATTATGCCCATTACCCAAAAATGCAAGGGGTTTTTGGCGGGAAAAACTCCTTGCCTCAGGTGGATATTTTATGTTATTAAATATCTTTTGTAAAAATGAAGAAATACGAGGACTAGGAAGATGGTTGAGATGAGCTTGGAGATGAAGACGGAGCGCAATCGGCTGCTCCGGGAATCGGTGAAGAAAATCGCCTCCACTAAGGTGGCCAAGCGGGCGGCGGAGATAGATGCGGCAGGGGCCTTCCCGTGGGACATGGCGGAACTGTTCGCCCAGCAGGGGTTCCTCTCGGTGATGCTGCCGGAGAGCTACGGCGGGATGGATGGGGATATCACCGCCTTCTGCATCATCGCAGAGGAGATCGCCTATGCCTGCGGCTCCAGTTCCTTGATGATCCTCGCCCACTCCGTCGGGCTCATGCCTCTGATGATGGCCGGCAATGAAGAGCAGAAAAAGAGATTCTACGAGCGGGTGGCAAAAGACCGTGTATTGGCCGCCTTTGCCCTGACGGAGCCTGAGGCGGGCTCCGATGCCGCTTCTCTCAATACCACCGCAGTATTGCAAGGGGACCACTACCTCTTGAACGGGAGAAAGTGCTTTGTGACCAATGGCGGGGCGGCTGAGCTATACGCCATCTTCGCAACCACCAGACCCGGGGAGCGAACCAAGGGGATCTCTATCTTCATGGTGGAGAAGGAAACCACAGGTCTCACCATCGGCAAGAGAGAAGAGAAATTGGGCATGAGGGGTTCCGACACCACCGACCTTATCTTCGAAAACGCCGTCGTCCCCAAAGAAAACCTCCTGGG
>CAZFIR010000077.1:0-5364 GCA_964519535.1 uncultured Thermodesulfobacteriota bacterium | reverse complement strand
GGAGGATCACGCAATCGGCGACGTATTCTTCGAGCCCGTAGCGCGTCAGGGTCTTGTCGCCGCTTTCCCCCGTAATGATGGCCGTCACACCGCGTTCTTTCAACCAGTGAAAAAGCCGGCGAAGCTCTGCCCGAAGGATAGCGGCATTAGACAGCCCGGAGAAAAGCGCCTCGATGGTGTCTAAGACAACCCGCTTCGCTCCGACGGAATCAATGGCGCTCCCCAGGCGGATGAACAATCCCTCCAGGTCGTACTCACCCGTTTCCGCAATCTCGCTTCGCGCGATGTAGACATGATCCGTTGCGATGAGACCACGCGCAACCATGTCATGGAGGTCAAAACCAAGGGAGATGAAGTTCTTCGCGAGATCCTCCGGCGTCTCCTCGAAGGTCATGAAGACCCCGGGTTCCCCGTAATCCATGGCGCCCCGCATGAGAAACTCCATGGCAAAAAGCGTTTTGCCGGAACCCGCACTGCCGCAGATCAGGGTTGGCCTGCCTCTCGGGAGCCCTCCCTTGGTGATCTCATCGAGACCCCGGATGCCCGTTGGGCATTTTTCAAAAACATCAACCTTATGTTTTGCCTTAACCATCGTCATCTCCCCGCAGCTTTACTAGTCTGAAGTAATGCCTATAAGAGTAAGATACTATTAAGGCCACTCAGTCAAATTAGGAAACCAATTTATCCAAAAATCCATTACCTCGCAATAGAAAAAATGCAGGAATATCAAACTGTTGGTTGCCTACGTCAAGGTTTCCTCTGCTCGCTTGCGCTCGGCGATTTGAGCCTGCAATAATTCGTTAGCCTCCTGTAAGCGGCGCTCCGTGGCATCAAGCCTCGTCCGAAGCTCTTCCATCTCAGGGAGAAGTTGCTGCTTTTTTTTGGATTTTGTTTCTATAAGGGCACCCTCGCCTGATCCCTCTCGGGTCTTTAATTTTCCTCCTCCATTCGCATTGATTTTATACAGAATTTCAAAAAAAATCAACTCGCCAAAATCTGATAATTTTTTACTTTTCGGGTTTAAGGATGTTACTCTTTGCTATTTTTCTCATTCCTTATTAATTTGTGACCTCATTATTTTCGTCAAAAGTCTTTAAATAAGGCACAATTAGATATCAGAGCAGGGCATTTAATGTCTTGAATGCAGCTTCGAATCTTTCGATTGCCTCCGGTGGAAATATACTTGAGAGTTGTGCGATGTTCTCGGCAAAATATCTAGCAGGTCTATAGTGATTAAAAGAGACATTGTCTTTTAAAGGGTTGTTATCGAAATAATCATTGAGTTTTTCTAGAATTCGGGAAGCTCTGGTCTTTAGATCGCCGGACTGTATTGGCTTGGTAAGATTGTTTGCAAACTCCTTGTTTACTAAATCAAGGTAGAAATCATCACCGAACATGTCTTCGATATCGGCTTCTGAAGTTCCTGCGAAGTCCGCATATGTTAGGACATTCTGTTGCTTGAGCAGCTTTCGTTTATAGAGATTTTTCTATAGTTTGCTTACCTTTTTTTGGATGTCAAGGAGGGTAGCGATTTTCATCCCGTGTTGCGCACCGAGGAGAGCAACAAATGTGGGAACCTTATCGGCGCCTCCGACAGGTGTAATTGTCCACTTTTCACTGAGAGGTGTTTTTCCGAGCGAATCTAGGAGGGCAGACATAGTCTGTAAGTAAAGAAGATCGGATACACCTTCTACAACAAGGCTGTTAGGCCCGACAAAAAGTGTCTGGTAGATGTCGTAACCAAGAGCACCTTGGAGAGGGAAAAGACTGTCCTCAGTCGCCTCCAAGACATCAATGATAACCTTAGTTCCGTCCAATTCTAGTGGGAGAGTCTTATCGGAATCCACACTCTTATCTTGGACTATACGAACCCGCTCGTATTTTTTCGTGTCGACCATGAATGGGGAATGGGTTGTGTAGATGACTTGATGAGATTCCTTAAGCTCCTGCTCTATGTAACTAAGGAGGTCCGCTTGAGCGCGCCCATGAAGGAAAAGGGCGGGTTCGTCAAGTAGCAGTATAAGAGGAATTCTTTGGCGCTGCTGCTGATCGAACCATGCTAGGAACGAGAAAAACCACACAAAGCCCCGCGAGCGAGTGCCGAGAACGGTCGAAACCATACGTTTGGAGTCATATACCTGAGCCCAGATGTTTGTACCTTCGGTCATACCTTCCGGATCACCTGGACGTGCGGGGCGAACATCAAATCTGATGAGGAGGTTTTTATTCTGTGACCAATAATCGAGTATCTTCTTGCTCAGATGATTGCTAGCGCCTTCAAGTTTGTTGAGGAGCCATTGAGTTCTTTGAGGATCGAGTAGTCCCTCCAACTTGATTCTGGCGAGAGCGATAAGCCCTAGGAGGGGGTAATCGGACTTTTTCAGGTCGTCACTCTTGGTCCTTTCAATAAGCGCGTCGATATTCTCTGAGCCAGTCATAAGGAAAAATTGGTCAAAATAGAGGAACTTTGGTACAAGATTCATAAGATGCGTCTTGTAAATATAAAGTTGAAGTCCACCGGCCTCCTCGATCTTGTTAAGTATGGCCATTAATTGACTTATGTGTTCTGTCTCAGATTGCTCAGTTTTTTCTTGTCTTTCTTGGCATGCAGCTTTTAGATCGGAAAATGTTGAAGTGGATGCGAAATGTTTAGCAAGTTCTTTTGGAAGTTGTGCACTTGCGATCACTGATTGAACTGCCACTCGATCATTAATGTCCAAGCTTATTGTGAGCTTTCCTTCATAACCCTTACGAAGAGTGAGATGGGACGACTCAAGGACCCCCTTCGCAAACTCCTCCTCAATCGGTTGGATCTCTTCGCGGGCCAAGGAGAAAGTGGCTGTGGCTACTATTGCGGGTGAGGTTTCACCAGCCTCGACAGCTTGGTTATAATCTTCAACGGCGGATCGGGGGTAGTCGTCAGTAACGTCGTATTTGCCATCCGCCGCAATAATGGGATTGAGGCGATAGAGCGCCGTAAGGAGAGCGGTTTTACCTGATTCGTTCTTGCCAACTAGGCAGGTTATGTCGTCGGCTTGGATAGTGTTGGACTTGCGAATGCATTGGAAATCGGTAATCTCGAAAGTTGCGAGTTTCATGGTTTGCGCCCTCCTTGACGAATAGAAAAAATTTCTTTGGCGGCAAGGCCGCCTCTAAACACAGTCGCCTATCAAATAATGTTCAGAAAATTTTCTGTATCCCCCCTAGAATACAGCAAAGAAATGGTTTGAAGTTCTTTAAAAACTCTGTAACAGTCGCAATGTTTTATATCTTATTGTAACTATTTAACGGATAAAAAGCAGAAAGTCAAGGGGAAAAGGAGGTGTTTAAAAGGGTGGGGTGTGTGGTATAATCCCCACCTTATTTTTGATTCGGGGGGCATTGAATGGATATACCGGAATTCCAATCCGTTGACACCTTGCGAAGGCTCTGGTGGCTGCATGATTCGTTCTGGCACGCGGCCCTGGTCAAGGAGCTGGGGTTCGAGCGGGCCAACCAAATCAACTTCGAGGTTGCCGAGAAGATCGGCCGCATGATAACCAACCAGCTCCTGCGCAAGAAGGTAATCGAGCGGCCGCAGTCGATTCAGGACCTGATGTCCATCTTCAAGGTCTTCTGGAAGAACGCCTTTTTTGACGACCTCTATATTAATGATCCGATCACATACGACGGCAACACCGCCACGTGGTTCGGGAGCAAATGTTATGTCTATGAGGCAATCAAAAAGGCGAATATGCTCGATAGCTACGCGTGCGGCTGTCAGCCCTTGCGCGACGGGGTGATGCGGGCCCTGCGCCTCAAGCCCCTGCACGAGATCAAGGAGAGCCTGGTTAAAGGGGACGGGCGCTGCGTGATCGAGATGACCTTCGACCCTGAACAATAAGGGCTTTTGCCAACTCTATTCTTGAAACTTTTGTGTGTGATTTATTGAGTTTCAGTGCTGATCAAATGCTGTAAAGTCTTCTCTGCTTCCGTAACAAATGTTTGTGCTCTTTCAAGCTGCGTGCGGGCATCGTGTTCAGTGATCTCGACAAAATCTCCGTAGTCGGCTTCTTCCCTGAGGTCTTTGGCCCTTGTTAGAAATTTACCGATCTCTTTCGGAAACAGGTCTGCTTTGACGATATGTTGGTTAAATAACGCAATAACCCCGGCGTGTTTGCTTGAATCCATCTCTTTGAGCGCCAAAAGGGCTTTCGTCGCAGTAAACATAGCGTAATAGCTTCTCGTAACTGAGAGCCCGTAATGTTTATGCTGAAGGCTGTCGCTGGCTTCAGTGATGATTTCCTTCGCCTTCTGCATCCTATACGTGGCCAACTTTGTTCTGCTCATAGCGGAACCCCTTCGCGTTCCACCTGCTCAAAGAAAAATGAACCCAATTCTCTGTTCTTTTCGTATTCGAACACGCTGTAGATAACCGGTGCAAGCGGGACATTATATTCATACACGTAATCTGCTGCGATATCACTTATTCTGTCTCGCGTTTCGTCCTTTCTTTTAACGACGATGAAAATGTCGATATCGGAATTCTTTTCAAAATCCCCCCTCACTTTAGAACCAAACAATCGAATATCAATAATATCTTCACCGATTGTCTTTTTGAGCTCCTTGACGAAGGTAGTTACCACGTTCTTTTCCGTCTTGTTTAAGAATTGCAACGATGTTTTCATGATCTCACCTATTACCTTCTTGTCCCCCTGAAAGGCCCGAATGTTTTGCATACTATAGCACGTTTATCAGTGATGTTGAAGCCTCAGGCTGCACAGGGGATTCTGATGGCTATTTCTGACTTGACCCTTTTCCCTTTTTATGTGACAAGATTCGATTATGGTGAGTGCGCAGAGAGACACCCGACGCATAGCCTATCAGTTCATCGTCATGATGGGGGTGGTGAGCCTGTTCGGGGACATCACCTATGAAGGCGCGCGCAGTGTTACGGGCCCCTTTCTCTATACCCTGGGTGCCAATGCAGCAGTTGTCGGTTTGGTAGCAGGTTTGGGGGAGTTTCTCGGCTATGCCCTGCGCCTGCTCTCCGGGTACTGGGCAGACCGGACCGGCAGCTACTGGGTCTTTGTCTTTCTCGGGTACGGCCTCATCCTGGCCATACCCCTGCTGGCCCTGGCAGGTATATGGCAGGTCGCGGCGGTCTTTATCATCGCGGAGCGCATGGGCAAGGCCATCCGGGCGCCGGCGCGCGACACCATCCTTTCCTACGCCACCAAACAGGTGGGCAGGGGATGGGGTTTCGGGATCCACGAGGCCATGGATCAGATCGGCGCGGTGATCGGGCCGCTGGCCCTGTGCTGTGTCTTGTTTGTGCACGGCGGGTACCGCGCAGGCTTTGCGATCCTGGTGATCCCGGCCCTC
>CAZFIR010000076.1:0-7008 GCA_964519535.1 uncultured Thermodesulfobacteriota bacterium | reverse complement strand
ATCTTGACAAATTAACGCTTGGAGCCCCTCATTACGTTTTCCACCATCAGCACGAATGATACCATGTCGATAGAATTGTTTGGTAGAAATTATCCCCACATCCATCGCGCACATGCTCACGGGAGAGGTGAATACGGGCGTTCACGCCAGCCACGGACGAATGTGAGGAAGCGTTCTTGATTCCATTAGACTCATAATCATTTTTCAGATACAATGTAAGCATTACTTTGCTGAAGTGCAACATTATGTACCTCGGAATAGACGTCGGATCCATCACCACCAAGGCTGTGGCCACGGATGAGAAAGACCAGATCCTGGCAAAGGTCTACCTGCGCAACGTCGGCAGGCCCCTGGAGGCCATCAAGGAGGGCCTGAGCCTAATCAAGGACCAGCTCGGAAACGACCGAAAGATCCGCGGCGTCGCCACCACGGGAAGCGCCCGCCACCTGGCGGCCTACCTGCTGGGGGCCGATGTGGTGAAAAATGAGATCACCGCGCACGCCGTGGCCGTTATCGACTTCCTCCCCGATGCCAGGACCATCCTCGAGATCGGGGGGCAGGACTCCAAGATCATCATCCTCCAAGAGGGGGTGGTGGTGGACTTTGCCATGAACACCGTCTGCGCCGCGGGGACGGGCTCCTTCCTGGATCAGCAGGCCGCCAGGCTGGGGATCTCTGTAGATGATTTCGGACAGATGGCCCTGGGTGCGCACAAGGCCGCGCGGATAGCGGGCAGGTGCACCGTCTTTGCCGAGACCGACATGATCCACAAACAGCAGCTCGGCTTTCAGACCGACGAAATCATAGCAGGCCTCTGTAACGCCCTGGTCAACAATTATCTCAACGACGTGGGCAGGGGAAAGGACATGCATGCGCCGGTGGTGTTTCAGGGTGGGGTGGCAGCCAATCCCGGCATCCGGAAGGCCTTTGAAGAGGAGCTGGGCCTCCCCTTGGTGGTCCCCCCCTACTTTGAGGTCATGGGGGCCCTCGGGGCCGCCAAGCTCGCGCGCCGGGCCAACATCGCGGACACCAGATTTAAGGGCTTTGAGATCGCCAAAAGCGAGTGCTTCACCCGCAGTAATGAATGCGACAAGTGCGGCAACAGCTGCGAGGTGGTCGAGCTGGTCGTGGAAGATAAGGTCATCGCTTGTTGGGGCGATCGCTGCGGCAAATTCAGCGAGGCCTTAAGCGCCAAGGCCTGATGGGTGGTTGTCCACAACCGAGTTGTATGCATATGGGAAATCGACGTATTCGCAAGTACAGAGGACCAAGAAGCACCCACTGGGATTGGAAACCCTCTTTTCCTCTTTTGTATAAGAACTATTTCTGTGGCACAGAGCGATGCGATTAGGGGGGTGGCTCAATAGGTTTTTCTTTCTCTTTTGGTTCTCCGTCTTCTCCACCATTATCCCCCGTCCGATACAGCGGGTCTTCACCCTCTCCTTCGGAACCCTCTTTTACCTCATCATGCCCAAGACCAGGCGGGGAATCAAGGCAAACCTGCGGGTGATCGGGGAGGGAAGGTGGGGCGAGAAGGAGATCGCCGCCCGTGCCCGAGGGACCTTCCAGAATTACGGCCAATACCTCCTCGACTACATGGTGATGCCCGGCCTCACCGCCGAGCGCAAGGGGAGGATGGTGGCGCGGGAACTGGGGCAGGGACATATGTTGCGGGCCTTGAAGCGGGGTAAAGGGGTCATCTGCATCACCCCACACCTGGGCAATTGGGAGCTGGGGGGGCTGCTGCTCGCCTTCAAGGGGGCCGACCTCTATGTCCTCACCCTGGATGAAACCGACTCCAAGACCAAGGCCTTCCGGGAGCGCATGAGGGCCCAAAAGGGCATCAGAAACATCTACATCAACCCCGAGGACCCCTCCCCTGCCGCCATCCTCGAGGTCGTGAAGGTCCTGAAGGAGAAAAAGGTGGTGGCCATGTTGGGTGACCGCCCGGGCAATAACAATACCATCGCGGTGGACTTCTTCGGACTTAAGACCCCCTTTCCCCTGGGGGTCGCCACCCTGGCCATGGCCACGGGGGCGGCGGTGCTGCCCGTCTTCGTCGTGCTCAAGGGCGGCAAATACTGGGGTATTATCGAGCAGCCCATCTACTTTCAGAGCCCCTCCCGGAAAGAGCGTGAGCAGGGGATCAGGCAGGGGATGGAGGAGCTGGCACGGGTCTTTGAGCGATATATAAAGGAATACCCCGATCAGTGGTATAACTTCTACCCGTACTGGTCTTGATCTATCTCCCCGAGAAGTTTTTTTGTCTCTGGGCCTCATCCAAACACACCCGCCATATGGAATCCACCACCCGTGAGAGGACCCAGGAGGTCACGTGCGCCAGGGTTCGAGAGAAAAAAGACAAAATTCACCCCGATTTTTGCCTCATGGAGTCATAAAAAGCGGCAAGGGTGGGGATTAATAAAAAACCTTACGTAAGGCCTTGACAAAGAACTATAAACTTGATATAAATATCAAGTTTCACCAAAAAGTAACTAAAAAATTTGTATTATTTGTATCATGTATAGGAGAGCCTGGGGAAACCGTATGTATAGATGATCGTTGCAGGAGCGTAACAAGCGAAGAATCTCGGTGGGTTTCCGCGGGCTGCTTCTCAAGGATAGGACTTTGTGCCCTTCCTAGAAGGGTTTTCTTTTATTAGTTAGAGAACACTATCTAACTAATTTCAAAAAGAAATACTACCTGTGGTGAACGAGAGAGACGGTAACCCTCAGGGGAGGGTTGTCATAACGGAGAAGGCTTTTTTATTGGTGTCTGTCAACAGAGCACGAGAGAGAATGAGTCGAGGTTAAGAGATGCCGACCATCAATCAACTAGTGAGAAAAGGCAGGGAAGCCGTCAAGAGGAAGACAGCTTCCCCCGCCCTCAGGGAGTGTCCACAAAAACGGGGGGTGTGCGTCAGGGTCTACACCACCACCCCGAAGAAACCAAACTCTGCCCTGAGGAAGGTGGCCAGGGTGCGCCTGACCAACGGGATGGAGGTGACCGCCTATATCCCCGGGATTGGGCATACCCTCCAGGAGCACTCCATGGTGCTGGTACGGGGAGGCAGGGTCAAGGACCTTCCGGGTGTCCGCTACCACATCATCAGAGGGAGTTTGGACGCCCTGGGCGTGGATGACAGGAGAAAATCCCGTTCCAAATACGGAACGAAGAAACCCAAATAATACGGGACGTGTGATATGCCGCGGCGACGGGTAATAAAGAAACGGGAGATACAGCGAGACCCCAAATATCGAGAGGTCCTGGTGGCCAAGTTCATCAATGCCCTTATGAGGCAGGGGGAAAAGAATCTGGCCGAGCGGATATTTTACAACTCCTTGGAGATCGTGCGGGACAAGACCAAGGATGAGCCCCTCAAGGTCTTCAAACAGGCCATGGAGAACGTGAAGCCCGTGCTGGAGGTCAAGTCGAGACGGGTCGGCGGGGCTACCTATCAGGTCCCTGTCGAGGTGCGGTACGATCGCAAGATAAGCCTCGCCATCCGTTGGGTCATCCAGAATGCCAAGGAGCGGCCGGAAAAGTCGATGTCTGAACAGTTGGCCGCTGAGTTCTTGGACGCCGCAAACAACAGAGGGGCGTCCATCAAGAAGAAGGAAGACACCCACCGGATGGCCGAGGCCAATAAGGCCTTCGCTCATTACCGCTGGTAGGAGGACAAGACACGGTGGCTCGATCAGTACCATTGAAACGGGTCAGAAACATCGGCATCATGGCTCACATCGATGCCGGCAAGACCACCACGACCGAGCGGATACTCTACTACACCGGCGTATCCTATCGAATGGGAGAGGTGCACGAGGGCTCGGCAATCATGGACTGGATGGCGCAGGAACAAGAGCGCGGGATCACCATCACCTCTGCGGCAACCACCTGCTTCTGGCGTGACCATCGGATCAATATTATCGACACCCCGGGCCATGTCGATTTTACCATGGAGGTAGAGCGGTCTCTGCGGGTGCTCGATGGGGCCATCGCCATATTTTGCGCTGTTGCCGGGGTTGAGCCCCAGTCCGAAACCGTGTGGCGGCAGGCCGACAAATACAGCATACCCCGGATTGCCTTCGTCAACAAGATGGACCGGGTAGGGGCGGACTATGAGCGAACCATCCAGATGATGAGGGATCGCTTGGGGGCCCATCCCCTCCCCTTACAACTCCCCCTAGGGAAAGAAGAGGACTTCATCGGAGTCATCGACCTGGTCGAAATGACGGGTATCGTCTACGACGACACCACCTTGGGAGCCCAGTACCACGTCATCGAAATACCCGAAGACCGAAAGGCAGAAGCCTTACAATACCGGGAGCGAATCATGGAGAAGGCCGCCGAGGCGGACGAATCCCTCATGGAGAAGTACGTCGAGGGAACACAGATCACCCCGGAGGAGATCAAGCGGGCAATCAGGAAGGCCGCCGTGGGACACCACGTGGTACCGGTCCTGTGCGGGACTGCCTTTAAGAACCGCGGTGTTCAGCCGCTGCTCGATGCGGTCGTCGATTACCTCCCCTCCCCGATCGATGTCCCGGCCATTGAGGGGACACGGCCCGATGGACACAGTGAAAAACGCCTGCCTGCTGACGATGAAACCTTCTCCGCCCTGGCCTTTAAGCTCATGAACGACCCCTTCATAGGCAACCTCACCTTCCTGAGGATCTACTCCGGCTCCCTCAAGTCAGGAAGCACCGTCTACAATGCGACACGGGAGAGGGATGAACGGATTGGAAGACTCCTCAAGATGCACGCCAATAAACGGGAAGAGATCAAGGAGGTATATGCCGGTGACATTGTGGCAGCCGTCGGGCTCAAGAACACCTCCACCGGCGACACCCTCTCGGAGAAATCACACCCCATCATCTTAGAATCCATCGCATTTCCCGAACCCGTCATCTCCGTTGCCATCGAACCCAAGACCAAGGCGGATTTCGATAAACTGGGCGAAGCGCTCCACAAGCTGGCCCTCGAAGATCCCTCCTTTCAGATTGCCGTTGACGAGGAGATAGGGCAGACCCTTATCTCAGGGATGGGAGAACTCCATCTTGAGATCATCGTGGATCGACTCCTGCGCGAATTCAAGGTCGATGCCCGTGTGGGGGTCCCCGAGGTGAGCTATCGGGAGACCATCACCAAGGCCCTCGAGGGAGAGGGAAAATTCATCAAGCAGACCGGAGGGCGGGGGCAGTACGGACATGTCGTGCTCCGACTTGAACCCCTCAAGTCCGGCGAGGGATTCGAGTTCGTCAACAAGGTGGTGGGTGGTGCCATCCCGAGAGAATATATCCCTGCAGTAGAGCGAGGGGTGCAGGAGGCGATGCAGCGGGGAATCATCGCCAACTATCCCGTGACCGATGTGCGGGTCACCCTCCTGGATGGGTCCTATCACGAGGTGGATTCATCGGATATGGCCTTTAAGATAGCGGCCTCGCTTGGCTTCAAGGACCTCGCAACGAAAGCAAACCCCATCGCCCTAGAACCCATTATGTCCATGGAGGTTGTCCTCCCCGAAGTGTTCCTCGGGGATGTCATCGGTGATCTCAGCTCCAGGAGGGGAAAGATCAGCGGGGTAGAGGCCCACAAGGGAATCCAAAGCGTCAGGGCCAAGGCCCCTCTGGCCGAGATGTTCGGCTATGCCACCGACCTGCGCTCCCTCACCCAGGGGAGAGCCACGTACACGATGCAGTTCTCCCGGTACAGCCCTGTGCCCGCCGCCATTATGGAGGCGGTCATTGCACGCCGCGGTGGGACCGGATCATCATTAACATCCAAGAAGAAGAAGGAGGTCATCTGATGTCCAAGCCTAAGTTTCAGCGTACGAAGCCGCATATTAACATTGGGACGATTGGGCATGTGGATCATGGTAAGACGACGTTGACGGCGGCTATTACCAAGGTATTGGGTTTGAAGAAGTTGGCGACGTTTATGCCGTTTGATCAGATAGACAAGGCTCCGGAGGAGAAGGAGCGTGGGTTGACGATAGCCATTGCGCATGTGGAGTATGAGACGGAGAAGCGTCATTATGCTCACATCGACTGTCCTGGTCATGCGGATTATATTAAGAACATGATTACGGGAGCGGCGCAGATGGATGGTACAATATTGGTGGTATCGGCGGCAGATGGGCCGATGCCGCAGACGCGCGAGCATGTGTTGTTGGCCAAGCAGGTGCGGGTGCCGTCTATTGTGGTGTTTTTGAACAAGGTGGACATGGTTGATGATCCTGAATTATTGGATTTGGTGGAGTTGGAGGTTAGGGAGTTGCTCAGTGGATATGATTTTCCGGGGGATGACATACCGGTGGTGCGGGGCAGTGCGCTCAAGGCCTTGGAGAGTGATTCTACTGATCCTGCGGCTGCGGAGTATGAGTGTATATGGAATTTGATGAATGCGGTGGATGAGTCGATTCCTGAGCCGGTGCGGGATGTGGACAAGGATTTTTTGATGCCGATAGAGGATGTGTTTACTATATCTGGTCGAGGTACGGTGGTCACGGGTCGTGTTGAGCGTGGGGTGGTGAAGGTGGGTGAGGAGATAGAGATTGTGGGTATTTCGGACACGGCCAAGACGGTGGTCACGGGCGTGGAGATGTTTCGTAAGGTATTGGATGAGGGTCGTGCGGGGGACAACATTGGGGTATTGTTGCGGGGGGTCAAGCGTGAGGATGTGGAGCGTGGTCAGGTGTTGGCCAAGCCCGGCAGTATTACCCCGCATTTGAAGTTTAAGAGTGAGGTGTATGTGTTGACCAAGGAGGAGGGGGGTCGGCATACGCCTTTTTTTAATGGGTACCGTCCGCAGTTTTATTTTCGTACCACTGATGTGACGGGGGTGGTGACGTTGCCTGAGGGGGTGGAGATGGTGATGCCGGGGGATAATGTGACGTTTCAGGTGGAGTTGATCACCCCTATTGCCTTGGAGAAGGAGCTACGTTTTGCCATCCGGGAAGGCGGCCGCACCGTAGGCGCAGGGGTCGTCACCGAGGTCGTGGAATAAGGG
>CAZFIR010000075.1:0-5812 GCA_964519535.1 uncultured Thermodesulfobacteriota bacterium | reverse complement strand
AGCCCCCCTTTGAGCAAATTCCTTAATTCCCTCCACGTAAACCCTTCGACTTTCCGGCCTGAAGACCAGGGATTGTTTTCGATCCGAGCAGTCCGACTGAGATCACACCGAAGCCTTGGCGGCGTCGAACGAGTCAACAATGACCTCGCGCTGCTTGCGCACTGAACTGATCAGGTAGACATGCGGGCTTTTGGCGAGGTGCTCCATTGTTATCACCCGTTCCCTGACCTTCTCCTGCTCCAATAAGTAGGCCCGGTATGTGCCGGGGAGCAGGCCGCATTCGATCGGGGGGGTGTACAGCTCTCCGTCCAGCTCAACCACGATATTGGCGATGCACGACTCGGTCACTTCCCCCTTCTCGTTCCACAGGATGACATCTGCGTACCCAGGGCATGTTGCCAGGGTCTGCTCATAGACGCCTCGGTTGGTCGTCTTGTGGTACAGGAATGGATTTGCAGAATCGATCGGTGCAGATGCCAGGCAGCAGCGCTGGGGCTGTGCGGCAGGGGTTTTACCAATGGCTTCAAATTGACACGTGATACCTCCATCTTTTGCCACGAGCAGGCGTATCTTGTGCGGGGTTTTGGGGAGTGTGAGCGCTAACGAGTCTAGCTTATTGCGGATTGCGTCCATATCGGCGGAGTAGGAAAAATATGCCGCCGAGTCCTGGAGGCGCGCCAGGTGGTACGGCAACAGAAAATACCCCTCATCAGGCGTCCACAAGATCGACTCGAGGAGGGCGAAATCCGGCATCCTCTGGGTGAGTATCCTCGCCTTTGTCTGACATTCCTCAAATTCCATCTGATCTATGGAGTCCCACACGATGCCGCCGCCAACGCCATATTCGGCCTCGCCTGTGGCCTTGTCGATGAGCACCGTTCGAATTGCGACATTGAACTGCGCCGTGCGGTGGGGACTCATAAACCCAACGCTGCCCGTATATATTCGACGCGGGGTTTGTTCAAGCTCTGCTATGATCTCCATGGTGCGGGGCTTGGGCGCACCGGTGATAGAGGCCGGGGGAAAAAGGGCCTGCAATATCTTGCAGAGACCCGCCTCTGTCCGGGCCTTGACAGTGGAGGTCATCTGCCACAGGGTCGGATACTTTTCGACCTCATAGAGGCTGTTCCAGTGTACGCTCCCCGTGTCAGCAATCCGTCCTATGTCGTTTCGGACCATATCGAGGATCATGACATTTTCCGCCCTGTCCTTTTCCGAATGGTGAAGCCATTCAGCTTGTTTGATATCGTCATGCGCCATCAGTCCCCGCGGGGCGGTCCCCTTCATGGGGCGAGAGATCAGCTCGTCACCATCGAGTTGAAAAAAGAGCTCGGGTGAGGCCGAGCATACGATCCACTCTTGGGTGTTCACGAAGGCGCTGTACGATGCGTCCTGTGCCCGGGCCAATTCGATGAAGAAAGACCACGGATCACCCGTAAAAGGTGCCCTCAGGCGCACGGTGAAATTGACCTGGTAGGTATCGCCGGCCTCGATGTAGAGCTTGATTTTTTCAATGGCCTTTTCGTACGCATCCCTCCGCACCGACGGCTGCCACGTGAGTGGTTGCTCACGGTGGGATGCTTGCGTTGCGGGAAGGCTCACTTCCTCTGGTCCATCATAGAGGCCGAACCATATCAAAGGAAATGCACCGTCCTCGTTGACTGCGAGGGCAGCATCGAAGGCAGGTGCCGCCTCGTAGGCGATAAATCCCGCGGCATAGAGACCACTCCGGGATACCAGTTCTTCGATTACGTTCAGGGCCGGCACGACCTCTTCGATCCGATGGGCGGAGATGATTTGTTTCGGATTCTGAAAATGCAGCCACTGTTGTTGCGTGGCGTCATGCAGGCAAACACTATTGATCGTATCTGCGCGATTCGTCATATACCCCTTCGCAGGACTATCTTTGATACAGGAGAATCTTACGATAGTATCCTTCTCTTGGCAATACAAAGGTCCTGTGGAGGAAGCTTATTCAAACTCAATAAAGTAATCCTTGACAAACCCCTCTCGATCTATGAGAATCTTTTGCCTATCCCCGACGGGAGGAATTGTACGGTGAATGTTCTGCAGGCGTTATGGCTGGGGGTATTGCAAGGGGTCACCGAGTTTCTGCCGATCAGCAGTTCAGGACACCTCGTCCTGGGCAAGGCGATCCTCGGCGTCCATACCGAAGGGGTTGCCTACGAGGTATTCGTCCACTTCGGGACCTTTCTGGCAGTCCTGACCGTCTTCTGGGGCGATGTCTGGAATATACTCAAGGCAGTGGGTCATGCCCTGCGCCATCCATCACCGGGTAATTGGCATGAAAGCTATCATGAAGACCCCTTCTTCCGGCTGGCAATCCTCATCTGCCTGGGCACCATTCCAGCTGTAGCAGTCGGCTTGTTTTTTGAGAAAGAGATCGAGGCCGCCTTCACCAGCCCCCTCCTTGTCTCCCTTGCCTTGATCGTAACCGGCACCTTCCTGTTGGGCACGCGCTGGACCAGACCGCAGGATACCCGCTTTGGCATGGTGAGGGCGTTGCTGATCGGTATTGCCCAGGGTTGCGCCATCTTGCCGGGGATCTCACGCTCGGGATCGACCATCGCCGCAGCCATGTATATGGGGGTGGAGCGGAGTGAGGCTGCCCGTTTTTCCTTCCTGCTGGTCCTGCCCGTTATCCTCGGTGCAACCGTCCTGAAGGGTATGGAGCTGCTACAATCCGGCCTGCCCTCCCAGGGGGGTCTCACGTTGCTCGTCGGCACCCTCGCCGCCTATTGCTCCGGTGCGATCGCCTTGAAGTGGCTGTTAGGGGTGATCCGCCGCGGCCGGCTTGACCGCTTCGCGTACTACTGCTATGCGGTAGGGATCTTCGGTCTTATCTGGTTCGCCAAAGGCCTGTTCCTCTGATCCCTCACGCCCCCTTATATCGTGGGCATCTTGAAATAAACTAGCACCCTTGCCTTCATGGTGCGGGGATCGCCTCGTCCGTTAATACCGGATGGGTAAAAGAACTGCTATTTTTTATCTTTGCTGAAGACCTTCAGCGTGAACCCCTTTCAGGGTCAGTAGGCGACAAAGGCGGTAAAAAGAAAACACAAGCCGACGACAAGGGATAAGGGCTTCCAGAATCCAGGGACCAAAAAGCCCACAACGATGAGGACGCCCCCCACGATTGCACGGATGATCCTCTCATTTTGCGCCAGATTTTTTGCTTCAGCCATACTCACCTCCTCCTTCCCCCCCATTTCCTCCATTCTAATCGTTCAGGGGCAAAAAGCAACTGTTAATTGTACCCATTCACCCTTCAATTCTTGGATCGAGGTTTGATCAAGGGGGGAAGGGTGAGGGCCAAGAGGATTGCTACAACGAGGCACAGCCCTTGGATCCTGAGGGCGCCAACAGGCCCCAGCCGGTCGGCCAGCATCCCCACGAGGGTGACGAGGACCCCCCCGGTTCCCCAGCCCAGTCCCAACATGAGGGAGGAGGCTGTCGCCGCGGATCCAGGAGCATAGCGCTGGGCCAACCCGATGGTGACCGGAGCGCTCGAAAGAAGACAGAACCCGCCGAGCATCAAGAAGGCCGTTCCCCATGTTCCCGGGACCATCAGGAACAGCTGAAGCAGGGGAAAGGCAATGGCCAAGGAGCCCGCGATAACCGCCCGTTCGTGCAGGCGATCAGCAAGCCATCCCCCCACAATCCCTCCCACAGCGCCTCCAAAGAGGAAGAAGGAGATCATCATGCCGGTTTGCATGGTTGATAACCCCTGCCGGGTGAAGATGATCGGCAGAAAGCTGAACAGGCTGAAATATGTCAGGCTTCTCAGGACCACCAGAACCCACAGCCTGATAAAGCCTCCTCGGTAGCGTGCCAGATTCCCGAGGATCTCCTTCAGGGGAGGAGGGCTCCACGTGGCGGGACGGACGTCATGACCCTTAAAGACCTTGGTATAGAGCAGGGCCGTGACGACGATGCCCAGGGGCATGGCGTACAGGGTTCCCGGCAGTCCTGCGAAGGTGACGAGGGCCGTTGCGAGAATCGGTCCGGTGGCGAACCCGAGGCTTCCGGCTGCCGTGAAGATGCTCAGGGCAAGACTCCTGCGCCCTCCGGCATACTCGGTAATACCGGCAGCCCCCTGGGGGTGGAAGGCCGAGCGGCCTGCACCTGAAAGGATCAACAGGAAAGCAAGCATGGCATAACCCGTGGCCAGCCCGAGAAATGCCGTCGTTACTGCGACCCACAAAGGCGCCAGCATCACCAGCCAGGGTCTTCGCATCCGGTCCCCCCAGTACCCAAACAGCGGCTGCGAGAGGCCATCTGCTATGGTGAGGATAGAGACCAGCGTGCCCACCAGGGTGAGGCTGAGGTTAAAGCGGAGCGCAAAGAGGGGCAGGAGCGGGGCGAGAAAGGAGCCGTACACATCAACGGTCCCGTGTCCCGCTGCCAGGGTCACAACAGGGACAAGGTTGAAACGCGTACGGGCGCTATTGCTGTCCCCCGCTTCACGGCTGATTTTGTTCTGTGGCATAACGCTTTCCTTACATTATAATATATCGGAATCATGTTTCATATCATGAAGCTGATCGCGGTGCAACCTTTTCTCTTGATACGTGTTCGATAAGCGATTGTGCTGCCATAGACACGGTCCCCTCTCAGGAAAAGGACTTGTTTTCCTTCCTATGACATGCTATGACCTCGAAGGCCTATGAGAAATGCACAGGGAGGGGGTAATGGTTTCTTTTCGTTCCTATATTCCATCTCTGCTCTTTCTGGCGGGGATATTCTTTATCAATTTCCTCGCACGGATAGTCCTGGCCCCGCTTCTGCCCGCGGTCGAGGGAGACCTGCATATAGGGCACGGCGAGGCCGGTGCCCTTTTTCTCCTTATCTCCCTGGGTTACTTTGTAGGGCTTCTCGGTTCCGGGTTCGTTTCATCCCGTTTCACCCACAGAAAGACGATAATCATCTCCTCGTTGGCTGTAGGCGGGTTCTTCCTTGCGGTCTCCCTCAGCCCCACTCTGTGGATGATTCGAATAGGACTGCTCCTCTTAGGTGTAGCGGCGGGACTCTATCTTCCCTCAGGCATCGCGGCACTCACCTCGCTCGTGAGCTCACGGGACTGGGGCAAGGCCGTTGCGATCCATGAACTGGCCCCTAACCTAGGCTTCATCGCCGCCCCTTTGGTGGCGGAGGTACTGATGCTGTGGTTTCCCTGGCGGAGCGTCATAGTGCTGATTGGGGCGGTAGCGGTCCTTGTCGGCGTGGTCTTCATGCGCTTTGGCGAAGGGGGGAGATTTCGGGGAGAGGCACCCAGCCCGAAGACCCTTCGAGTTCTTTTTTCCGTGCCCGCTTTCTGGGTCATGATGGCCTTACTTAGTCTTGCCATTGGTGCAAGCTTCGGGATCTATACTATGCTCCCGCTGTATCTGGTAGCTGAGCAGGGGTTCGAGCGGAGCTGGGCCAATCAGCTGGTGGCCTTTTCCCGGATTGCCGGGCCGGCCAGCGCCTTTGTGGCGGGATGGGCCTCGGACAAAGTGGGTCCAAAGCGGGCCCTGGGGGGTGTCTTGCTGGCCACCGGGATGGCGACCGTGCTGTTGGGTATGGCCAGGGGGGGGTGGATCGTTCCTCTTCTATTTCTCCAGCCTACACTGGCCGTTTGCTTTTTCCCGGCAGGCTTCTCAGCCCTGTCTCTGGTTGGCCCTCCCTCTGCCCGTAACGTCGCGGTCTCCCTTGCCGTTCCCGTGGCATTTCTTATAGGAGGAGGGGTCGTGCCAGCAGGCCTCGGTATGATGGGGGAGCAAGGCTTCTTTGCACTGGGGATCATGTTGTA
>CAZFIR010000074.1:0-13667 GCA_964519535.1 uncultured Thermodesulfobacteriota bacterium | reverse complement strand
GAGAAAAGGACCGGGCACTTCCGCCCGATAGAGCTGCATTCCTCCCACGCCTAAAAAGGGAAGAATGGCAATAGAAAGGAGAATAATGCCCATACCCCCCAACCATTGTATCATGGCCCGCCAAAAATGGAGGCCTTTCGGGAAATGATCGATAACAGCAGACGTGAGTACCGAGGAACCCGTTGTGGTAAAGCCGGAGACCGTTTCAAACAGGGCATCGAGGGGGGTGGTGAAGGCCCCGGACAAGAAAAAGGGAATGGCCCCGAATATACTGGCGCTTATCCACCCAAAGGCAACGATGAGGAAGGCCTGTCGCCTGGTAATATCTCCCCTTTTTCTGGGAACAGGGAGGTAGAGGAGCAACCCGGCCAAAGCGGTTATCCCAATGGCGACGAGAAAGGCACCGATCTCCTTTTCTCCATAGTGCCAACTGATTGCTAACGGAAAGATCATGGTCCCGGCCAGAAAGAGGTTAAGGATGCCGAGGACGGGGAGGATTTGGGACATACCGTATCCCCTACCAATACTCAGGCTTCACCATTACTATTTTTTCAACTTGTTTCATGGCAGAGGAGGCCACCACCATCGCTACCTTGTCCCCAGGGAAAATGATCGTTTCGCCGTTCGGGACCACGAGTTCTTCCCCCCTGAAGATGGCCCCCACCAGCACCCCTTTGGGCAGGTGCAAATCTTTCAGGCGCTTGTTGATCAGATCCGAGGTCTCCAATGCTTCGATCTCAATAACCTCGGCCTGGTCCTCTAGCAGGCTGACCACATTAGCGATTTTACCTTTCCTGATGTGCTGCAAGGTCTTGTTCACCGCGATGAGGGATGAGCTGATGGCGACATCCACCCCTATTTGGTACACCAAGGGTAAATAGGCGGCCCTATTAATAGAGGCCACTACTCGTCTGGCACCCATCCTCTTAGCGAGGAGGGAGATGAGGATGTTTTTCTCTTCCTCTGGGGTAACTGCCACAAAGGCATCCATCTCACCGACACCCTCTTCCTCAAGAAGTTCATGCGATGTAAAATCCCCCTTTAAGACGATGGTCTTATCCAACTCAGAAGCAAGGAATGCACATCGCTCCTCACTAGGTTCAATGAGCTTTGGATGTATGCCCTTTTTTTCTAGGAGCTTGGCCAGATTGAACCCCACGTTGTCACCGCCAAAAATCATCACCCTCTTGAGAACTGAGTCATGATAGCAATTAAGGGGAGCCAGTAGAATAGAAATGGTTGAAGGCTCGCCAATAATGAAGACCAGATCCCCCTCCATAATCTTATCTTTTCCCGTGGGTACGATAACATGGTTGTCGCGGTAGATCGCCGCAATGATGACCCTCAAGTCTGGGTAGAGCGTTTTTAAGTCAATCATGTGTTTGCCAATAATAGGATTTCCCTTGTCGACAAAAACACTGGCCATCCTGATTCGTTCACTTGCGAAATCCACAACGTCGAGAGCACCCGGAGTTTCAAGGATCCTCATAATGGAGGCTACCATTTCCTGTTCGGTATTGATGACGAGATCAATGTCCAAGCGGTCCTCACCAAGTATAAGCATATTGGATGCGTATTCACTGTCTTTGATCCTGGCTATCTTGATGGGGACAATAGCCTGTACCCCCGCCACCAAACAAGAGACCATGTTCACCTCATCGCTGTTGGTGGCTGCGACAACGATCTCTGCCTTTTCTATACCCGCCTTGCGCAGCACCGCCATGCTACTGCCACTCCCATGGATGGCGTGTACGTCAAGGTTCTCTGAGACCCTTTTTATCTTTTCTTCATCCTTGTCGATGACGACAATATTCTCTCTTTCCCGTGACAATCTCCGGGCCACATTATACCCCACCTCTCCTGCGCCGATAATGATGATGCTCATTGCCGTATCCTCTATGAATTAATACTTTAGCCACCACTTATACTACAAAAAGCGCTCTGAAAATACCCCTAAAATATGAGGCGTTCACGTTAAATAATAATTGACTTTTTAATGTATTTATGTAGTTTGGAAAGAAATGCGGAGAGAAAGAGAGGCACGATGTCCTAGAACGCCAAACGTACATGCGCCATCGTCAATTCAGGCGTTAACATAAGCGTGGTCGTACGAGTCTGAGGAGGTGTCATGAAAAACAAGAAATTGTCTCAGGGAATGATCCAGGTCTATACAGGTAATGGAAAGGGAAAGACGACCGCTGCGCTGGGACTTGCCTGCCGGGCTGTGGGCTATGGATTTACAGTCTTCATCATCCAGTTCATGAAGGGGAATATTGAATATGGAGAGCTTGAGACGGCGAGAAAATTGGCCCCATATCTGACCATCAGACAGATGGGGCGTGAATGCCTTGTGAGGCGCGACAGCCCCGATCCTGTGGATGTACAATGTGCCCAAGAGGCTCTAGCCATGGCACGTGAGGTGATACGAGAGGGGAAATACGATATTGTAATCTTAGATGAAATCAACGTGGTCGTCGATTTAGGGCTCGTCAAAAAGGAAGAGGTGCTGGAGCTGATGGATATGCGCCCCGCACATGTGGAATTGATCCTCACGGGCCGTTATGCCGCACCGGAGATTATCGATAGGGCTGATCTGGTCACCGAGATGGTGGAAATAAAGCATTACTACCAGCAAGGAATCCAAGCGAGGGTGGGGATTGAAAAATAGTCCAGGCCGTTGTTCAGTACCTGAAAAGTCTCCGGACATGCATTCATGCCCCCCCTTCCCTTTCCTCTTTGTCGCTATCGGAAGGTTTTTCACCGGCTATGCGATACGCCTCATCGGCCCATGTGCCAAGATCAATGAGCTTACATCTCTGCGAACAAAAGGGACGATAGGGGTTCTCTTCCCAACGGATGATCGTGTCGCACCGGGGGCACCGCACCCTCACTTTTTCTTCCGCCATTTGCCGCCTGCCACCCCGTGCTTTGCCTCTTCCAGGGCGGCGAATTCCTTGAGAAACTCTTCCTGCCTCTTGGTGATCTTTCTGGGCACTTGGACAACTGTCTGAATGATCTGATCCCCCCGACCGCGGCCGTGCAGATGGGGGATACCTCCGCCACGTAATCTGAATATCTCTCCTGGTTGTGTTCCCTTGGTGATCTGAATCGTCTTGGCACCGTCCAACGTGGGGACTTTAATTTCTCCCCCCAGGGCAGCCATCGTAAACGGTATGGTTACACGCCCGATAATATCGTCCCCCTGCCGCTCAAAGAACTCGTGGGGCTTCACATAAATGATGACGTAGAGATCGCCAGGAGGCCCACCCCTTTCGCCTTCTTCACCTTCTCCCCTGAGCCTGAGACGTGAACCCGTATCCACACCGGGGGGTATTTGCAGGGAAACTTTTTTTCGCATTTTTACCAATCGCGCCCCGCCGCATGCCTTACACGGATTAGCGATCACCCTGCCCTCCCCTCGGCAGTAAGAACACGTGGTGCTGATGGTGAAGAAACCATGGGACCTGTTGACCTGGCCTCTCCCGTGACATTGGGGACAGACCTGAGGTTCGGAACCGGGCTGAGCTCCTGTGCCATCGCACAGTTTGCACCGTCCCCGCTTAATTACCTCGATCTCCGTTTCCTTGCCAAAAGCGGCATCGAGAAGGGATATCTTCAGATCGTACCTGAGATCAGCGCCGGGGCTGACGCCCCTCCGTGAGGATCGGGGAGAAAAGCCGAAGAAGTCCTCGAAGATGTCGCTGAAAGATGAAAATATGTCGTCAAATCCCCTGAATCCTTGGAAACCCGTGTTTTTTAAGCCGTCATATCCATAAGCATCGTATATCTCCCTCTTCCGCGGATCCCTGAGAATCTCATAGGCCTCTGCAGCCTCCTTGAAGCTTTCCTCGGCCGCCTTGTCATTTGGGTTACGGTCGGGATGGTATTGCAACGCCATCCCCCTATATGCTTTTTTTAGTTCATCCTCTGAGGCATTACACGATACACCTAAGATTTCGTAGCAATCCCGCTTAGCCATACCTCTCCCCAAAAAACAGAGTAGGCTTTAATATAATAACCGTTGACACACTTTTCAATATCTGGTTCAATAATTGCGAACATAGTGAGGGGGCGTTTAAACGTGTATAATCCTTATTTCTTTAACATCGCAATGTTGGTCTATATCATAGCCTTTGTGGGTTACCTCATATTGATGGTAACGAAAAGACAGGTGGTGGGCAGGTTTGCTTTCGTGACCATCCTCATCGGTTTTTTTATCCACCTGGCAGGCCTCCTGATCCGATGGCGGGAAAGTTACGCCACGGGATACGGCTACATACCTCTCGCTAACATGTATGAATCCCTCATCTTTTTTTCCTGGGCCATCGTCTTGGTGTATATCATAGTGGATATCAGATATCATCAGAGGACCATCGGTGTCATCGCCTCCCCTCTTGCTGCCATCGCCATCGCCGTGACTTCTTTGATACCAGGAGCGCAAAGTGATTTACGCCCCCTCATGCCTGCCCTACAGAGCAACTGGCTGGCCATTCATGTGATCACGTGTTTCCTCGGTTATGCTGCCTTTGCCATCGCCTTTGGGATTAGTGTTGCCTATATGATTCAATTAAACAGGGAATCATCCCCTCGCGGGCCCATAGCCTGGCTCCCCTCATCCCAGATCTTGGATGAGATCAATTACCAATCTGTTGTTATCGGCTTTCCCCTGTTGACCTTAGGGATCATTACCGGGGCGGCGTGGGCCAGTTATGCCTGGGGCAGCTATTGGAGTTGGGATCCGAAGGAAACCTGGTCTTTGATCACGTGGTTTATCTACGCCGCCTTCTTACATGCTCGATACGCCCATGATTGGCGAGGGAAAAAAATTGCCTTTTTTTCCATTGTGGGATTTTGTGCGGTCATCTTTACCTATTTTGGGGTTAATTTCCTGCTCTCTGGTCTTCACAGCTATCTTTAAGCCACAGACCATACTGATTAAGGCCCTTGTTTCAACATCCAGGGCTTTGTCCTCGTGAGGTATCTAAAGGTCAAATATTCTAAAATCATTGCTTTTTTTCGCCCCTTTCGCTATCTTTTTGTGAAATGATCTATGGTATCGGTGTCGATATCGTAAAAATAGAGAGGTTCGAGCGGGCCTTGGAGAGGTGGGGGGATCGTCTGCGCGAGCGCGTCTTTACCCCGCAAGAGTTATTGGTCTGCCATAACAAGGCGCATCCGGGCAGACATCTGGCCCTGCGTTTTGCCGCCAAAGAGGCCTTTTTAAAGGCCCTGGGCATTGGGATGTTTCAGGGGGTAGCCTGGAATGAAATAGAGATCATTAACAATCCCCTGGGCCGTCCCTCCATGAAAGTCAGGGGTGCGGCAGAAAGGATCTGCCGGGAAAAAGGGATTCATGAGATTTTTGTGAGCATCTCTCACGAACAGGAATATGGGGTAGCCCACGTCCTATTGGAGGTGTGACGTGAAACTAGTAACCGCCAGTCAAATGCAGGATCTGGACCGTAGGACCATCCAGGAGTGTGGTGTACCGGGTATTGTCTTGATGGAAAATGCCGGAAGAGGTGCTGCTGAGCTCCTGGTTCGCTCTTTCCCCGAGGTCCGCACAGGATGGGTTGCCGTCCTGGCCGGACAGGGCAGCAACGGGGGTGATGGGTTCGTCATCGCCCGACACCTGATGAATTGGGGGATCAAGACCAGGGTATTCCTCCTGACAGGCAAGGATAACGTCCGCGGTGACGCCCTGACAAACCTCAAGATCTGGCTGAATATGGGAGGGGAGCTAACAGAAATCCTCTCCAAAGGGAATTTTACGAAGGCAAAACAGGAATTCGCCACTGCACGCCTCATTGTTGATGCCATCTTTGGGACGGGATTGAATTCAGAGGTGCAGGGTATTTTCAAGGATATCATCTCCTTTATCAACTCCATTCCCCAACCGGTGCTTGCCGTCGACATCCCCTCTGGCTTGGATGCCACCGTGGGGAAGGTATTAGGCACAGCGATTCGAGCCTCACTGACCGCCACCTTTGGGTTGGCCAAGATCGGTCAGGTGATCGAACCTGGTACGCAGTATGTAGGGAGCTTAGAGGTTGTGGATATCGGAATCCCCCGCGTTGTTATCGAAGAGAGTGATATCAAGACTTATCTCATCGACCCAGAGACACTCAATCTGAGCCTTCTTGATCCGCGTCCTGCACAGGCCCATAAAGGTGATTACGGCCACCTCTTTGTCGTGGCCGGCTCACCCGGCAAGACAGGAGCGGCAGCTATGATCTGCCACGGGGCCTTGCGCACAGGGGCAGGTCTCGTCACCCTCGGGATACCTGCAAGCCTGAACCCCATTCTCGAAGCCAAGCTCACCGAGGCGATGACCGAACCCCTCCCGGATGCGGGGACCGGATATCTTTGCCCTGACGCATCAGAGCGGATACGTGAACTCATGGAGGGGAAAACGGCCTTGGCGCTCGGACCTGGTATCTCCACCCAGCCCCAGGTCCAAGAACTCCTGAGGGAAATCATCCCTGTCGTTCCGGTCCCTCTCGTCATAGATGCCGATGGAATTACCTCCCTGGCCTTACAACCGGAGATCCTGAAACAATGCAGGAGTTCCGTTGTCCTTACGCCTCATCCTGGGGAGATGGCCCGTCTAGCCGGTATTACAACTGAAGCCGTGCAGGCCGACCGGATCGGCGTTGCCAAGGATTTCGCCGCAACATACGGCTGTATTGTTGTCCTTAAAGGGAGCAAGACCGTGATCTCAACCCCCGATGGCAATGTCTATATCAATTCGACTGGCAACCCAGGTATGGCCTCGGGAGGCGCAGGGGATGTCCTTACCGGGATGATCGGCGGTCTTATGGCTCAGGGCCTCCCCCCCCTGGAAGCCGCCACATGGGGGGTATATCTCCATGGACTGGCAGGCGATATCGCCGCGCACGAATTGGGGGAGATTCCCCTCATCGCTGGTGATCTTATCGACTACCTCCCCGATGCCCTCAGAGAGGTAAAGGCCCGTGTCAATGTCAACGATCAGGACATTGGAGATCATCACTCCCACCCCGCTGGAGACTGAGCGAATAGGATCGTTAGTGGGGGAGATGGTGACCAGGGGGGATGTCATTGCCCTCTCCGGGGAATTGGGGGCTGGCAAGACTACCTTGGTCAGGGGATTGGCTCAGGGGATGGGATTTGACAGTGAAGTGATCGCCAGCCCATCCTTTACTCTCGTCAATGAATATGAAGGTCCCCTCCCCCTCTTTCACATAGATCTGTATCGACTCAGGGACGAAAGAGAGCTCCGTGACATAGGGTATGAAGAATATGTCGGCGAGGCAGGAGTGGCCGTGATCGAATGGGCGGACAGGGTTCCCGGAGCGATACCCCACGAATCCCTCTGGATAACGTTACGGTATCGAGACGCTGAACGCAGGGAGATTGTGATGCGTGCTCAGGGTGATCGATACGAGAAGATGATTGAAGAGTTGGCGCGGAAAGTATATACTAAAAATTCTGCGTAACACAACACTCGAGGAGGATAGAGACAAGGATGGCCTTAATCGTACAGAAGTACGGGGGCACATCGGTGGCCAACCTGGAGCGGTTCCGAAACGTCGCCCAGCGAGTGATCGCGACCAGGGAGAACGGGAACGATCTTGTCGTCGTCGTATCGGCCATGGCTGGGGAGACCGACAGGCTCCTCACGTTGGCCACGGAAGCGACACCTGAACCCGACGAGAGAGAATTGGATGTACTCCTGGCCACGGGAGAACAGGCCTCTTCGGCACTGCTCGCTATCGTCTTGAAGTCCCAGGGATATCCGGTGAAATCGTATCTTGGGCACCAGATAAAAATCAGCACAGACAGTGCTCATGGGAAGGCGAGGATTACCAGTGTGGACGCAGAAAGGATTTTTGCCGAGTTGCGTGAAGGTCGCATCGTCGTGGTGGCCGGGTTTCAGGGTGAGGACGAAGCAGGTAATATCACGACATTGGGAAGGGGGGGGTCGGATACAACCGCCGTTGCCATCGCTGCCGCCCTCAAGGCGGATCTCTGCGAAATATATACCGATGTGGATGGTGTTTTTACCACCAATCCGAACATCTGTGAACATGCGGCGAAGATAAAACGGATCAGTTACGAGGAGATGCTGGAAATGGCCAGTCTTGGCGCCAAGGTGTTGCAGACGAGGTCGGTGGAGTTCGCCAAGAAATACGGGGTAACCATACACGTTCGGTCGTCGTTTCATGCCGAAGAAGGTACTATCGTCTCTGAGGAGGATGTAGAAATGGAAAGGGTACTGGTAGCAGGGGTAACCTACGACGTTAATCAGGCAAGGATAGAAATTGCCAGGGTGCCTGATCATCCGGGGATCGCCTCCCAATTTTTCGACGCCATCAGCAAGGGAAACATCCTGGTGGACATGATTATCCAGACCACCAGCCTGGAGGAGGGATGTGCCAATATGGCTTTTACCATCTCAAAGGGTGATTTCCCCAAGGCCCTTGAAATAGCCCGCTCCCTGGCGAAGGAATTGGGGGCCAAGGAGGTCATTGCTGAGGACGAGGTGGCCAAGGTCTCCATGGTCGGGGTGGGGATGAGGGGTCACTCCGGGGTTGCTTCCACGATGTTCAGTACCTTGGCTCAGGAAGGAATCAACATCAAGATGATCAGCACCTCAGAGATCAAGATCTCGTGTATCATCGATGCCAAATATACGGAGCTGGCTGTGCGGTCGCTTCATGATGCCTTTGAGTTGGGCAAGGGGAATGGCTAATGAAGGTAAAAGTATACGATACTACCTTGCGGGATGGAACACAGGGAGAGGATATTTCCTTCTCCGTGGAAGACAAACTGAGGATCACCCAGAAGCTCGACGAACTGGGAATTCACTATATCGAGGGGGGATGGCCTGGTTCCAATCCGAGGGATGTCCAGTACTTTCGTGAGGTTGGAGAACTCCCCCTTGCCTTCGCAAAGGTCGTGGCCTTTGGAAGCACGTGTAAGAAGGGGGTCTCACCTGAAAAGGATGCCAATATTCGCGCGCTCCTGGATGCAAAGACAGAGGTAATAACCATCGTCGGCAAGTCGTGGGATATCCATCCCTTGATCGCGATGGACATTTCTTTGGCAGAAAACTTAGAACTTATAGCTCAATCCATCACGTTTGTAAAGAAGCACGTGCCCGAAGTCATCTTCGATGCCGAGCACTTCTTCGATGGGTTTAAGGGCAACAAAGAATATGCCCTGGAGACCATCAAGACGGCCGAGGCGGCAGGTGCGGACTGCATCGTGCTCTGTGACACCAATGGCGGGACCTTACCCTTTGATCTCGCAGAAGTTATCAGAGAGGTAAAGGACTTGATCAAAACCCCCTTGGGGATTCACGTCCACAATGATTCCGATCTGGCGGTGGCCAATACTCTGGTAGCTGTCAAAGAAGGGGTCGCTCAGGTTCAGGGGACCATCAACGGCCATGGAGAGCGGTGTGGCAATACAAACCTTTGCTCCCTTATCCCCAATCTCCAGTTGAAGATGGGCGTGCAATGCCTCTCCGATGATCGTCTGAAAAAGCTCAAGGAGGTGTCCAGATTCGTGAGCGAGCTGGCCAATCTGCCCCATAATAAGCATCAACCATATGTGGGTGACAGCGCCTTCGCCCACAAAGGTGGGTTGCATGTGAGCGCCATCCGCAAAAGCCCCCTGACCTATGAACACATCAAGCCTGAATTGGTGGGAAACACACAGCGGATTCTTATCTCTGACCTTTCAGGGGAGAGCAATGTCCTTGCCAAGGCAGAGGAGTTTAACATCATGCTGAAAAAAGGCGATCCGACGACCAAAAAGATCGTGACGGCCTTAAAAGAGTTGGAAAACCAAGGGTATCAGTTCGAGGGGGCCGAAGGGTCCTTTGAGCTCCTCATCAAGAAGGCCGTGGGCCGTCACAAGAAGTTCTTTGACTTGTTGGGCTTTCGTGTGATCGTGGAAAAGAGAGGTGATGATTCCCCTTCTTTGGCTGAAGCCACCATCATGGTAAAGGTGGGTGACCGAGTGGAGCACACTGCCGCCGAGGGCAATGGGCCGGTCAATGCCCTGGATAACGCCCTCCGAAAGGCTCTGGAGAAGTTTTATCCGGGACTTGCTGAGGTGAGGCTGATCGATTATAAGGTCAGAGTTCTGTCTGCCCAGGAAGGAACCGGTGCCAACACGCGAGTATTGATAGAATCGTGTGATGGGGAGACCAGTTGGGGAACCGTGGGGGTGTCGGAGAACATCATTCAGGCCAGCTGGCAGGCCTTGGTGGACAGCATAGACTACAAACTACTCAAAGAGGAAGAGAAGGGAATCAGGTGAGGCGGCAGAGACACAGAATTTTGATCCCTTTTTATATTAAATTATTTCAGTAAGTTAGGATGGATAATGTAATATTCTTTTTTAAGTTTTCCGTTTTTTTCTTTAATCTTGAGCCATGTCTCTTATGAAATTTATCCACCGCTTCCCATCTTCAGCTAACATCTTTTCTAGGCAGATCCCCGCCTGAAAATAATATGATGACCTCCTGGTGTCAAGTTGATACCAGGCAATTTTCCCTTGCGCCATGATTATCCTGGCATCAGGGGGGAGCTTTATGTTAAATTCTAACAAATTATCACCCGATACGAGAAAGGGGTCCAGATTGATGGGTTGCTCCCCTTTCTGGAGCAAAAGGATATCGTTTTCTAAGAATACCTCTGTCTCTATTAAGAAGCCATTAAAAGAGACATTTCTCGATGTCACCTTGATACCATCGTGCCCCTGTTTGGCTGCACTCGACAGTTTGATTCTTAAAGAGAGAGGAATAGCCAATCTTTTATACTTACGATGCTGATCCATTCTCCCTGCCCACGCACTATGGCTTTACTGTTACGCAGTTTCAATCCAGATAATGTAACTATACCATAAAAAACTACGATCAGGCAACACCTGGACCCCTTGTGTGATGCCACCCTCGCTACCTTATCCCTTGTCTTTTTAAACCCAAATTGCTACCATAACACGGCGCAACGAGGCTGAAAACCATAGAGCAAGCTGGATTGAACCACCGCTTTTTTTATTATACAGATTATAGAGGATCATCAAACACTACAAGAGTCTTTTGTCATATAAGGAGGCAGCTATGCGTTCGGATGCCATGAAAAAGGGGCTGGAGCGAGCCCCCCACCGATCACTCTTCAAGGCCATGGGGTACACCGATGAGGAATTAAGCAGGCCTCTTATCGGTGTAGCTAACTCGGCCAATGAGGTCATCCCAGGCCATATTCACCTGCACCGGGTCACCCAGGCCGTCAAGGACGGGATCAGGATGGCCGGCGGGACCCCTTTGGAGTTTGCTACCATCGGGATCTGCGACGGGATCGCCATGGGGCATGAAGGGATGAAGTACTCCCTGGGGTCCCGAGAGCTCATCGCCGATTCAATAGAGGTCATGGCCATGGCCTACCCTTTTGATGGGCTGGCCTTGATCACCAACTGTGACAAGATCGTCCCCGGCATGATGATGGCCATGGCTCGGTTAAACATTCCCGCCATCCTGGTGAGCGGCGGTCCTATGCTCACAGGATGGCATGGAGGGAAGGAAACGGATGTCATCACGGTCTTTGAAGCGGTGGGCAAGGTTGCGGCAGGAAAGATGTCCCCCGATGACCTCTCGGCGTTGGAATGTGCTGCCTGTCCCGGACCTGGTTCTTGTGCGGGGATGTTCACGGCCAACTCCATGAATTGCCTTTCCGAGGCGTTGGGCATAGCCCTCCCCGGCAACGGGACCATCCCTGCCGTCGATGCCGGCCGGCTACGCATGGCCAAGGAGGCTGGGAAAAAGGCGGTTGAACTTATCGAACGCGGGATCAAACCACGAGCAATCCTGACCATGGAGGCCTTTGTCAACGCCATCACGGTCGATATGGCCTTTGGTGGTTCAACCAATACGTCTCTGCACCTGCCTGCTGTCGCCCATGAGGCGGGCCTCAAGATAGACCTGGAGATCTTCAACCGGATCAGCCGCAAGACCCCTCACCTGTGTAACCTCTCTCCCGGAGGTCCTCACCACCTGCAGGATCTCCATCGGGCCGGCGGAATCCCCGCCCTCATGGCTGAGTTGGACAAGGCGAAATTGATCAACACAAAAGTCATGACCGTTACAGGGAAAAAGGTGAAAGAGAATATCAAATCATCGCCCATTCTCGATCCAGAGGTAATCAGGCCGTTGAAAAATCCCTATCATCCCACCGGCGGCCTCGTCGTCCTCTTTGGCAATCTGGCCCCGGATGGAGCAGTGGTCAAGGCCTCGGCCGTCGACTCGACAATGCTCAAAAACCAGGGGCCGGCCCGTGTCTTTGAGTCCGAAGAAGAGGCCTTAAAGGTTATCATGGCTAAAAAGATCACTAAAGGAGAGATAATCGTCATCAGGTATGAAGGCCCCAAAGGCGGACCTGGTATGAGGGAGATGCTCGCCCCCACCTCGGCCATCGCTGGCATCGGGATGGACAAGGAAGTCGCTCTCATCACCGACGGGAGATTCTCTGGTGGGACGAGGGGTGCTGCCATCGGTCACATCTCCCCGGAGGCTGCCGAAGGGGGACCAATCGCCGTTATCAAGGATGGGGATATCATCGAGATCGACATACCTGCAAAACAGTTGCGGCTGCACCTTTCGGATGAAGAGATAGAGAGGCGGCTCAAACAATGGAGGCGTCCCGCACCGAAGATCAAATCCGGCTACATGTATCGATATGCGCAGATGGTCAGCTCTGCCAGCACTGGCGCCGTTTTTGTAAAGAAATAACGGGGTCCAGGATTCTAGGGTTCAGCGATAAAGATTAGAAGGGTTTTTCACTTGATCCCTGGAACCCTTACCCCCTCCCCCCTTGGGGGATCCCGCATTCCATAAAACCTAAATTAAGGTGCGGGGTTGAACCCTCTCTTAAAAAAGGGGGGAGGGAGGGGGCTGTTGATTGCCCCGCTCCCTCCAGGGGGGGTGAGAAGGAGGGAAACTATAATTTCTTTTCGTATTTCCTACTTCTCTGTGACGAAACCAGTACCATCCGATGGTTCTATCGCAACCTTGGCGCCCATGCCCTCCAAGGCCCTCTTGTACCGCTCGGCCTCTTGCCGATCAACACCATTTTTTACCGTTAGAGGTGCTAACCGCATCATTTTGGTGACGACCTGAGAGGAGAGATTACAGTGATTTTGAAGGTTCTGCACCAGCTTGTCCACTAAACCAAAATCCTTGACCGCTGCTCCCATGAAGATTACTCGATATTTTTGCGCTCCGTTTCCCATAATTGCTTTCCCGCTAGTCCGCTATCATTTGGACTTTACTCATTAATTGCATTTTGAATGCCAACATTTCTTTTGTCGTTGTCCATCCTAAGGTCTTGATTTTACAAGGAAGTAATGCATCAATGTATAAAAACACGGTGGCGCAAGAGGGGTCATGGCCTAATTTGTCCTTGAAAGTGACAAAATTCGCCACTGCAATACCCTCCCCTCTTCCCCTCATGTCCGTCTGATGACCGTGCTTACGGTAATGCAGCGGTCTGCCATGGGACCTTGCCACGAAACCTGGACTTTTACGGTCGACATATCTTCTTGTGGTACATCGGATTGGATAGACCACTGTCTGGCATACGTAATCCCGTTGGTCTTATCCGTATACGTATCTTTGCCAT
>CAZFIR010000073.1:0-10227 GCA_964519535.1 uncultured Thermodesulfobacteriota bacterium | reverse complement strand
ACCTTCAAAATATCCTTTATCCTCACAAAAAGTCTCGTCAGGGAATAAAGGCCCTTGGCAATAGCGCGCAAGGGCCTCGATCGCAGATCTAGAATCCGAAACCATCCCTCCTTGAAGAGTGGGGCAACAGTTACCTCAATCCCTGCCTTACTCAGATAAGGTATGTACTGGTAGATACGATATCTGCTGCTAGGACCGATGAAGGAGGTTTTGGAGAGATAGAGGAGCTTCATCTGATCAATTCCAAAACAGCCTCTTTTACCTCATCCACAGTAATCGCTTGCATACAACTTAAATCTTCACATTCCCATCTATCACAGGGACTACAGGAGACGGGATGATGGATAACCTTTAGCCAGTTCGCATTAGGAGAAACCCATCTGCTTACATTTCCAGGTCCAAAGAGTGCTACCGTAGGAACTTTTAATGCTGAAGCTACATGCATAATGCCGGTATCGTTAGTTATAATAAGTTTGCATCTCTCAAGAAGAGCTGCTGTTGGCATCAAAGGTAAAATCCCAGAGGCTGTAATTATGTAAGGAACAGCAGCAGCCATTTGATTAGTTAGATCCATTTCATCTTTGCTTCCGGTCACTACTATTTTGGCTTCCTTGGCTAAACATTTTGCGATCTCTATGAATCTCTGAAGAGGCCATCTTTTGGATTTTCTTTTTGCCCCAGGATTTATCGCAATGATTCGATCAGTATTTCTCACACCGTGGTCTCTTAAAAAATCTTTCGCCGTCTTGCGATCATTGCTATTAACCAAAAGCTCAAGCTCACACTTAGGATTACAGCCTATCTGAACTGCAAGATCATTGATAAGGGTAACTATGAATTGTGACAGGTGATTATGAGAAGTCTTTATGCCATGGGTCAAGAATAAACCCGTTAACGTGCAATAATAACCTACTCTCAATTTTGCAGAAGTTAAAAAAGAAAAAAAATTATCACGTAAATAAATCAGGAACCCTCTATTAATATCAGGGACATGTAAATTAATAAAAATATCTGGCTCTATTTTTCTTATACTCTTTAGAAGCTTCAATCTACCCTTTATCCCTCGATGTGCGCCATCCCTGTCATAAATCAATAGCTGATCTATAGAGGGACAATTTTTCAGAATAGGCCCTGCTACAGGAGAACATATCCTGATGATCTGGGCCTTGGGAAATTTCTGCCTTATACTTTTTGTGGCAGGAATGGTAACAATTGTATCCCCAACCCAGCCTGCTTCGAATAGTACAATCTTTTGCATTGAAGCTTTGAGTCTTCCTTTTTATGTGATATTATTCAATCAGTCCATAGATTTTATTAATATATTCTTTGATGTTAACCTGGAAAAGACATGAGGGCAAGCTATAAATGACGATATCGGTTATCATCGCAACCTATGGCAGAAATATTGAATTAAAGAATCTCTTAACCTCACTAATAAGCCAAAATTACAAAGAATTTGAAGTTATCATCATAGATCAAAATAGTGATAACAGAGTCAGCAAGATCATTCACAAAATTGAAATTTCTCCCAAAAAGTTAAAAGTCATAAAGCAACAGAGAAATAATCTAAGTGAAGCACGGACCAGAGGAATTAAAAGCGCTATTGGAGATATATATTTTTTCCCAGATGATGATTCTATAATTCCCTATGACTTCTTCTCAAAAATTGTGGAGCAATTAAAAAAAGTCCCCCAAATTGATTTTATAAGTGTTCCCGTATTAGAAAAAGATTATGAATTGTCAAAATTTAATAGAGATCAATATAAGAAAATCACTGTAAAAAACGCGAGAATACTTACAACTGCAACAAGTATCCTATACAAAAAACAGATTGTCGCAGATATTAAGTCTTTTGATACTCATTTCGGCTTGGGTGGTATATTCGAATCTTCTGAAGATCTCGATTTTGTCCTAAGAACTCTGTATAAGGGGTACGAGGGATACTTCTATACTGGCACATTTGTAATCCATAAAAATCCTGTCAAGGTGTATGATGTGAATACTGCCAATAGAGCATACAGATATAATAGAGGTTTTGGTGCACTTGTCAAAAAACATATGAAAATCTTTGGAAACAAATACATTGTGTTTATTTGTATATACGACTTATTTAAAAATATGATCAATCTACTAATCTACCTATTATGGAATCCGGCGAGAGCATATTATAACTATATCAGTTTCAAAGGGAAAATTGCTGGCTTTTTGAAATATCATTATAACTAGCTTCCTTGTTGAATCACTATTTGCCCGCATAACAAAACTTGCAACAATAGCTAATGTGGTGTTACTTTTTTGATCTTAATTTAGCTCTTTTGCGAACTAAGTCAGTATAGTATTCCATTTTTTGAGGATCGTTTGTTATATTAACATTATGTTTTCTGTATTTGTACAAGACCTTTCTGAAATGATCAAAATTGCAAACTGCACTAAGCTTTACAAAAAGGTCATAATCGACAGCAGCAAAAAGGTCCTCATCTATGTTTTCTATTCTATACCAATACTTTAATTTAAACATTCTTAAATGACCCACGATCATTTTTTGCATCAACAAATTTCTATTATAGTTTCTATAACTTCTTTCCTTTCTGATAAATTCTCCGTTTTCATCAATGATCTCGTAATCCGAATATACAACTCCGTACTCATTATGTTTATCGAGGAATTTAACCAATTCTTCTACTGCTGTTGGGTACAATAAATCATCACCATCCAGCTGTCCAATATACTCACCCCGACAAAGATCAATAGCTGCATTCATTGCTGCAGCCGGCCCTTTATGCTCCTGAGTTATCCATCTCACTCGCTTGTTATCGTTATAATTGTTTTTTATGATTTGTAATGTTTTGTCTGTTGATCCATCGTCAACAATGCATACCTCCAAATCCTGGTATGTCTGATTAAGGGCACTCTCTATAGCAGCTTTAATATATTTCTCACAATTATATGAACGTATAAAAATCGAGACTTGAGGTTCTTCCCAATCATCCGGGGGAGAAAGAAAATGCCTGTACATAGGTATCTTTTTCCCTAACAATCTTCTTGTAACTGTTCTGCCCTCGCTGCGATACAATGCACCGTTATCATGTTTTTGGTGTAAACCGATAGCGTTAGGCTCTGGAATGAAATAAGCCCCTCTTTTATACTGATTGTAGTTAAAAACATCGTCCTCTCCTCCCCACATTGTAAAGTCTTCATCAAAGCCACCTGCAGCCAAGGCCCATTTACGCCAGAAAGCCATATTCCCACCGCCAGCTACAATATAAGGATGAGGATATTTTTTTAAAAAATCTGTTTTTTTATAAATTGAAATACGCCAATCGCGGGTTGGATGCTTTAGGTCTCTCCGTTCTGGATGCGGCATTATCGCATCTAATTGTAATAAGACATTTTGATCATTTAAGATGTCTTCTGCACTTATATTTTTTGGATCAACATGCTTCAGAATTCCAATGACTACTATATTTTTTTCTGTTACGTGAAACCATTTCATATATTCTTCCACTAACCAGGGGACGGGGATAACATCACAATCAAGAGAAATAATCACTTCACTTTGAGAAACCTTAATAGCCTTATTTCTAATGGCCGCTAGTCTATATCCTTTATCTTTTTGAGAAACAATTTTAATATCAAAATAATTGCTGTATTTTTCTATCAATTCTTTGACATTATCTGAGCTTCCGTCATCAGCAATAATGACCTCAATGAGATTAAGGGGATAGGTTTGGTGAGTTAAGGCAGATAACGTTTTGTCTAGCATCGCTTTTCGATTATATACAGGAATTATAATACTTGTTTTTAAAGTGGGATTTATCCTTTGTTTTTTCAATCCTCTTTCTATAACGCTGTAATCATTCTCAGTGCCAGAAATACCGCTTATCTTTATCCCGTATCTTAATAACGCAATGTGATCTGAAATATTTTTGAACAATATCTTTAGTTCTTCTACTATTACCTCTTTAAGATTAAACTTAGTAAGTTCAAAATTATTGTTGAAATATATCTTTTCGTGAGCACGAACTAACAGTGCATAAGCCTTTAAATGTGGATAGGGTTCTAAGAGGACTATCCGGTCATACTTCTTTTTCCGTGACCGAATGAGTTCAAAAATAAACTTAACTTTATTCACTATCTTAAGCTGGGAGTTTTTAGGGAAAGATAGGTTGCCCTCAACATCAAAACCAGTCGATCGCAAAATAATGTTGTTAAAGTTGCCTGCTAATTTGCCCCAGGGGATTTTGCTACGCAAACTAAAGTCATAGCCTATAATTAAGGTATTTTTGTGTTTCATATCGAGATATTATTTAAACTTTTGCAATTACATTAGTTTGCTAACGCACCGAATATTTTTCTCCCGAGTAACGATTTAACCAGTATTCGTAACGCTTGTTTTTTGGGTACATGAGGGTCTAACTTTGTTAACCATAGAAGCGGGAAAATAGTTTTATATCCGATCTCATACACATTATCTTCCAATAAAAGAAGTAATTGTGATGACACTTCTTTTTTTAAATCGCATATAATTTTTCTATTAGAATAATCATATTTTTCCAGAAATTTATATATTAATTTTTCCAAATAAAAAGTAAGGATCCTTAGATGTTCAAATACCAATGTCTCATTTGATAAGTAATAAAACAGCCTACAACTTTCAAAAGCAAGATCATCTATAGCTTCTTCAAATATATATTCCAAATTTCTTCTTGATATCTGTCTGGCGATCTCAAGCTGTTTATGCCGCCGTATTGTGGATATATTTTTTCCCCATTTTCTCCATTTGACAAGTACTTCAGGAATATTTGCTACTTCCCAAGAAAAACTTATCCTTGACCATAGGTCATAGTCCTGTGCGCTGCTCAGTTCCTCGCTATAGCCCCCCATCTGCATAACAGCACTTTTTCTAAACATGGCTGCGCAATGGGCAAATTGATTTTTAAAAAGTAATTTCCATCTGAGCAGGTGAGGTTGCGATAAACTATGCCATACTTCCTTAGGTTCTTCAAATTCATCAATAACTTCCGCCCAGCTACCGACGAGTGCCGTTTGAGAGTTACTATCCAAAAATTCTACTTGTTTTTCGAATCGTTTGGGCAAAGAAATGTCATCACTATCATGCCGTGCAATATATTCCCCGCGGGCTACTTGCAAACCTTTATTCAATGATTTTGCCAACCCAATATTTTTCTTATTATTTATTATTTTTATTCTGGGATCTCTATAACTTTTTAATATTTCCACTGAACTGTCAGTGGATCCGTCGTTGATAATCAAAAACTCAAAATCCCGAAAAGTTTGATTCAGCATGCTCTCAATTGCCTTACGCAAGTAGCGCTCGGCATTGTAAACAGACATTACGACACTAACCTTTGGCTTAAACATTTGGCACCGCTTCTGCCCAAATTTCTCCCCAACGAACCTCTTGATGGATGATCTTTAATCTAGCTTCGTTCATTTCTTGAGCAAAAGACTCTAAAGTATATTCAATCTCGTGAGTAGAGTCTAATCGCCACTCTACACCCAGTTCCTGTTTAAGCGGTACTCTCCAGTCACGATCGTAGAGAGGCACCCGAATGAGTACCCGGGATGGATTTACCTTATCTTGAACCCGCCGTAGAAAAGGAAGGCGAGCCTCCAAATGCTCAAGTACATTGGATAAAATTATCACATCAAAGTGCTCATTGGGAAGGTCCTTAAGGACATCGCCAACCATGAATTGCAGCTTTTGATGTTGATAACGGTTCTGCGCTTGGGTGATATTCTCTGTTGAGCAGTCTATCCCCACAACTTCTGCTCCGGTCTTTTTGACAAGGTCGTAAGCAACGGTCCCATTCCCACAACCGACATCCAATACCCGCTCGCCAGGGCGCACTCTGGCAACAAAAAATTCGTGATAACGGGTATGCCGATGCTTTGTATGAACGCCATCTCCGTATTCTGTAGCCTTGGTTCCTTCCAAAGCATACAATTGACTATCCAAGCGAAAAAGGAAACGTAATGCTTGATCTGGCGGCAAAGTATTAGCCCGACGGTCAATGGCTTTTCCAACAATATCCTCGAATTGGGTGGTCGAAAGCCGATTCATAACTGTCAGTAACAATTTGGAGACTCTGCTTCTCAAAAAAGCAAGCATTCCTAGGTCTCCTTCCAATATGTCAACTCTTCGAGTAATGACAGTTCCATTTTCAAGACGCGTTCTAGTGAAAAGTTTTCAACCACAAACTGGCGGGCGTTTTTACCCATTGTTGTTCGCAGTATCTTATTTGCAAGTACGTTTTGAATGGCACCTCGTATCTGATGCGGTGATGTCCCACACAGATAGCCTGTTTTCCGATGGCTAATTAGTTCTCGGATGCCGGACACATCTGTGCCGATAACGGGCAAACCACAGCTCATTGCCTCCAGCAGGGTCTTGGGATGGCCTTCATACAACGAGGGTAGAACAAAGATTTCTGCCTTGTTAAAATACTGCGGTAGTTCTGTGTGTGGTCGGTTACCTAGGAAGTGGACATTAACTTTATTTTCACGTGCCGATTTTTCAAGAGCTTTCCGTTGTGATCCATCTCCAATAATATCCAATTCGACATTGAGCCCTTGGATAGCTTCAAGTAAAGCAAAAAGGTTCTTTTGATCATCCAGACGACCGACAAAAAAAATACGGCCTGATTTGTAAGTACCATTTTTATTGGGTCGAAAAAAATCAGTGAGCACATAATTCGGAATAACCTTCATCTTACTATTTTTAAGGTTGTATTGATCCACAACGTAGTTCTGCATCCGCTCAGTAGTAACAACTACTCTATCGGCGGCAGTGAAAACTTGTTTCTCTTGCTTCCGAGCAAGCCGTGCCGCCTCCGAATCATCTCCCTGCTCACGTGAAACAAAGTATGACCACATATACCCACAGCGGGCAATCAGTGGCTTGTGGTATATTCGTGCAGCGCGGAGCGCCACGTCTGCACCGCTGGTCTGATTGGTTTTGTAAATATCAGCACGCAGCAGATACCAGCCGTGCAAGACCGGAAGCCATCTCTCGTAACGTTGCGGTGACAGTCCCCAACGGTTGCAGAGTATGCGAATACTGGGAATACGATCAGCGTATTTCAGGTCACTAGCATCACCGTAAGTAACAAAGGTGACCTGCACACCGTGTTCCTGAAGACGCCGATAAATTGCCACCTCTCGTTCAAACATGCCTATTTTATCCCAGGTTTGCAGGGAGACCCCGCGGGTCAAAAAGAGAACCAGTCTGATACATTTCTGATTACTCATCATAGAATAGCGTAGTTGCAATCATCATATAGCTATATTTTTATTATAAGACTTCGATTATGCAAAAAACCTAATATAATTTTGCCATTTCCAAAATTTTTTTTGCTCTCTTCTCATAAGACCACTGCCGCGCTTTTCGAGGCGCAGTTTTACTAAGTAAACGGGTACGTTTACCATCACCTAATATCCTTTGTATTCCTTGTGCTAAGGATACTGAATTATCTGGAGGGACAAATTCAACCTCTTCATCAGTTAGCCATTGTCGCAATGCAGGAATTGAGGTTGCAATCGTTGGAGTACCGGAAGCTAAATATTCGCCTAGCTTGACCGGACTTGTCCATTGAGAACTGGGGTGCTTTGCAGACGGCGGCAGCAATAAAACATCAGCATGCCAGAGTAAGGGAGGTATGTTATTCTGCGGCGTTGAGCCATGTAACGTTACGTTACGCAAGCCTTTCTTCTGAATAAGCATTTGTTGTCGCTCAATATCCTCAGTCCATCCTCCGATCAGATGAAATTGTACATCAGGCAGTAATGACGCAGCTTCCATAATCGTAGGTATACCTTTATAGTCATAGAGGTGGCCAATATACGTAGCAACTGGCGCTCCCAGGGTATAAGGATTTTTCGGCATTTTAGTTGGACGTCTAAATACTCGAAAATCTACTCCTGTTGGCAATACGACCAGCTTTTCTTCCGGAACTCCGATGGAACGATAGTAAGCTGCCAAATAATCAGAAATCGTAATCCAAAGTCGAAAGGCCTGATGATGCGTTGCATCTACCAAACGCAAGAATGGAGCCGTGTTATTGTCTGGGTGGGCGTGACTCTCGGCTACGGTTGGAATTCTGCATTTGCTACTCAACCAGGGGAAGATATAGTTTCGCGCAAAAATGAGATCTGGCCGCATTAAAAGGGTTATAGGGAGACTCAGCAACGCAAATCGCCAATGCTCATCAACAGTGTAACGTACTACCTGCCGGGGCAGTTGGACCCAGCGTAATGGCTCTCTCAACCCGTACATCTGCGCCAGTTTCTCCGGCGGTGTTTTGCCTGTGGGCGACTGGCGACAGATCAGCGTCACCTGGTGTCCTAACCGGGCAAAGCCTTGGGCCATCTTCACGGTGTTGATGGCGTGAGCCCATTGGGAAGAAGCTTCAAAGGCACTGGCTACTACAATGCGCATTAATACCTCTCACCAAAACCTACCGTTTTGCGACAGCAATGAAACGACCGCAATGCAGCTCATCATTGATGGTATTTGCATATTTCATGTAAAAACGGCGACGCAATCGTTTTAGAAAGACAGGCTGAAGCCATTGATTGTTTAGAAATCTCTCAACCTGGTCACTCAAGAGCCAGCCGGTCAAACGGTCCCTGCGATGTTGGTGGATCATCTTCCGGATCTGGAAGCCGGCCGCTTCGAGTTCCTGCTCAAATTCACCCCGATCAAAGTGACGATAATGTAGCTTGCTTGGTGGCAACAGTCTGGACGGTACACTGATAATCAAGATGCCTCCCGGTTGCAAAACGTCATACACATTGGCCAGCACAGCCGGACAATCTTCAGGTGGGATATGTTCGTAGACTTCTACCATCACCACAGCGTCGAACTGTCCTTTGTCCAGCCCGTAGTTCGCAACCAGATCCTTCCGCAGGTCTGCGACAATAAACGCGCCCTTTGGCACCAGGGCCTTGGCATAGAGAATTGAAAGCTCCAAGTAGTCAATACCTGTTACAGCATACCCTCGACAAACCAACTCTGCCGAAATGCGCCCATCTCCACAGCCAGCATCCAAGACAGTAGACAGTGGCGCTGGGAGTTCGTTAAGTACAACTTGAACATATCCAAAATACAGCAGGCTATCCCTGTGAAAAGGATCCCGAATCCAGTGATAGGGAAGCTTATACTTGTTTCGACTCAACTTGGTCTTGGTTTCATCCATCCATTTTTCTTTTATGAGCCACTAACAGATACCCTGCTGTCAAAAATGGGCCAGCAATTCGGCGGGAAATATCCTGATAGCGTGGGGCATTCGTCGTAGGGTAGAATCGAAATATCAAATGGGCCAATAGCAGATAGAGATAGTGCCACGCTGGGTAATCCCGACGCTGCCAGGCAATTCGCTGCAGCAAAATGGCCAATGTTTGCTCTTCCGTGTACAGTTCCTTAATTTCTTGGATTTCGAAACAAGAATAGAATAATCGGCGTAGACCGTACTCGGTAAAGCGTTGGTAATCATTAGGTGCTTCATGGATCGGATAGACGAATGGCGCCGTCAAGATCACCCGTCCGCCATCGCCTAAAACACGCGCCATCTCCTGAACTGCCAGTCTCGCATCAGCGAGATGTTCAAGTACTTCTGAACATATAATTTGCTCAAAGCTGCCAGACGCAAACGGAAGACGATGAGCATCGGCGATAACATGCACACCTGCTGCTGGCATTATATCTACACCAACTCGATTAGAAAAGGCATTCGACAATGGTGATTGCCCACAACCTAGGTCGAGGGTTCGCTGATTTGTAGCAAGTCGTTGGATCTCCTGGTGCACACGGTATTTACCCACTTTTCTTTCAAGATGAACACGTATTGGCTGTATGGGAAGTAAAACTAGATGACGAATATGTGCCATAATATAATGAATATATCGACAAATGGAGCTTACAATTTTCGTTTTACAAATGTACGCCTTCTCTCTCAATTATGCTGTTCCTCTGTTACTGACCATCTAAGGGGCACAGAGAGCATCCCACGTTCGCGTTGTTGTGCTTCAATAACAAGCTGAGCGATGCCCTTGAATTTTGCAAGAGTTACAAACGAATCTCTGACTCTAACAGCAAAGTCAATAACGTAAGACCCTCCACTGAGCGGGAGTGGAGGAACTGCTATAATCAGGTTAAATCTCCCAACATTTGAAACACCAAGAGATTGTCCCTCAATTACATCCCAC
>CAZFIR010000072.1:0-12657 GCA_964519535.1 uncultured Thermodesulfobacteriota bacterium | reverse complement strand
GTCTTCGCCTTCCTGCAAGCTCTGCGTGAAATGACACGTTTCCCCTTCGCTGTGCAGGGCCTCGGCAATTTCAGCAGTTGCTGAGAAGCTACCGGATATCAGGGCCGCCAGGGCGATGGCCTGATCTCTGTCAATCCTCCCTTGCCAATGGATTAAGCGACCGCCACGATCGGTTATCACGGCACAGCGCCCCTCCACCGCACCGAGCAGATCGCATAGCAGATCACCTATTTGTTCAAAAAACTCACTGGAGAGAACCCGGATCGGTTGTACCACCCGATTTTCATCTTTACTGTCGGCCCGTTGACCTGTGCCCCCGTCAATGCGGCGCATACCTGCCAGGAGCAGACCACTCCAGTTAGTGGCTACGGTCAGTTTGGGAGAGGTCACCTCTTGCTCTATCTCAAAGGCACCCTCTTCCCACGTCAAAAGCTCATCGATCAGCTCCGCACCTTCTTGAGAGTCGAGTGCTATGTGTACAATCTCACCATCCTTAAAGAAGAGGGAAGCCTCTCTCCCGTTGTGCGTGATGCGCAGACAGCTCTGTTTTTTTTCATAGCAACAGAGCGTTATGATACTGCTCAGACTTATATCCTCCAGACTTCCTTTGATCGCCATTGCACTTATCGCCCCTTTTGCGTATGCTGATTCATAATGAATCACGCTTCCTTAACGAACAGTTCTCTATATGCTCCTGTATCATCAAAGCCTTGCGCTCCTAGCGTAACTCTTCAATAACTCTTCTGCCCAATTGATCCATCTGCAGACGAGCCATGCCCAAATTCCCCTGGTTTATGGTCACCGTAAGAGACAAAAAGATCTCATCGGTGAGTTTTTGCCAAATAACATAATGGGTATCGGTAGTGATCAACACCTCCCGATAGTGCCCCGTCTTGGTAGTATTTAACGTCTCCACAATAGCCTTTACTGCCTTTGCACAATAGGCGGCAGGTTCTGAGAGGTCTTTACCGGGCAAATTTGACGTCCCCGCAATATAGGTCCCATCCATGTGAGTGAGGACTGCGGCCACAAACCCAGCTACCCCCGTCTGCCATGCAGCCAATTCTTTAGCGAGATCTATGCCAGCAGCGTTCTCCAACTCCGGAGGGACTTGTTCTTCCTCTCCTTCGTCCTCCTCCCATGTCGAGACAGCTGCTTCGTCTCTCCGTTTCGCCTCCTCAAACAGCAGGAAAGAAAGGGGTACGGTCAGTTTCTCCTCATCAGGGGGGTTCCCTCCCACGCTTAAAGGCTGAACCTCAAAACTGCCACCTTCCCAACTCATAATCTCATAAAACGCATCCTCGCCCCTTTTCGATCCGCTTCGTATCCATAATATTTCCTCTCCATCGAGGCCGAATTCTCCCTGCTCCCCCCGGGGATTGAATACCTGCACTTTCGCTTGCTTGTTGGCAAAGATGAGAAATTGAAGCACATCAACGAGTTCCATATCCTTTAATTCAATGGAGAAACCCTTGCGCTCCTCAATCTGTCTTACCACGTGTAAGAGTTGCTCGAGGTCAAGGGGTTTTTCAAGATACATTACAGCCCCCCTTTGCTTTGCCAACGACCTCACCGAAGGAGAACCGTAGGCCGTGATCATAATTACTTTCACTTTTGGACGATACGTACGAAGCCACATCAAGAGATCGAACCCATCGTTCTCCGGCATGCGGATATCGGAGATAACCAACGAGATGTCCCTTTCCTGCTCCAATATGGAGATGGCCTCTGCATAGCTGGTGGCTCCCAGACACTCGGCATAGGAACTAAGATAGTCCTCTATGCTAAAGACCATCGACTCTTCGTCATCAACCACAAGAATCTTGGGCTTCTGCGTCAACATGTTTCACCTTCTTTCCCTTTCAGGAGAGCAAAGAATATGCCAATACCTGAATCATGATAACTATTTAATATTACTTAGTTTTTTATAAAGGGAAACAATTCAAGAAGGAGTCATGTGGCGGATATCGCCACCTGAGGAGAGAAGTAGGCCTTTATTTTTTAAATGAAATGCGGACCTAACGGATATCTGGGTTACGGTTTATTATAATGAATGCCCAGATCTTTAAGCTTATCACGCAAAGTACTGCGAGGGACCTGAAGGGCCTTTGCAGTTCGGGTGATGTTCCCTTGAAAACGTCTTAAGGCAGTGCTGATATGTTCCTTTTCTATCGAGTCCAAGGGGCGAATCTCCTCCGGTACGCGGAAAAGTTCCAAGGGGAGGTGTTGCTTCTTAATCACCGACCCATCACACATAATAACCCCCCGTTCTATCACGTTTCTAAGCTCTCGCACATTTCCCGGCCAGGGATAGTGGAGGAAGACATCGTGCACTTCTTGCGAAAACCCTTCACTATGTCTCCGCATTCTTCGGGTAAACGCACGGAGAAAGTACTCAGCTAAAATCATTATGTCATTTCCCCTCTCACGCAAGGGTGGGATGACTATGAGAAAGGTAGAAAGACGAAAATAAAGGTCTTGTCGCAACCTTCCTTCTGTCAGCATAACCTCAGGATCACTATTGGTTGCTGCAACGATCCTCACATCTACTGAAATATTGTTACCATCTCCGAGGGCTCGAACCTCTCCCCTTTCTAAAACCCGGAGCAGTTTCGGCTGCAGTTCTAATGGAAGGTCACCAATCTCATCGAAAAATAAAGTGCCTCCATCTGCCCATTGGGCCAGTCCCTTTTTACTCTTTATAGCCCCCGTAAATGACCCAGCCTTAAAACCAAATAATTCTCCTTCGAACAGATCTCGGGGAATAGCGCTGCAGTTTATATCCACGAAGTTACCTTTTCGACCCGAAGCCTTATGAATCAATCGAGCCACCACCTCTTTTCCTACACCCGTCTCTCCCACGATGAGTACAGGCGTGTTGTGGGGCGCGACCCTATCTATTAAACTTCTAATATCACCTATGCTCCGTGATTGGCCGATAAGGACAAATTCCTCTTGAGCTTCCAAATAAGAAATTTTATCCTGGAGAGAAACCATTTCACCGACCCGTCTTAAGGTGAAAAAAACCTCTTCGAGGTCCACAGGTTTAGTGATATAGTCATAGGCCCCTAACTTCATGGCCTCTACAGCCGTGGGGGCGTCATCCCGGCCGGTCAACACAATAATGGGAGGGTGAGTCGCCATATCTTGTAATTTCGGTATCAGTTGCATACCATCAACATCGGGAAGCCCCAAGTCTAAAAGGATACATCCATAACCCTTCGCCGCTTCAGTTACCCCTTGCCGCCCTTCACGCACGATGGTCAGGTTGTAACCTTTATCCGCGAGGTATTCATCGACGGAAAAGGCAAAAGATTCATCGTCTTCTATCAACAACACATCCATACATCTATACCTCGTCCAGCTTTAAAAGCGGGAGGGATATTTTGACTTTTGTACCACATTCACCTGGCCCTCGCGAGAATTTTAAAGAACCATTACACCCTTTCGTGAGGGCCCCTACTACAAACAGGCCCAATCCCATTCCATAGGGCTTTGTGGTAATAAAGGGCTTCTTGCCGAGGGATTCGAGAACTTCTGCAGGGATACCCTTGCCGTTATCTATAACCTCTATCTCGACTGCGTTATTACGCAAACCCAAGCCAACTTGTATTTCTCCTGCCTTTTGTTCAGCCAAAGCCTCCTGAGCGTTTTTAATAAGATTAGAAAGCATCTGATGAAAGCTATCGGGATTTCCCCTGAATATTATATCCTTTTTCGCTAACGTCAACTGTATCGTAATCCCCTTTTGACGGAGTTCCTCACGATAAAGGTCCACAACTTCCTGCGCCACTTCCGAAAGATTAAAGTTGACCATATACCGTATCGCAGGTCGTGAGATGTATTTGACTGAAGCCAAAAGCGCATTGAGGCGGTCAATCTCAGTGATGATTCTTCCTGTATAGGCCTTAATTTTAGCCTTATCGTCGGCGTTTGATCTAAATTTCGCCTCCAGGGATTGCGCCAAGGCCCTGATAGCTCCCAAAGGATTTTTAAACTCATGTATAAAGATGGAGAAAAATTTGATGAGCTCGTCTTCCGGCGGGTAGATCTTGACGAGATAGGTAAGTGCTCCCCCCTTGCCCTCCAAAGGAGTTTTTTCAAATCGATAGTGTCCGGGTGATTTGGAGGCAAAGGCATCCTGTACCGCTTCGTCGGCATAGAGGAGCTCGCCCCCTTCATCTATAATCAAGATATAAGGCCCGTGCATTCCTCACACCACCACGTTGCAGTGTACGATATTGGGCCGGATTCTTCAACTATATTGTTAAATATGAAGGGTAAAAATTTTAGGGGGAGAGAAAGGTGTACACAGACTGATAAAATGCTTCTTCCAAGATCTCCTGCTCAATGGCGAGGACAAAGAGGGGGAGATCGTCTTCAGCTATTTCCTGCAACTTCACATAATCCTTCTCGGTCGTAACAAATAAGTCCACCGTATCTCTGTATTCACCTATCATGCGCATGTCCTCGGGCGTATAATGGTGGTGATCGGGGAAATGTACTTCTCTCACCACATCTGCGCCTAATCCCTCCAATAAATAAACAAAATAACCCGGATCAGCGATACCTGAGAAGGCAAAAAGCTTTTTCCCTCGAATCAATGTGGGCGGCAATACCTTCCCCGACGCACACTCTACAAGGGCACGTGGTCTATACCTGCTGTGATAACAAGGAACTGACGGGACATGAAAGCGAAGCACGTCCTCTATTTCATTGAAAGATTGAGAGGGATCAACCTTGGTGAGGACGAATAGAGAGGCGCGGCGAAGGTATCGCAACGGCTCTCTGAGGGGACCCCTGGGGAAAAGCCGGCCATTGCCGAACCCGCGTCGGGAATCGATAAGCACAATATCCACATCACGCTTGATTCTGAGATGTTGGAAACCGTCATCGAGTATCAGGACATCGATGCCAAACCGCTCGTGGGCATGGGACCCCATCTCGTATCTTTTTTTGCCAACCAACACGGGGACCCCTGATAACTTCGATGCCAACATAAAAGGTTCATCCCCTGCTTCAGCAGGGGTCAAGTATATCTTTTTGCCATCCGAGAGTACCCCTCCTTGTTTCTCCTTCAACCCTCTATATCCCCTGCTCAATATTCCCACATGCATCCCTCTCTTCACCAACGCCCGAGCCAGAGCGGCCACGAGAGGAGTTTTCCCTGTCCCCCCAACGGTTATGTTGCCCACGCTGAGGACACGACAGGGGAGTTGCCGTCTTTTGAAGACCCCCCATTGATACAGTGTCGCCCTGATCCAAACACCCGCCCCGTATACCCAGGATATGATAACAAGGGGTAGGAGGAAAACTTCTCTCCACCATCCTCCATGCTCCTTATAGAGATACTTCTCCCAACTACTCTTGAGCACATCCCTCTTCATTCTTGTAAAAATCCCTTTACTATATGCAACGTCCTCTCCAAGGCCCCCTGATGTTCTTGCAGCAAGGCAAGACCCTTCTCACCCATACCCTTGAAGAGTGAGGGGTCGGCGATAAGCCTCCGCACGGCCTCCTTGAGCTCATCAGGTGTTTTGACTTGTATACCCGCTCCCCGCGCCACTACGAACTGGGCGATCTCACTAAAGTTTTCCATATACGGCCCAAAGAGCACCCCCTTACCGTGAACCAAAACCTCCAAGATGTTATGACCTCCTACGCGGGTGAAACTGCCCCCTACAAATATCGCCGCACCCAGGCCATAGAGGGCCGCAAGCTCACCGACGGTGTCCAGCAAAATGACCTCTTCTGGTCGGCGTTTCGCACGTATCTGTGTCCGCCTCACCCATCGAACCCCCAGTGATCCTAGAAGCCCTTCCACGCGAGGGATTCTCTGCAGGTGTCTGGGTGCAAGGATCAGGACAAGCTGAGGAAACTCGTCCTTTAACTCCCTAAAAATATTGACGATTATCCCCTCCTCCCCCTCATGCGTGCTGCCAGCGATCAGGACAGCGTGCCCCCTGGATAGCCTCAACTCCTGCCTCAACCGCTCACCTTCTGCCTCGGTTGAAACGACCATCTGGTGGAACTTAATGTCTCCGGTAACGTGAATGGACCGAGAGGCCGCCCCGAGACTGACCATGCGTTCTCTGTCCCTGTTAGACTTAAGACACAAGGCGTCAAAATGCTTCAGCACACCCCTGAAGAAAAACCGCAGAGGACGATAAAACCGGTAGGATCGCCGCGAGAGCCTTCCGTTGAAGAGGATGATGGGTATTCCCTTTCGCTTTGCCTCTTTCAGGAGATTCGGCCATAGCTCCGTTTCCGCCACCAAAAGGATACGGGGCTTGATGCGTTGCACGGCCCTTCTCACTATCCACGGCAGATCTAACGGTGCCAAGATGGCTGCGTCGACACCATGAGCTTGGGAAGCAATGGCTCTCCCCTGGGGGGTGGTCGTGGAGACCACAAAACCATGGTGGGGATACATCTTCCGCAACTCCGCCAAAAGCGAGAGGGCAACTTTCACCTCTCCCACCGAAGCGGCGTGAAACCAAAGAGAACGTCTTTTCCCCAGTTTCTGGAGTACACGCGGCGCATAAAAACCCCAGCGTTCTTTATGAAGAGACCCCTTTGAGAGCAAGATCTTGAGCAGGAAAACAGGAATGGCACATAAGGATAGGATCATGAAGATAACATTATAGAAGAAATAGCCCAAAGCGATCACTGTTACCGTCCCACGGGGAGATCATCACCCCTTCTCAAAGTATCGATCAGCTAGCTCGGTGAGCTCGTGCAACCTTCTCTCCAAGAGCAAGGCCTTTTGCTCCATCTCACTCGTTCCTGCTGCAGGATCGACCACAATGGGATCACCCCAGACAAAGACGCCGCGTGAAAATGGAAGAGGGAGGATAAAGCGATCCCATGTATGCAACACCTTACGGGGGGTGGCGCTGAATGTAAAAGGGAAAATGGGGCGCCCACTGAGCTTCGCCAATTGGATCACTCCCGGCTGAACCTTACAACGCGGCCCTCTCGGGCCATCAGGGGCAATAGCCACATCATAGCCCTCCTGCAAGGCCCGGACGAGCCCCTTGATCCCTGCAATACCCCCTCTCGTGCTGGAACCCCGAACCGTCCCCAGACCAAAGCGATGGACCGTTCTGGTGATAAGTTCTCCATCGCGGTGGCGGCTGGTGAGTATCTTTAACCCCCGCCCTCCATATACCAAGGGCGTCATCAAAAGCCTTCCATGCCAAAAGGCCCCGATAGCATTTTCCCCTCGTTCCCAAAACCCCTTGATACGCTCCCCGTTCAGCTCTTCAATGCTCATGGTCCACTGAAGGCACTTGATAAGAAAAAAGGCCGCGCCGGGCCCCAGTCGTAACATCACTCGATGCCTAAACCTCCGCATTTCCCGTTACGCCACCTCCTGTAATGGCCGATCCTCATCTTGGAACTGAAGTTCGTAGAGCTTTTTGTACTCGCCACCAATGGCCATGAGTTCCTTGTGGACCCCCTCTTCCACAATCCGCCCCTCAGATAGGACCAAGATCCGGTCTACATTTCTCACCGTTGAGAGGCGGTGGGCAATGACCAAGACCGTCCTCTTCTCCATCAGTCTGCCCAAGGCCGCCTGCACCTCACGCTCCGACTCCGTATCGAGAGAAGAAGTAGCCTCGTCGAGGATCAGGATGGGGGCGTTCTTCAACAAGGCCCGGGCAATAGAGATCCTCTGCCGCTGTCCTCCAGAGAGCCTGACCCCTTGCTCACCGATTATGGTATCATATCTCTGGGGAAGTTTGACGATGAAATCGTGGGCATCAGCCATTTTGGCCGTCTTGATCACCTCTTCTACAGGGATGTCTGGTCTGCCGTAGGCGATGTTGTTCCGCACGGTGTCGTTGAACAAAAGGGTCTGCTGACTTACCACACCGATCTGATCGCGCAGGGACTTCAGGGCGGCACGACGGATGTCCATCCCATCGATCAGGATCTTCCCCTTGGTCACGTCATAAAATCTGGGCAGGAGGTTTACCACGGTAGTCTTCCCCGCTCCGCTGGAGCCAACCAGGGCCACCTTCTCCCCGGGCTTCACCTTAAATCGTATCTGCTTGAGAACCATCTCATCGTCATATCGAAAAGAGACATTTTGATACTCGATCTCCTGAGCAAAGGGCGGGAGAACTTGGGCGTCAGGGGCATCGGCCACCTCCGGCTCAAGATCTAAGATAGCAAAAACCCGCTGAGCAGCGGCGACCCCCTCCTGGACAACCATATTGACCTTGTTCAACCCTCTCATGGGATCATAGAGGAGGGCCACCGCAGTCATAAAGGAGAAAAAATCCCCGACCGACATCCTCCCCGAAATAACGCTGTATCCCCCGACCCAAATAAAGGACCCTATCCCGAGATAGGCCAACCACTCCATCACCGGGGTGGAAAGGGCCCGTATCGTTACCCGCTTCATAAGATACTTGAAGTATCGCTCGTTGGCATCGTTAAAACGCCTGTTCTCGTAATCCTCCATGTTGAAGGCCTTGACGATCCGGTGGCCGAAGATGGTCTCTTGGAGGAAGGTGCTGATATGGGCCATAGACTCCAACGTCCTTCTGCTGAGCTTGCGCAGCTTCCTCCCGAACCTGACAAAAGGATAGACCGCCAAGGGGAAGACCAGAATGGCCACAAGGGCCAGCAGCCAATCCCGGTAGAAGATGACCCCCATTAATCCAATGAACGTAAAAAGATCCTTGATCATCCCCGTCACCGCATTGGAAACGGCACCTTGAATGGAGTTCACGTCGTTGGTGATGCGGGCCATCAACACACCCGTCGGGGTCTTGTCAAAAAAGGAGAGGGAGAGGGTCTGCAGGTGGCTGTAAAGTTTTTCCCTCATATTGGCAACGACCCGCTGCCCCACATAGTTCATCAGATACCCCTGCCAAAAGTTAAATACCCCTTGGACAACACCCAGGCCCATAATCGCGAGGGGGAGGAACGTCAACATGAAGCGGTCTTTATTGATGAAGATATCATCCAGCACATTTTTGGTGAGCAGCGCAAAGACAGCGGTGATAGCCGATACCGCTACCATGAAGACCATGGCCACCAAAAGCCTGGGCCAATAGGGCTGGACGAACTTCAACACACGAAGATAGATATCCTTACCGTTCATTGCGCTCCCATCATCTGCAGGGCTATCCGGGCCACCCGCTGAGAGGCCCCCATGCCACCCAGTTTATCCTGAATGAGCTCAAACTCATTTTCGATCTTTTTCTTCTTGGCTGGGTCCCGCAGGATCTTTGCTGCCTCGTGAGCGATACGCTGCGGTGTTACTTCCCCCTGTATGAGTTCCGGCACGACCTTCTTCCCAACAACGATATTTGCCAGGCCGATGTACTGTACCTTTACCAATATCCTGCCGATCAGATAGGAGAAGGGGCTTAATCGATAGATAATAACCATGGGAACTCCGGCAATGGCCCCTTCCAGGGTGGCGGTACCCGATACCACCAGCAAGAGATCTGCAGCCTTCATCACCTCAAAGGTCCGCCCCTCGACCACCTCCAGGGGAACCTCGCTTCCCGCTATACACGCCTGAACTAAATCCCTCTTGATGGTGGAGGCCAGGGGAAGGATGAATCGGCAGGAAGGGAAATCTCTGTTGATGATTTCAGCAGCGCCCACAAGGGGCGGTAAGAGACTCTTTATCTCCCGATCCCTGCTACCGGGCAAGAGGCCGATAAGGAGACTCTCAGGAGACACTCCCAATCTCCTGCGCGCCTCCTTCCGAGAAAGGCCTGCGTCGAGGATATCGAGGAGTGGATGACCGACGAACTCCACGTCCACCCCTGCCTTTTGATAAAGCGATGCCTCGAAGGGCAAGATGACCGCCATCTTGGCCACCCGCTCCGCGATCTTCTTGATGCGACCGGGGCGCCACGCCCACACCTGTGGGCTCACGTAATAAAGGACGGGCACTGCGTTATCCTTGAGGACCCTTGCTAATCGCAGATTGAATCCGGGGTAATCGATTAGGACAGCCAGATGGGGTGTATGGTCCACAATAAAGCGCCTCATCTCCCTCCAGGCCCTCCAGATATGCCCCATCTTTTCCACAACTTCAGTGATCCCGACCACAGCAAGCTCAGAAGAGGAAAAGAGGAGATTGACCCCTCTCCTCTCCATCTCCTTCCCCCCGATGCCATAAAATTTAACCTCCGGTGATAGCGATGCCATTGCTTCCACCAATTGCGCCCCATAGAGATCCCCCGAGGACTCTCCAGCCACAATCAATACCTTTTTCCCGGAGTCCATCACCTCCTTCCCTTCATGGCTTTATCGATGACATCAACGATCTGGAGCGCAACTTCTAAGGCCCGCTGACCATCCTCACCAGAGACGACAGGGGGGGTCCGCTCGCGGACGCTCTGCAAAAAGGCATTCAACTGCGCCTCGAGGGGGTCATTCTCTCGCACAACTTCCTCCACCTGTATCCCCTCCTTTATCCCTTTCTTATCCTTTCGGGTAGCTACGAGGCTCTGCTTCATGTAATCAATGGAAAAGTGGGAATCTTTTTGGAGAATGACCATCTTACGCAATCTCTCCTGGGCAATCCTGCTGGCCGAGATGTAGGCCACACATCCATCCTTAAAGACGAGGCGCGCATGGGCCACATCGATTTGAGAGGAATAAAAGGGCACTCCCACAGCCTCAACCTCCTCAATGTCTGGCCCTAAGATGCTGAGAATGATATCGATGTCGTGGATCATCAGGTCTAAGATGACATCGACATCGGTCCCCCTGCCAGAAAAAGGGGAAAGCCGGTACGATTCTATGAACAGGGGGCTCTTCAAAACACCGTTCATGGCCGCCAGGGCCCCGTTAAAGCGCTCCAGGTGGCCTACCTGAAATATGGCACCTTTCTCCTTTGCCAGGGCATTAAGCTCTTGGGCCTCTTGGACCGTAGCGGTTATGGGTTTCTCCAGCAGGACGTCAACACCTGCCAAAAGGAAATCTTTGGCTATTGGATGATGCAAGAGGGTCGGGACAGCGATGCTCACCGCCTCTACCTGCCCCAAGAGATCACCGTGGTGGAAGAAGGGTTGGCAGTTGGTGTGTGCAGCCACCTCCCGACAACGTTCCGTGTCGATATCCACCACGCCGATGAGTTCCGCCTCGGGGATATGGGCGTACTTCTCCGCATGGATGTTACCCAGATACCCAACCCCTACCACACCGACCTTGATCTTGTCCGCGCCCACTGTTATCGTCTCGTTACCCCTCTCTTTGTCCCCTTAATAAAGTCCACCATATGCTTCACCTCCGATTGAGAGAAGATGGGATCTTTCTCCAAACTCTCTAAGGCTTCTTCTAGGGAGAGGTGAGATCGGTAGATCATCTTGTAGGCCTTTCTCAATCCCCTGATGACCTCTTCCGAAACGTTGTTTCTCTGCAGATTGAGGACATTGATCCCATACAATTTAACCTTTATCCCCGAGGCAGTTACATACGGGGGGATGTCCCTCGTGATGGCTGACGCCCCTCCCACAAAGGCGTAGGTACCAATCCTGACGAATTGATGGATGGCTACTATTCCCCCGATGATGGCGTGATCCCCTATCTCTACATGTCCGCCCAAAGCAGCGTAGCTGGCCATGACGACGCGGTTTCCTATGATACAATCATGGGCGACATGGGCAGAAGCCATGATGTAGTTTTCATCACCCAGGACGGTCTTACCATTGCCAAAAGGGGTGCCGCGGTTTATGGTCACAAACTCCCTAATGATGTTGTTATTCCCTACAATGACATAGGTCTCCTCACCATTATATCTCAGGTGTTGAGGAGGGGTCCCCAAAGAGGCGTACTGGTAGATCTGACACCCCTTTCCTATCACCGTCCACTTATCGATGCAGGCATGGGGACCAATTCTCGTGCCTGCTCCGATTCTAACATGCTCTCCTATAATAGAGTACGGTCCTATCTCCACGTCATCGGCCACCTCCGCTGTCGGATGTACTATCGCGGTCTCGTGTATCATTTCGCAGCAACCTCCTTGTCCATGATGGTGGCCATGAGTTCCGCCTCCGCAGCAAGCTGATCACCTACAAAGGCCTTACCCTGAAAGACCCAAATCATACCCCGATGTTTCACCACATCGAGCTCAAGACGCAGCTGATCTCCTGGGACAACCGGCCTCCTGAATTTCACCCGGTTGATGGACATGAGATAGACACCCTTCCCCTCCGCCTCCTTCCCCACGTCCCGATACGCCAGTACACCAGCGGTCTGCCCCAAGGCCTCGATGATCAGGACACCGGGCATCACCGGTTCGCCGGGGAAGTGCCCCTGGAAAAAGGGTTCGTTGATCGTGACGTTCTTGATCCCCACTATCCGCTTGCCTTCTTCTAACTCTGTGATGCAGTCGACAAATAAAAAGGGATATCGATGGGGTAAGACATCCATAATCCCCTGTACATCGATCATCAAATCCTCCTCTCTATTCTTTCTCTGCCCCAACCCTCTTCTCTAACGCCTCCACCCGTTTGAGCGCGAGGTCCAGCTCCTTCTTCATCTCCGGAAGCCTGGACCATACGGCAGCCACCCTCAGAAACTGACGGTAAGGCAGGTGGGGACTCCCTAGAACGACTTGATGGGGGGGCACATCCTTAGTGATACCGGATTGGGCACCCACCATAACATTATCCCCTA
>CAZFIR010000071.1:0-7520 GCA_964519535.1 uncultured Thermodesulfobacteriota bacterium | reverse complement strand
AGGGCAAACAGGGCTTCTGGCAGATCCTCCCGTTAAATCCTACGGAGCGCATCTATAGCAATTCTCCCTACCATAGTATTGCCGCCTTTGCAAGCAATCCCCTCCTCATCAGCCCAGAGCTCCTGATTCAGGACGGTTTCCACACAAAGGCGGATTGCGAACCCGTGCCGAATGGACCACAGGGACGGGTCGATTACGACATCGTCGTCCCCTATAAAGAACGCCTCTTCACCATTGCCTATGATCGTTTTACAAAGGCAAAAGCCCATGATGAATACGAACGATTCTGCTACCAAAACTCCTTCTGGCTCGAGGACTTCGCCCTCTTTGTCGCACTCAAGGCCCACTTTAACGGACAGGCGTGGAGTGCATGGCCCCCTGCAGTACGCGATAGGCAACCTGAGGCCTTGCAATCCATGAAAGAAGACCTCCACGATATCATCGAGCGGGAAAAGTTCCTGCAATATCTCTTCTTCCGCCAGTGGTTCGCACTCAAAGGGTATAGCAACGAAAAGGGCATCCAGATCGTCGGTGATATTCCGATTTACGTGGATTATGACAGTGTGGATGTGTGGACCCATCCTGAGATATTTAAGTTGGACGCCGAACGACAACCAAGGGCTGTCGCAGGTGTTCCGCCTGATTACTTCAGTGCAACCGGTCAGCTCTGGGGCAATCCTGTGTATCAGTGGGATGCATTAAAGGAGCGGGGGTATGACTGGTGGATTCAAAGGATGGGGCATACATTGAAACTCTTTGACGTGGTGCGCATCGATCACTTTCGCGGCCTGGTCGCCTACTGGGAGGTTCCGGCAGGTGAGCAAACGGCCATTCATGGCCAGTGGGTCGAGGCGCCGGTCTATGATTTTTTTGACGCCTTGCGCGCGCACTTCCCTAAACTTCCCGTCATTGCCGAGGACCTCGGCGTCATCACACCCGACGTAAAGGCGATCATGCACCACTTCGAGCTCCCCGGCATGAAGGTACTCCTCTTCGCCTTTGGTGAGGACAACCCCATGCACCCCTACCTGCCTCATACCTATGAAAAGAACGCAGTGGTCTATACCGGCACGCACGACAACAATACAATCAGGGGGTGGTTTGAGAGGGAGGCAAAACCGGCGGACAAAAAAAGGCTCTTTCGCTACCTGGGACACAAAACATCGGCCCAGGCAATCCCCTGGGAGCTCATCCGCCTCGCCATGGAGTCGAAAGCAAACCTCGCAATCATCCCCATGCAGGACATCCTCGGTCTCGGAGAAGAGGCCCGCATGAACCTCCCCGCCACTGGCGAGGGCAACTGGGAGTGGCAACTTGCACCAGGGCAGCTTACACCCGAAGTTACTGAAAAACTACGAGCAATGACAGAAACATATGGGAGGGGTTAACACTTAGGTAGGAGGGATAGGGGAAAAATGAAAAAACCAGTTGATCGTGACAGGATAATGCTTGCCATAGAAAAATATAAAATGTCGGAGGCTTCAATAGAGAAGGCGGCAAAAATAGCCGGGGTCTCTATCGCAAAGATGATGGCTATACTCAAAGAACACGGCGTCGAGGCAAATCTTGAATACGAAGATTACCTCAAGGGACTTAAGTCTCTCCAAAAGATGTGGTAGGGATAAACAGGGGAACTAAGAGAGGACTGCTATTGTAAACTTGCACTTTAGCTGGAGGAAGGAAATATAAGGGATCATAGGATTACGTTCATTCAGAACCAACGTCCCCTTCTTTTCAGAGGAGGTCAAAACCCATAGGAAAAGAGCCTAACAACCTGCCGTTCCTTAAAAAAATGACAGAAAACAATTTCACACAAAACCGTTGACAGTACACCTTCTTTTGACCCAATGCCCCCGAATCAAAAATAAGGCAAAAATTATGCCACACCCCTACCCTTCCACACACCTTGTTGACTCATAACTAAAATTTGATAATTCGTAAGCTATTAAAATCATTAAGGGAAAAAGCTATTGATCTTATTTTGTTCTTGGTATATACTTCTTTTTTAAGAAGAAGTAGGAGGTTCTAGTCTTTATTCTAAAAAAGCAAACTTTAATATGAGGTGAGAGGTTTGGGTATCGCCCCATAAATAATAGGGCCACTCAACAGCCTAACCTTCTGGCTGGAGGAGGGATAGCGGTGGCTTCCGCAAGGTGCCCATTAAGCGGCCTCCACGGGTTTTTAACACACCCGAGGAGGCCTTTCTCTTTGACCTCAACCAATCCTTGTACAAGAGGAGGTCGTCTATGAAGAGGTTGCTGATAATAACTGTGGTCATCTGTTCGGTCTTGATAGAGGGTCTCCATGCCCAATCGAGGGAGCCTGAACATAAGGCCCTCTTCAACCTGGTCTCCCAACCCAAGTATTACCAGTTTGTTGACTACAAATCGCAGTATATATCGAATCACATATTATACCTCGCCATCACTGACACGAGGCCGCAGCAGGAGAGGGTCTTCAACGAGGAGGTCCAATGGTTTTATGATGATATCTGGATTGAGCCTCCTGCAAAGATGATTGGGAAAATCTTCTTAAAAGAGTTGAGAGTCAGCAATATCTTTAAGGCGGTGGAAATGGAAGAGAGGGCCCCTTCTCTGGTTTTGGGGCTGGAGTTGAGATTCCTCATCGGGCATTATGGTAAGGGGAGGGTGGCTAAGGGCACGGTAGCCATCCACGCCACCCTGAAGTCGGCCAAAGACAATCGCGTTATCTTAGAAAGGGATTATGAGGAGACATCGAGCTCTCTGGTTGGTCGTTTCACCAATGCTTATAGGCCGATGATCATCCATATCGGGAGTGCCCTCCATAACGTGGTGAGAGATGTGAAGCTTGTGGGGAAGATTTAATTCTCCAAGTGGTCAATGTCAATGGCAGGATTTCGTATCTATGTTTCGAGTGCAAAAGAAAGCTTTCAAAACAATGGTGGGAATTTTGGAATTAGGCAAAGTTGCGCGGTCCAACTCGCTCCAGCCGACCTCAAGGCGAACGTTAGATCGCCATGAAATAAAGGAGGTTTGCTATGTCGATCGCCAAAGTTTTTATTTCGTTATTATTAGTACTATATTCTTGCATCACTTACGCCGAAGAATTGACTCCAACAAAAAGAGATGATATCTGGAAGCTACTGCAGATCACGGGAAGTTCCCAAATTGCTGTACAATTTGCTAATGCCATGAGTCAGGGTATGTTTAATAACCTTAAAGCTGCTAGGCCCGATATCCCCGATCGTGCTTTCGATATCATGAATCGGGAATTACTGGATCTATTCTCTGAGCGAATGGATACCCCGGGTGGCCTTATGGATCAGATAGTTCCGATTTATCATCGGTACTACACCCACAGAGAGATCAAAGAATTACTTGCTTTTTATCAAACAAGTATCGGGAAAAAGACTATCGCGGTCCTTCCAAAGATAATGAATGAATCAATGGTTGTGGGAAAGAAGTGGGGAGAAGCTCTCTGTCCAGAAATCATCAGAAGAGTCGAGGTTGCGCTAAAACGGGAGGGCATTACTCTACCTAGGAAGTGATCTAAAACTAATCAAGCCGCCGCTGATTTTAGCGTTAAGCTACGAAAATAGGAGGAACCATGAGAAGTGCAATAATAATAACGCTTATTGGTATAGGTCTTTTCTTTATTTCAATATTTATGGCAGAGGGATATGTTCGAGAATTAGGTTTAGTATACAATATGTATCATATGGAAATAGTCATCTGGCCAGGAAGATATGAATGGGTTGAGCCGGATAGGCCGGAGATTAAGTTAAAATCAAAAGATGCATCTCCAGGCCCACCACGCGAAGCACTTGAACCAGCAGAACGCGAAGCAAGTCGTGAAGAAGCAATAGAAGCAATACGACAATTTATGCAAACACGTCAGTCCGAGCCTTACCTAAGAACTGTAGGCGAGATATCAATGCAGTTGTCTCATGCTTTTGCTCTATCGATAATCATTGCGTTAGTTGGAGTAGGGAAAATATTATTATCAAAATACAAGAAACAAAAAAATAAACCAACCTAACAAATCACTCCAGTGGCTTACAGCCACTGCTGATTTCAATCGTTATGCTTGAAACGAAGGAGGAATGAAATGCTCAAGTTCAATAATGGAAAACCGTATCATGGTATTGAAAAAATCAGACATGGCCGGTTGGAGGGCGCAATAGATAACACTGACTATTTCTATTTCTTCTGCCCGAATTGCCCCGATCATGAGATCATGAGAATTTTGGAATTTGGAGAACACGCCAAAGAACCCTCAAATGAATACAACGCACAGTGTAAGAGTAAGGCCAAGTATGGGTTTACTTTGGTGTTTAAACTGCATTGCGAAAGGTGCGGTTGCTCGGATTTCGTCAAGATATCGAATACAGGCTGGCAGGGTGGCAAACACTCTGAAGTGATGAAGAGCGCATAACCATCAATTGGTGCGGACGTGGAAGGATTGCACGCAAAGAGGGGATGTCCCTAACATTAGAACATTCATCAGTCATATTTCGGGATGCAGAGGAGGGGACGTTGGTGCTGAATGAACTTAGTTGTATCATTCTCCCTTCTTTAATCGCCGGTAAAGCCTAAAATATTCCCCTGCCGAGCGCGACCAGGAAAAGTCCTGGGCCATGGCCTGCTGGATCAATTGCCTCCAGAGTTCCTTGTCCGAAAAGCACCGCAATGCCTTTGCAATGGCCTTCCAGAAGGCATCGGGATCGTAGGCGGGAAACAGAAACCCCGTCCCCTTCCCCTTTTTAATATTCACCTCCACCACCGTATCTGCCAAACCACCTGTCTTGCGCACGACAGGAATGGTCCCGTACTTGAGGCTGTACATCTGGTTCAGCCCGCAGGGCTCGTACAGCGAGGGCATGAGGAAGATGTCGCACCCCGCCTCTATCTGGTGGGCCAGGGCCTCATCGAAGGCAACAATCACCGACATCTGCTTTGGGTATTTTTTGGCCAATCGGACCAAGAGGCGCTCATACTTTTCTTCCCCTGACCCCAAGATCACCAGACCGGCCCCCTCTGCCATCATCCTCTTCACCACTGGTGCGAGGATATCCACCCCCTTTTGCCCTGCCAGACGTGAGATCATGCCGAGCAAAGGTTTTTCCATCAGGTCAGGGGAAAACCCACATCGTCTTAAAAGTTCTTCTTTGCATTTAACCTTTCCCTCCACCTTATCAGGGTTATAATGGGCTGCGAGATGGGGGTCGTTTTCGGGGTTCCACTGCGCATAATCCACCCCATTGAGAATACCCGTCAGCTTTGCGGCCTGGCCCTTGAGAACCCCCTCCAGGCCGTAGCCGAATTCGGATGTTTGGATCTCCTTGGCGTACGTGGGGCTTACAGTCGTAAGCTGATCGGCAAAGACGATCCCGCCTTTCAAGAAGTTGACCTTGCCCCAAAATTCCATCCCCTCGATGGAAAAAATACGAGACGGGAGCCCCAAATGCGGGAAGGTCTCGGAAGGGAATATCCCCTGGTATCCGAGGTTATGTATCGTGAGAAGAGACTTAGTCTTTGAAAAGAGCGGATGATCTGAGAATGTCGTCTTTAAATAAACCGGTATCAAGGCCGCCTGCCAGTCATGGCAGTGGATGATATCCCATTGCTGATCCAGGGCCTCGCTCAGGGCAAAGACTGCGCGGCAGAAAAAGCAAAAACGCTGGGCATTATCACCGTAGTCCCCCTTGGAAGTGCCATAGAGAAAGCTGCGGTCAAAGAACTCATCGTGCTGCACGAAAAAGACGGTGATCTCGTCAGTCAGCCTCCTCTGATAGATATCCGCCGTAATCTGAGCATCACCTACCTGGACGGGAAGATCTTCTATCACTGTTTTAAGTTCCCACCCTCCCTCCTTGACGGTACGGTAAAGGGGCAGGACGAGGGTCGGTTGCACTCCCAAAGAAACCAACGCCTTGGGGAGGGCCTCACATACGTCGGCCAATCCCCCCGTCTTGGCAAAGGGTGCGATCTCAGAAGAGACAAAAAGAACCTTTGTATCCTTTTTGGAACTCATAGTCTGCCTCATTCATACGTGCATTCAATTACCGTCGGCTGAAGTTGATAGCTTAAGGGGTCAAGGGTTCGAGGAGTTAAGGGTTCAAGCGAAAATTGCCCAAGGGACTTCCCTGGAACCCTTGAAGCCTTGGCTCCTTGACCCCTTTTTAGGGTGAAAATCAAACTAATGTCTTTGCCTGAAAGCAAGGACTTTTCTCCCCTTCTCCAAAGAGAACCATACCCTACATATTCCAACCGCCCGTCACCTCCAGGATAGCCCCGGTCATATAGCCGGCGTCATCAGAGGCAAGAAAGGCCACGACATTGGCGATGTCCTCGGGTACGCCTACCCGCCTTAACGGAATCTCTTCTATCATGGGATTGAGGTACTTTTCGGGTATGCCCCTCAGGATGGCGGTATCGACCAACCCGGGCATGATGGCGTTTACGTTGATGTTATACCGCGCCAGTTCCCGCGCTACGCTCTTGGTAAAGCCGACGATGCCTGACTTGGAGGCGGCATAATTGGCATCGCCGATGGCACCGATGCGGCCGTAGATAGAGGAGATGCTGATGATCTTGCCGGAGCGCTGCTTCATCATATAACGGACTGCCGCCTGGGTGCAGTAGAAGATCCCCTTGAGGTTCACGTTGAGGACCTCATCCCACTGGTCGTCCTTGAGGCGGGCCAAGACGTTGCTGCGGGCAATGCCGGCGTTGTTCACCAGGATATCGATCCCACCCAGTTCATCCACGGCTGTCTGGATCATCTTTTCGACGTCATCCCGCTTGGACACATCGGCGATAACAGGCACGCCCTTCCTCCCCAGGGCCTGAATCTCCTGCGCGGTTTGGGGGGCGGTCTCGGCATTGATATCATCAACAATAACATCGGCGCCTTGCTGGGCCAGTTTCAAGGCGGTTGCCTTGCCGATCCCCTGCCCGGCACCGGTCACGACGGCCCTTTTACCTGTTAGATCCATGAACATCCTCCTTATTTATTGCATATTCCTGGCCCATTTTATAGTCCCTCAGCAAAACGGTCAAACTAAATACCTCGGGAACCAACCCTTTCGCTGAAAACACTTAGGGATACAACCTGAGTTCCGTCGAGGGGATGTAATGCATGCGATAGTTTACCCCGTATCATCCCCTCTTTGATCTTCGGGCCCAAATACGAACGATCAGAAGCCCGTACAGCACGAGGTTTACGACCAGGAGAACGATGCCGGCCTTGAGGAAAAAACGGGGGTGGGCCTCAGGATAGATAAGGGGCACGATGTAATGGTCTACAAATCCTCCGCGATATCCCTCTTCACCGGCCTTGTGCAGCAGCACCTGTTCCAGCGGGGTCAGGGGGCATGGGGCATTGAGAAATTCAATTGCTACCCCCCAGATGACCGCGACGAGATGAGGGATGAGGGCCCAGCGCCACCGCCACACAAAGAAGGCACCGATGATCACAAAGACAATGAAGGAGAGATGAATGATAAAGGCCAGATCCGCTAATATATGGTAGACCAT
>CAZFIR010000070.1:0-19948 GCA_964519535.1 uncultured Thermodesulfobacteriota bacterium | reverse complement strand
TTTCCTTCGCGTTGGTTGAGATGACATCCAGCGCCCCGAAGGCCCGGGCCTTCTCATCGCTGGGTATAGCCGCATATACTTTGGCGAGGTGTCTACCGATACGCCCCATGTCTTCGGATTTTACCTTCCCAGCCTCCAGGAGCCGGCAGAGCATATGATCCTCGTTGATGCGCCTCATCTTGACGGCGTATTCTATCACCCCTGTATCATCCCCCAGACGGAAGGCATCGCCAACACGGGAGATGGGGATGACTGCCAGATAGACATCTGGAGAGAAACGTCTGTTCAGCCTGACCTCTTCCTGACAATAATAGTGTCTTTTCTCCAGGGTGGTGAAATCCAAGAACCCGAAGTCCACCGGCTTTTTGACCTTATAGACGAGTTCCCCGGTGAGGAAGAGGTACGAGATATGGGTCTGGAGAAACTCCACCTTCCCCGAGTGATGGGGATAGAAGGTGGGATTGAGCATCGCTTGGACCAGGGGGGGGCTTCCGCCATGATCATACTTTCTCATACTCGTAGGGGCCTTCGATCATTCTTATACTTTTTCATAGGGGTCGAAGAGCTTTTTGTATTCATCAAGGGCAAAACGGTCGGTCATGCCGGCGATGTAATCGCTCACCATCCTCGGTACGGGCTCCTCATCCATGCGCTTACGATACCCCTCGGGAACTAAGGTGGGGGTATCCACGTAGGCCGTGAAGAGCTCCGAGATGAACCGCTCGGCCTTGATCCTCATCCTCTCCACACGCCAGTGGCGGTACAGCCTGGTGCGAAGGAATTCCTTAAGGAGGTCGCTCTCCTTTTGGATGAAAGGGCTGTAGCTGACCAGTTCTTTCCCAAAGCTTCGTACATCCTCCCCTGTCTCTATGCCGTGTTCCGCTATATTCTGCTCGGTCTGGGAGACGACATCCTGGATCAGCAGGCCGATGAGGGAGCTGATGGCCGTGTACGTCTTCGCCTGTAACGTGGCTAGGGGGTACTTCTTCTCCACCCGCCCGAAGACCTCTTTCCAGAGGGGGACATCCAGAAGCTCCTCCCGGTGGATAAAATTCGACTCTAAGCCATCATCGATATCGTGGTTGTTGTAGGCAATCTCATCGGCCAGGTTAATGATCTGGGCCTCCAGGGTGGGTGTCAGTCCCATCTCATATTCAGAGAGGTCTATGGCAGGGGAGTCATGATAGGAGGAGTGTTTGGCCAACCCCTCCCTCGTCTCAAAGGTCAGGTTCAGACCGGGGAAATGGGGGTATCGCTCCTCCAAGAGCTCCACGACCCGCAGGCTCTGCAGATTGTGCTCAAAGCCCCCGTAATCCGCCATGAGGGTATTGAGGGCGTCCTCCCCCGCATGGCCGAAAGGAGTATGCCCCAGGTCATGGGCCAGGGCAATGGCCTCGGTGAGCTCTTCGTTGAGCCTCAGCTTGCGGGCGATCCCCCGGGCGATCTGGGCCACCTCAAGACTGTGGGTAAGGCGGGTCCGGTAGTAATCCCCCTCGTGGTTGACAAAGACCTGGGTTTTATACTCCAGCCTCCGGAATGCGGCGCAGTGGATGATGCGGTCCCGATCCCGTTCGAAGGCTGGCCGATCGTCTTTGAACTCCTCCGGATGCCTTCTCCCTTTGGATTGAACACTGCGGGAGGCATACGGAGCGAGATCGGGGCGTTCATAGTCGACCACTCTCCCTCACCTCATGAGGCATCTTATCGGCTCCCCTTACCCTTGTCAAGGGAGTGGCGCCCATGCGTCTGACTGACCCCCTCGCGACAAAAGGACATCTAAAACCTCTTCCTTGATAACGCCCGCTCCTTCTGATATAATGAAGCCAATTTGGTTTCCGGAGGATATCGTGACGACTCCCACAAGCGGATTTATACCGGTGAATATCGAAGACGAGATGCGCAAATCCTATATGGATTATGCCATGAGCGTCATCATCGGGCGAGCCCTCCCGGATGTACGGGATGGACTCAAGCCCGTGCACCGGCGCATCCTGTACGCAATGTTCCGGGAAGGCCTCCTCCACAACAAAAGGTATTCCAAGAGCGCCGGTGTCGTAGGCGAGGTGCTGAAAAAATATCATCCCCACGGTGATAGCGCAGTCTACGACACCATGGTGCGCATGGCCCAGGACTTCAACATGCGCTACCTACTCGTGGACGGTCAGGGGAATTTCGGGTCCATCGATGGTGATTCCGCAGCCGCCTACCGGTACACCGAGGCGCGCCTTACCAAGCTTGCCGAGGCGATGCTCGCCGATATCGACAAAGAAACTGTTGATTTCGTTCCAAACTTCGACGAAACCACCGTCGAACCATCGGTGCTCCCCACGCGCGTCCCGAATCTGTTAATCAACGGTTCCGCCGGGATCGCCGTGGGTATGGCCACCAACATCCCTCCCCACAACCTTATCGAGGTGAGCGACGCCATCGTAGCCCAGATAGAGAATCCGGCGATAACGATCGAGGGGTTGATGGAGTTCGTTCCGGGGCCTGACTTCCCCACCGGTGCCCTCATCTGTGGGAAGGAGGGGATCAGGGCGGCCTATCAAACCGGCCGGGGGGTCATCCAGCTCCGGGCACGGGCCCTGGTGGAAAAACAGAAGGGGGGACGGGATCGAATCATTATATCGGAACTCCCCTATCAGGTGAACAAGGCCCGTCTTGTGGAGAAGATCGCCCAGCTGATGCAGGAAAAGCGCCTCGAAGGGATCGCCGAGGTACGGGATGAGTCCGACCGCGAGGGGTTGCGGATGGTACTGGAACTCAGAAAGGATGAGGTGGCTGAGGTTATCCTCAATCAACTCTATAAACTCACCCAGATGCAGGTCTCCTTCGGGATCATCCTTCTTTCCTTGGTAGAGAACAGGCCCGTCGTCTTGAATTTAAGGGCGATTATCGGCCATTTCATCGAACATCGCAAAATCGTGGTTACCCGTCGCTCCCGCTACGAACTGCGCGAGGCCGAGGCGCGGGCTCACATCCTCCAGGGGCTGCTGAAGGCACTAGAGCACATCGATGCCATCATCGCGTTGATCAAAAAATCCAAGACGCCGGCCGAGGCCAAGGAGGGCTTGGTAAAGCATTTCGACTTCACCGAGGCGCAGGCGCAGGCCATCTTGGACTTGCGGCTGCAGCGCCTCACCGGTCTGGAGCGAGAGAAGATCTCCGAGGAGTTCGAAAGGCTGAGCAAGGAGATCGCTCGGCTGAGGCAGCTCCTCGGTGATGAACGGCTCCTGATGGAGGTTATCGTCAAGGAGCTGCGGGACATCCAAGAGGAATTCGGTGATCCCCGTCAGACCCAGATCATCGAAGATGGGGGCGAGGTGCGCCTCGAAGATCTCATCCTCGAAGAAGACATGGTGGTCACCATAACGCACTCCGGTTACGCCAAGCGAACACCCGCGGGCCTGTATCGCAGTCAACGCCGTGGGGGGAAAGGAAGACTTGGGATCACCGTTAAGGACCAGGATTTCGTGGAACACATCTTCGTCGCATCCACCCACCACTATATCCTCTTCTTTACCGATCGGGGGAAAGTCTATTGGCTGAAGGTGCACCAGATGCCCCAGGCCGCCCCCTCAGCCAAGGGGAAGGCCTTGGTCAACCTCATCAACCTCTCTTCACAGGAGCGAATCACGGCCATTCTCCCCGTTTGGGAGTTCACGCCAGGAAAATTCATCATCATGGCCACCAAGAAAGGGATTTTGAAGAAGACCGCTCTACAGGCCTTCAGCAATCCGCGCTCAGATGGCATCATCGCGCTGCGCCTGAAAGAAGGGGATGCCCTCGTGGATGCCAAGCTCACAGAGGAAGAGAGAGAGATCTTTGTGGGGACGCGGTTGGGAAAGGCTACTCGGTTCAAGACGGGGCAACTTCGGGAGATGGGCAGGGCGGCCAGTGGGGTACGAGGGATAACCCTCGAGCCGCAAGATCGGTTGGTTGATTTGGAGATAGTCCAGGAAGGGACCGCGCTGCTCAGCGTGAACGAAAAGGGCTTCGGGAAAAGAACTCTCTCGACAGAGTACCGATGTCAAAACCGGGGGGGCAAAGGGGTTATTAACACCTTGGTCTCAGAGAAGAATGGGCCGGTAGTGGGTATCCTCCAGGTGGTGGTGGAGGATGAGGTGATCTTGATCACGGACAAGGGGAAGATATTGCGATTCTCGGTGGAGGACGTCCCCCTGCGAGGGAGAAATACCATGGGGGTCAGGCTCATCGGCTTGGACAAGGGGGAAAAGGTCGTGGGCTTGGCACGACTCGTGGAAAAGGATAAAAAGGACTTGACCTAAAAACCTTTTTTTGATACAGATGTGTTATCTTCCGTACCAGCCTTTACAAGCCATCGGCTTTGGAACGTAAAATAAGGTTACTAAAGAGGCATTTTCAAGACTCTTTCCTTTTCCTATCACAAATAGATATCCACAGATTGTGGAATAAATGTTGAAATTCCATTGATTAAGAAAGCGCAACGCACGTAACGACTTCGCGCATATAAACTATGGATAATTTCTGGCAACAGGTCTTGGAGACCATCAAGGGACAGATAAATGTAAACAGTTTTGAGACGTGGATTAAACCCATCCACTGTCGCTCCATCGACAAGAAGAATCTCGTCCTCGAGGTCCCTAATAACTTCTTCCGCGACTGGGTCACTGAACACTATGTACACACCATCAAAGGGACCCTTTATGAGCTTACCGGTGAGGATTTCTCGGTATCCCTCCAGGTAAAGAAGGGAAAGCCCCCCTACCTCAAGGAAGCTCAAACAACAGGAGATGGAACGGGGGATGACGATTTAGCCAGTCGCATGTTCAACCCCCGATATACGTTCGAAAACTTTGTGATCGGTGCGGGAAATCAATTTGCTCATGCTGCTTCCCAAGCAGTAGCCGATACTCCGGGGAGGAGATATAATCCACTCTTTGTCTATGGAGGCGTCGGCCTGGGAAAGACCCATCTCTTAAACGCCATCGGCCATAGAATAATAAAAAACAGGATTGTATCGAACCCTGTTAAGGTGTGTTATATATCCTCCGAGGAATTCACGAACGAGTTAGTAAACTCCATTCGATTTGAGCGCATGGATGGATTTAGAAAGAAGTTCAGAAGTATCGAAGTGCTCCTCATAGACGACATTCAATTTATATCTGGCAAGGAGCGGACCCAGATTGAGTTCTTTCATACCTTTAATTCGTTGTATGAGAATAAAAAACAAATTGTTGTCACAAGCGATAAGCTTCCCCGAGAGACACCTGACTTTGAGGAACGCCTGAAGTCGAGGTTTGAGTGGGGTCTCATCGCGGATATTCAGCCTCCCGACGTTGAAACAAAGGTAGCCATCCTCAAGAAAAAAGCGGCTTTAGAAAACATCTATATTCCCAATGAAGTGGCTTTCTACGTGGCTTCCCACATCAACTCAAATATCCGCATCTTAGAAGGCTGTCTCATCCGCTTGGGGGCCTTTGCTTCCCTTACTAAACAAGAGATTAACCTAGAAATGGCTAAGGAGGCCCTGAAGAATTTTATTGAGGACAAGGAAACCGTTATCACCATCGATAGCATACAAAAAAAGGTGTCTTCTTATTTTAATCTGAAGCCTAAAGATTTGAGATCAAAGAGGCGTCTAAAACAAATAGTCGTACCCCGGCAAATAGGCATGTATCTTGCCAGAAAACTCACCAATTCATCCCTTATCGAGATTGGTGAAAAATTCGGCGGCAAAGATCACTCCACCGTGATCCACTCCTTAAAGAGGATAGAAGAAAAATGCTCCCATGATCAGTATACAAAGAACGTCATTGCCGATCTCATAAAAACGATTACCGGTTAGTTGTGCACAGATATAAACCTTGATAGAGGAAAATAGTAAACACAAATAACCTTTTGAGTATCAAGAGATTATAGAAGATATCAACGTTTTCACAGTGTCTATTATTACTATTAATTTTTTAAGGAGATGTATACATGAAATTCATAATAGAAAAAGGCGTTTTTCAAACATCCTTGGGGAAAATACAAGGAATTGCAGAAAGAAGAAGTACTATCCCTATCCTCTCCAATATATTAATTTCTGGAGAAAAAAACAATATAAGCATTGTGGCAACGGATTTAGAGATAGGAGTAATGGAAATTTCAGAAGCCGATAAAGTGGAAAAAGGAGACATCTGTGTTCCAGCACGGAAGCTCTATGATATTATTAGAGAACTTTCCGAAGAACGCGTAGAAATACAGAGCGGGGAAAACTTTTGGGTTTCAATAAAGACGGGGACGACTATATTTAACCTGCCGGGATTAGATCCTCAAGAATTTCCTTCGTTTCCTGTCACGGATGGTTCTGCCTATTTTAGTGTCGGAGCGTCTGATCTTTTGGAAATGATCGAAAAGACAGTCTTTGCTGCTTCCACCGAGGAATCCCGATTTAATCTTAATGGAATCTATATGGAGAAGGTAAAGAGAGATAACGAAGAATTTTTCCGCATGGTAGCAACTGATGGACATCGACTATCCCTGATTGATAAAGCGATGAAGACAACGCTGGAGGAAAAGGGTATTATTATATCCAAACGGGGTTTAACTGAATTAAAGAAGGTCTTAGGGGATGACGACGAAGCAGAAGTAGCCATATCTATCCAAAATAACAATTGTGTATTCAAGACAGAGCGCATTATTGTAGTCGTCCGTCTTCTCGAGGGAGAATATCCTGATTATCAACAGGTTATTCCCACCGCAAATGATAAACACATTATACTAGATCGCAAGGCATTTATAGGCTCTCTGCGCAGGGCTCAAGTCATCGCCAGCGAAAAAGGAGAAGGTGTTAAATTTTCCATTCAAGGTGACTCAATGGAAATAAGGACCGGTGGGCCAGAAGTGGGCAACGTCCAAGAAGAAATAAAAATCGATTATCAAGGTAATCCATTAGAGGTAAGCTTTAACGCTCGTTATCTTTTGGATGTATTAAACATCATAGAGACAGAAAAAGTCCAACTGGAGTTAAAGGAGGAATTAAGCTCTGGGGTAATACGGCCCGTGGACAGAGAGAATTATCTCTATGTCATAATGCCTATGCGCCTCTAGACAATTAATCTCATTATGGTTCATCTTCCAAAAAGCTCTTTCCCTTTTTGTCTCACCCAGTAAAATCCCCACGAGGAGAGAGACGTGAGTGAAATAATAGATTCCCCCAGGGAAGACAGTTATGACGCAAGACATATAAGGGTCTTGGAAGGATTGACTGCTGTTCGCAAGAGGCCCGCCATGTATATCGGCAATACGGGTGTGGAGGGACTGCATCACTTGACCGAAGAGTTGGTGGACAACAGCATCGATGAGGCCCTTGCTGGTCACTGTACGAAAATAGATGTATCAATTCATTTAGATAACAGCGTCACGGTACGGGATAATGGGCGAGGAATCCCCGTTGACATCCACCGTCAAGAAAAAAAGCCGGCGGTGGAAGTAGTCCTGACAAAACTCCACTCGGGAGGAAAGTTCGACAAAAAAAGCTATAAGGTCTCGGGAGGCCTTCATGGCGTGGGCCTCTCGGTGGTCAATGCCCTCTCTGTGTATCTGGAGTTAGAGATCAAGAGGGACGGTAAAGTCTATTCGCAACGCTATGAGCGGGGGAGAAAAAAGACCCCCTTGCAGACCGAGGGCAAGACCAACAAAACCGGGACGACCATCACCTTTAAGCCAGACCCCGAGATCTTCGGGGATCAGGCGTTCAGCTACGATCTCCTCTCTCAACGCCTGCGCGAGCACGCCTTTCTCAACAAGGGGATCACGATAACCATTGAGGACGAGCGGAACGATAAGAGCAATCAGTTCCTTTACAAGGGAGGCATTATCTCCTTTGTCGAGTATCTTGATCGCGCCAAAAACTGCATCCATCCCAAACCCATCTACTTCGAGGGAACGAAGAATGATGCCTATATCGAAGTCGCCCTCCAGTATAATGATACCTATAAAGAGACCATATTCTCCTTTGTTAACAGCATCAACACCCATGAGGGAGGTACCCACCTCGTGGGACTCAAATCGGCCTTGACCAGGACCATCAATGCCTATGCCGTTAACCACAACCTCCTCAAGGATCTGAAGGAAGGGTTGAGCGGGGACGACGTCCGCGAGGGACTGGTTGGGGTAATCAGCGTGAGACTACCTGACCCCCAGTTCGAGGGGCAGACAAAGACGAAGCTGGGCAACAGCGAGGTGAAGGGGTATGTGGAGGCTTTGGCCAATGAGAAACTGGGGGGTTACTTCGAAGAGCACCCCCCGGTCTCCCGGAAGATTTTAGCCAAGGTAATTGATGCCGCACGGGCCCGACTGGCAGCTCGCAAGGCACGGGAGCTGTCCCGGAAGAAGGGGGGGATGGATACTACCCTCCTGCCCGGCAAGTTGGCGGATTGTCAGGAGCGTGACCCGGCCCACAGCGAACTGTACATCGTTGAGGGAGACTCGGCGGGTGGCTCGGCCAAACAGGGAAGGGACCGGAAGTATCAAGCCATCCTTCCCCTCAAAGGGAAGATCCTCAACGTGGAAAAGGCCCGATTTGACAAGATGCTCTCCAATGAGGAGATCAAAACGATCATCACCGCCTTAGGGGTAGGAATCAATAAAGACGACGTGGATCTCGCAAAGCTCAGATATCACCGGATCATCATCATGACCGATGCCGATATCGACGGCTCACATATCAGGACCCTCCTGCTGACCTTCTTCTACCGGCAAATGGTCGAGGTAATTGAGCGAGGATACCTCTATATCGCACAGCCCCCCCTCTATCGGGTGCGGATGGGAAAGGAGGATCGCTACCTCAAGGATGAGGAGGAGATGGCTCGGGCACTGCTGGAACGGGCCATGGAGCGGGTGGAGCTGGAGTTAAAGGGATCTCGGACTCGCTTGGGAGGGAAGCAACTCCTGGATCTCCTGAACCGGCTTTCACGGCATGATTACTATTTGCGAAGGCTTGAGCGGAGAGGCTACCCCCGGGATTCTGTCAAGACCCTTTTGCAACAGGGGATTGCTTGTGCCGAAGACTTCGGCGATAAGCGGCGACTCAAATCCTTGCATAAGGCCCTGAGTTCGGCGGGGATGGATGTCGGAGAGATCACCGCCGATGAGGAGCATAACCTCTTTGAGTTCCCCCTCACAGGACAGATAAACGGGAGAACGGTGTCAAGGAAGATCAGTCGGGTCCTGGTGGAGACGGTCGAATATCGGGATATTCTGAACCTTTATAAATCCATCGCTGGTTTTGAGACACCCCCCTTTGTCATCTACCACTCAGGAGGGCAGCAGCGGTTAGAGTCCAAGGGGGATTTGTTGCATTACATTACCACCATCGGCAAGGAAGGGCTTGCTGTCCAGCGATACAAGGGGCTCGGGGAGATGAATCCCGAGCAGCTCTGGGAGACCACCATGAACCCCGAGAGCCGCAGCCTCCTGCAGGTGCGGGTGGAGGACGCCGTGGTGGCGGATGAGATCTTTACCATTCTCATGGGAGATCAGGTGGAGGAGCGCAGGCGCTTCATTGAGCAGCATGCCCTTCAGGTGGAGAATCTGGATATTTGATGCCGAGGATTATAGGCCTGACAGGAGGGATCGCCAGCGGGAAGAGCCTGGTCTCCCGGACCCTGAAGGAATTGGGGCTGACGGTGATCGATGCGGACGATATCTGTCATGAGATTTTGGCGCAGGACAGCGTAATCAAGCAGGAGGTGGTTCGGATCTTTGGCACGGAGGTGCTCAACGAGGAGGGGGAGATCGACCGGAGGAAGTTGGGGAGTATGATCTTCATCCAGAATCCAGAGCGCAGGAAGGCACTGGAGGCGATCCTGCACCCCCCTCTTCGAGAGGAGATGTGGAAAAGGGCCCGAGCAAACGGGGGTGATGATGTGGTCCTTGATGTACCCCTCTTGATCGAGACAGGGGAGCACAAGCGGGTAGATTTGGTAGTCGTGATCTATACTACCAAAAAAATCCAAATTCGGCGCCTTATGGATAGAGACAAGATATCCAGGGAGGAGGCCGTCAAGAGGATAGATACCCAGCTTCCCTTGGAGGAGAAAGTTTCCTATGCCCACTATGTCATCAACAACTCTGGCTCCAAGGAGGAGACCGAGGAGCAGGTAGCCAGGTTTTATCAGGCGACAAGGGAGAGAGAAACAGCATGAATACGGAAATTATCAATTTGAGGGATTTAAAACAGCGGAAGATTGCGGATCTGGCAACCCTGGCCAGGGAGCTGAACGTGGAGGGGGCGGCCAACATGCGCCGGCAGGAGCTGATCTTCAGCATCCTCCAGGCCCAGGCGGAAAAGAACGGGGTCATCTTTGGGGAGGGGGTCCTGGAGATCTTGCCGGACGGGTTCGGTTTTCTTCGATCACCGGATTACAATTACCTGCCGGGCCCCGATGACATCTACGTCTCCCCTTCGCAGATCAGGCGGTTCAACCTGCGGACAGGTGATACCATCGCGGGGCAGGTCAGGCCCCCCAAGGAGTCGGAGCGCTATTTTGCACTCCTCAAGGTGGAGACCTTCAACTTCGAAGACCCCGAGACGGCGAAGGACAAGATCCTCTTCGACAACCTCACCCCCTTCTACCCGCGGGACAAGATCAACTTGGAGTACGACGCCGACGACTACTCCACCCGGGTGATGGATCTACTCACCCCCCTCGGCAAAGGGCAGCGGGGACTTATCGTCGCCCCTCCCCGGACGGGGAAGACCATGCTCCTGCAGTCCATCGCCCACAGCATCATGGCCAATCACAAGGAGATGACCCTGATTGTACTTCTCATCGATGAGCGCCCCGAAGAGGTGACCGACATGGAGCGTTCGGTGGAGGGGGAGGTGATCAGCTCCACCTTTGATGAGCCACCCCAACGACACGTGCAGGTGGCCGAGATGGTCATCGAAAAGGCCAAACGGCTGGTGGAACACCAAGGGGACGTGGTCATCCTCTTGGACAGCATCACCAGGCTGGCCCGTGCCTACAATGCCGTGGTACCCCCCAGCGGCAAAGTGCTCTCGGGCGGGATAGATGCCAACGCCCTCCAGCGGCCCAAACGCTTCTTTGGTGCCGCCCGAAACATCGAGGAAGGGGGAAGCCTTACCATCATCGCCACCGCCCTCATCGACACGGGGAGCAGGATGGATGAGGTTATCTTCGAGGAGTTCAAGGGGACGGGAAATATGGAGCTCATGTTGGATCGACGTCTCGTAGACCGCCGACTTTTTCCCGCAATCGATATCAACCGATCGGGTACGAGGAAAGAGGAACTTCTGTTGGAGGCCAATGACCTGGAACGCATGTGGCTCGTGCGTCGGGTGCTGACCCCCATGAACACGGTGGACAGCATGGAGTTCCTCATGGATAAGTTGCGCAAGACCTCCTCCAACCGGGAATTCTTGGATACTATGAATCAGTGAAGGCTTGAAAATCTGGACAATACATGCTAGTTTTATCTCAGAACCATACGGGAGTTGAGGATGAAAAAAGGGATTCACCCTGAGATGCACGACATTACCATCACCTGCGCCTGTGGGGCCGCCTTTCAGACCACGTCCACCCGCGAAAACTATTCGGTGGACATCTGCTCCCGCTGCCACCCCTTCTTTACGGGAAAAGCGAAGTTGGTGGATACAGCGGGCAGGATCGAAAAGTTTACCCGCAAGTACAAACACCTCCAAAAGGAGGAGCAGAAGAAGGGATAGGTTAGTGGACTCCTCCCCGGCCCAGCGTGTGAGGGAGCGGAAGGGTTGGAGAGGATGTGTGCCACTTCCCTTTAGAAGCTATCCATCCCCCCAACTGTTAATCATGTATGAACCCGCTGGTCCTGAGGGAGAGCGCTGTGGCGTTTTTTACAGGAGGCGAAAGATCTTGAACAAGGAGATCGTGGGGAGGTTGGAAGAAGCCGAGGTTCGGCACGAGGAACTGGAGCGCCTCATGGGTGACCCTCGGGTTGTTGCCAACAGAGAGGAGTACCAGCGGTGTGCCAAGGAACATGCGGAGCTGAGGCGCATCGTGGAGCGCTTCCGGCAGTATCAGAAGCTTGTCCGGCGCATCGAGGAGGATAAGGCCCTCCTCCAGGAAGAGGATGAGGAGCTCAAGCGGATGGCCCGTGATGAGGTGGCCACCCTGAGCGAGGAGAAGGAGCGGCTAGAGGGCGAGCTGCTCATCTCCCTGCTGCCCAGGGACCCCAACGATGAGAAGAACATCATCCTGGAGATCAGGGCGGGCACCGGGGGGGAGGAGGCCGCCCTCTTTGCAGCTGCCCTCTTTCGGATGTACGCGAAGTACGCCGAGATGAACAACTGGCAAATGGAGGTCCTCAGCCAACACCCCACAGGAGTTGGTGGGTTCAAGGAGATCATCGCCCTCATTGAGGGGAAGGGGGTCTATAGTAAATTAAAATATGAGAGCGGCGTCCATCGTGTACAACGTGTCCCTGTCACCGAGTCTCAGGGGAGGATCCATACCTCGACGGTTACAGTGGCGGTTCTGCCCGAGGCCGAGGAGGTAGAGGTGGGAATCGATCCCAAGGACCTCAAGATCGATGTCTTCCGGTCGTCGGGTCCGGGAGGGCAACACGTCAACACGACAGACTCGGCGGTCAGGATCACCCATCTACCCACAGGCATCGTAACGACCTGTCAGGACGAGAAGTCACAGCATAAGAATAAGGCCAAGGCATTAAAGGTCCTGCTGGCACGGTTGCTCGATATGCAGAGACAGCAGCAGCAGCAGGAGATGGCACAGCAGCGGCGCAGTCAGGTGGGCACGGGGGACCGCAGTGAGCGGATCAGGACGTATAATTTCCCCCAGGGGCGGGTTACCGAGCACCGCATTGGTCTCACCCTCTATAAGCTGGAGGATGTCTTGGAGGGGAATGTGGGAGCGATCGTCGATTCACTCGCCGCCCACTATCAGGCAGAGGCCCTGCAGCACGGTGAGGGGACAGCGAGTCGTTAATGGCCCCGGAAAGCTGGACGACGCTGAAGGTCATCCTGTGGACGACCGAGTACTTTCAGAAAAAGGGGATGGATAACCCCCGCCTGGAGGCAGAGGTGCTTCTGGCACACCTCTTGGGGATTGATCGGATGGGACTCTATCTTAACTTCGAGACCCCCCTCTCAGAGGGGGAGCGAGCGGCCTATCGAGAGATGATCCAGCGGCGCACCGCCGGGGAGCCCATTGCCTATATCATGGGGTACAAGGAGTTTTGGTCCATGAGGTTTGCGGTGAGCCCAGAGTGTCTCATCCCGCGGCCGGAGACCGAACACCTGGTAGAAGAGACCGTGCGGATCGGCAAGGAGCTGAAGCCTCCCCTGCGTGCCCTGGAGATAGGGCATGGCTGTGGAGCGGTGGCCATCGCCCTGGCCACGGAACTGGAGAAAGCCCAGATCGTGGCTACGGATATCTCCCCTGGTGCCCGCTCCCTGGCCCAGGAGAATGCCGAGGCGCACGGGGTGGGGGGGCGAATCCAGTTCGTCCTCGGGGACCTCTACCCCCCTGGGGAGGAGCCTTTCAGCCTGATCTGCTCCAACCCCCCGTATATCCCCACCGCAGAGGCCCTCCAGCTGGCCCCGGAGGTGCGGGATTATGAGCCCCTCACCGCCTTGGATGGGGGGGATGACGGGTTGCGCTTTTTCCGGGAGATCGCCCAGGGTGCACCCGCTTTTCTGACTGAGGGAGGATGGCTCCTCTTGGAGATGGGCAAGGGGCAGGACCCGCAGGTGGCGGCAATCCTGCAAGAACAGGGGTTCTCGCATATTGACCTCATCCCAGATTACGCCGGTATCACGCGAGTGATCAAGGCCCAGTGGGTCTAAGAATGCCTCTGAGGGGGCGGCTATGAAGGGGATCGTTATCGAAGGGGGAGAGCGATTGGTAGGAGAGGTCCAGGTCAGTGGGGCCAAGAATGCAGTCCTCCCGGCCCTTGCCGCCGCCCTCCTGGTTGAAGGGGTCTGTACGTTCACCAATTGCCCCCCCCTGCGCGATGTAGATACATTTCATGCCCTGTTAGAGAACCTCGGGGCGAGGCTCAGGTGGACGGGGAAAGGGAAGCTAGAGGTGGACACCTCCGATATCGAGGGGGTAACCGCCCCGTATGACCTGGTGAAGACCATGCGGGCCTCCGTACTCGTCCTGGGTCCATTGCTGGCCAGGATGGGGGAGGCCGTGGTCTCGCTCCCCGGCGGTTGCGCCATCGGGGCGAGGCCGGTGAATCTCCACCTCAAGGGCCTGGAGCAGCTAGGAGCCCAGATCGAGTTGGAGCATGGCTACATCAAGACCCGTGCCCCCCGACTCACGGGCACCACGATATACCTCGATATCCCCACGGTCACCGGCACGGAGAACCTCATGATGGCAGCAGCTACTGCCCAAGGGACCACGGTCATCGACAACGCTGCCTCTGAGCCCGAGGTAGAGGAGCTGGCCGCCGTTCTTACTGCCATGGGGGCTGAGATCGAGGGTGCGGGGACAGCGGTATTGACCATTCGGGGCGTGGAGCGGTTGCAACCTATACAGTACGCTATTATGCCTGACCGGATTGAGGCTGGCACCCTGATGGTGGCGGCGGGAATCACCAGGGGCAATGTCCTGATCAGGGGATGTCGACTGGCACACATGGAGGCCGTGATTGGGAAGTTGCGGGAGGTAGGGATTGAAATCTCCCCCCTTGAGGGGGGGGCGGTGCGGGTCGTCGGTGACAGCAGAGTTCGGAGCGTGGATGTCAAGACCCTTCCCTATCCGGGGTTCCCCACTGATATGCAGGCGCAGTTTATGGCATTGATGACGGTAGCCAATGGACTCAGCGCCATCTCGGAGAGCATCTTCGAGAATAGATTTATGCACGTCAGCGAGCTGAAAAGGATGGGCGCCGATATCCGTGTGCAGGGCTCGACAGCCATCGTCACGGGCGTGCCCCGGTTGAGCGGGGCACAGGTGATGGCCACTGATCTGCGGGCCAGCGCCTCGCTGGTGCTGGCAGGCCTGGCTGCCGAGGGGCAGACGGTGATCTCCCGAGCCTATCACCTGGAGCGAGGATATGAGGATCTGGTGGGAAAGCTTGCTGTCCTGGGGGCCACTGTGAGGGAGGTTGATCTGAATGAGGATACTGGAGAGCAGGAATAAGGGGTTTGAGCGGGAACTGGATGCCATCCTCGCCCAGAGGCGGGAGGAGATGGCGGGGGTAGAAGAGGCGGTGCGGGAGATTATCGAGGGGGTGCGCGCCGACGGTGACGAGGCCCTGATCCGATATACTCGCCAGTTCGATGGGGTCAAAATCTCGTCCACGGAGATGGAACTCCCTAAGAAGGAGTGGACGCGTGCCCGGAAGGGTATTGATAAAGAGACCCTCGCCTCCCTCCAGCGGGCCGCAGACCGCATCGAATCTTTCCACCGCCACCAGCTTGCTCGCTCCTGGTTTGATACCGAGAAGGGTGTCGTGCGGGGTCAGATGGTGCGCCCCATGACCATGGCTGGTGTCTATGTCCCCGGGGGAAAGGCTGCCTACCCCTCCTCGTTGCTCATGAACGTCATCCCCGCCAAGGTGGCGGGGGTGGAGGAGGTGGTGGTCATGACCCCGCCCTCCAAAGATGGGATCAACCCTTATATCTTGGCGGCCGCCCAGCTGGCAGGTGCTGATCGGGTCCTGTGGGTCGGCGGGGCCCAGGCCATTGCTGCCCTGGCCTATGGGACGAAGACCGTGCCACGGGCCGATATCGTCGTGGGGCCGGGTAACGTCTACGTGACCACGGCCAAGCGGCTGCTGTACGGAGTCATCATGGTAGATCTGGTGGCGGGGCCCAGTGAGATCCTGGTGGTGGCCGATGGGTCAACGCCGCCGGGTTTTGTCGCCGCCGACCTCCTCTCACAGGCTGAGCACGATGAGATGGCTTGGCCGATACTCATCACCCCTTCCCGGGAGTTCGCACAGCAGGTAGAGCGAGAGGCGGCACAGATGACCAAGAGCCTCCCCCGGCACGAGATCATCACGACCTGCCTTGATCGCCATGGGATCATGATCCTCGTACAGGACCTTGCCGAGGGAATGGGGATCGCCAATCGGATCGCCCCCGAACACTTGGAGCTAGCGCTCCAGGACCCTCTGAGGTGGTTGGGGGAGGTGAAGCATGCCGGGGCCGTCTTCCTTGGTCCCTATACACCCGAGGCAGTGGGGGATTACCTGGGGGGGCCAAACCATGTGCTGCCCACAGGGGGCACTGCCCGATTCTTCTCCCCCCTGGGTGTGGAGCACTTTGTCAAGCGGACCAATATCCTCTCCTTCTCCCAGGAGGCCCTGAAGGGGGTGCGGGAGGATGTGACCCGATTGGCCCGTCTGGAGGGACTGGAGGCCCATGCCCGGGCCGTAGAGGTGAGAGGAAAGGAGGATTAACGTAATGGCACGAAGAGCCCAGGTTGAACGCAAGACCAAAGAGACCGCAATCTCCCTCTCCATTGATCTGGACGGCACGGGGAAAGCGGAGATCTCCACCGGGATCCCGTTCTTCGACCACATGCTCTCCCTCATGGCCATGCATGGGCTGTTCGATCTGACCTTGCGAGCCAAGGGGGATCTCGAGGTCGACTTTCACCACACGGTTGAGGATGTGGGGATTGCCTTGGGAGCGGGGATCAAGAAGGCCCTGGGGGATGGGACGGGGATCAAGCGGTTCGGGGAGGCCCTGGTACCCATGGACGAGGCCCTGGGCCGGGTGGTCTTGGACGTCTCCGGCCGCCCCTATCTCGGCTACCGGGTCAAGGCCAGCGGGGGGATCAAGGACTTCAGCGCAGAGTTGATAGAATCCTTCTTCAAGGCCGTGGCGGACCACGCCGGCATAACCCTCCACCTCGACCTCCTGTACGGCACAAACCTCCACCACATCGTGGAGGCGATCTTCAAAGGCTTCGGCAGGGCCCTGGATGCGGCCACCCGCCTGGATGAGAGGAGGACAGGGGTCCCGTCTACCAAGGGCAAACTATAACTTATGTATTAGGGGACTACCTATGAATTGTCAGATGAAAAAGAGCAGGTTCGTAGTCGTCGAGGCCATCCTTGGCCTCCTTATCTTTCTTCTTCCCGCCGTGTGCCATCCCCAAGAAGAGATGGAGCGGATTGTGCCACGCCAGAAGGTGGCAGTCCTCCCCTTTCTGCTCGTCAAGCCCCAGGTGCAGGGGGAGCGGGTGGTCAAGGGGTTATGGGGGAATTTTTTCTTCAGGACCGGAGAGATACCCACCCGCGCGGGATCTGAGGTAACGGCGATCTTCCATCGTCAACTCAATCACCTGGACAGGTGCGAGCTGATCCCCCTGAATCAGGCGCAGGCCGTTGCCGAGGAAGTGGACCCCAGGGCCTTCCGGCAGGACCCCGTCGGGGTAGCAGCGCAGATCGGACAGGATCTCGGCCTCTATGCGGTTGTAATTGGGGGGGTCTACCGGTTCGAACAGCGCCGGGGGAGCGCCGTGGGTGTGGAGAGCCCTGCCTCAGCGGCCTTTGACGCCCACCTGGTCCGGGCCTCGGACAAAAAGGTGCTCTGGAGCGGTAGGTTCGACGAGACGCAGCATTCCTTGAGCGAAAACGCCCTGAAGATCTCCTCCTTTCTCAAAGGGGGCGCACAGTGGGTGACGGTGGAGCGGTGGACCGCCATCGGCGTTGAATCGGTCCTGCGCACCTTTCCTGTCCTCAGTCGTTAGCACTGCTTATGCTGGTAATCCCGGCCATAGACCTTAAAGGGGGTCGGTGTGTGCGCCTGCGCCAGGGAAGGATGGAGGACGAGACGGTCTACTCCCTTGAGCCGGACAAGGTAGCGGCGCAATGGAAGGCCGCGGGGGCCGAGTGGATCCACGTGGTCGATCTCGATGGGGCTGTAACCGGCGTGCCAGTCAATGTCGAAGCAGTCAAGGCCATCCGCGCGGCAGTGGGGATCCCCCTGCAGCTCGGAGGGGGGATCAGGGACCTGGAGGCCATCGATGAGTGGATCTCCGTCGGAATCGAGCGGGTGGTCCTGGGGACAGCCGCAACAGAAGACCCCTCCATGATTAAAGAGGCGTGCCGGCGGTATCCTGATCGCATTGCCGTGGGGATCGACGCACGGGAAGGTGAGGTCCTGGTCCGGGGATGGCTCACGGGGACCTCCCGGCAGGCGGTCGATGTGGCCAGGGAGATGGAAGCATATGGAGCAGCGGTCATCATCTTCACCGACATCAGCAGGGATGGGATGGGCGGTGGGATCAACTTGGTTCAGGCAAGGGAGGTAGCCCAGGCGGTGAACATCCCTCTCATCGTCTCAGGAGGAGTAGGGGCACTGGAGGACATCAGGGCGGCGAAGGCTTTGGCCCCCTCTGGGGTCGTCGGGGTCATCACGGGCCGGGCCCTGTATGAGGGGACCGTGGACTTGGCTGAGGCCATCAGGGTTGCCAAAGGGGCATGAGATATGCTGGCCAAGCGGATCATACCATGTCTCGACGTCAAGGACGGCAGGGTGGTCAAGGGTACCAACTTCGTGAACCTGCGCGATGCAGGGGACCCCGTCGAAAACGCCACGGCCTACGACCAGCAGGGGGCTGATGAGCTCACCTTCCTTGACATCACCGCCTCGCATGAGCGGCGACCGATCATCCTCGAGGTGGTGCGCCGGACCGCCGAGAAGGTCTTTATGCCCCTGACGGTGGGGGGCGGGGTGCGGGCATTGGAGGATATCCGCGAACTCTTGAAGGCAGGGGCGGACAAGGTGAGCATCAACACCGCGGCGGTGGCGGAACCGGCGTTCGTCCGGCGGGCCGCAGAGCGGTTCGGCAGCCAGTGCATCGTGGTGGCCATCGACGCCAAGAGTCGCAATGGCGGTTGGGAGGTCTACACCCACGGGGGGAGGGTCTCCACGGGTATCGATGCCCTCGACTGGTCACAGCGGATAGAGGACTACGGGGCCGGCGAGATCCTGCTGACCAGCATGGACCGGGATGGCACCCGCCTGGGCTATGACCTGGAGCTTACCCGCGCCGTGGTCGATACGGTGCGAGTGCCGGTGATTGCCTCCGGGGGTGTGGGGGCACTGGAGCACCTCTACGAAGGCCTCATCATCGGGGGGGCGAGCGCGGTCCTGGCAGCCTCCATCTTTCACTACAGGGAGTATGCCATCAAAGAGGTGAAAGAGTGGCTCCGGGAAAAGGGGGTGCGGGTCAGACCCTAGATGAGACGATTCATTGTTCTGCTGGCGACATGGTGGGGGGTCGGGTTTTGCCCCCTCGCCCCTGGCACCGTCGGGACCCTGGCGGCCATCCCCCTCTTTTTTCTCCTCTCCCTCCTTCCTCTCTGGGTTTACCTGCCCTGCGTGCTGGGGATTGGGCTTGTGGCTTGCTGGGCCGCTGGGCGGGCGGAGCAGATCTTCGGGGAGCAGGACCATCGGGCCATCGTCATCGATGAGGTGGTAGGGTTTTTGGCGGTCATGACCGCCTTGCCTCCCACCTGGCCCTATCTCCTCACCGGCTTTTGTTTCTTTCGCATCTTTGACATCCTCAAACCCCCACCCATCCGCTTCGTGGAGCGGAAGGTGAAAGGGGGTTGCGGCGTGGTCCTCGACGACGTGCTGGCTGCTCTCTACGCCCACATCGTCCTGCGCGCCTTTCTTCTCGTTCTCCCCTTCAACGTCTAAAGAAATTAAGACAGGCGATTTGTAAGAATCCACCTTTTCAACATACTGCACGTATGTAGAGTAGAATATGATAGGGATTGGTTGTTGCGAATGTGATTCGAATTGCAGTTTGGAACTTGAATAATCATCCGAAACATGTATAACTTGCGTCGATGAAAATCCGCCTGCTATTCCTCTTCTGGAGTCTGTGGTTTCTTAATTTCTCGACCAGATCAATCTTGTCTCCCCTGCTACCTCTTATCGAAGATGAGCTGGTCTTAACGCATGCTCGCGCAGGCAGCCTGT
>CAZFIR010000069.1:0-7383 GCA_964519535.1 uncultured Thermodesulfobacteriota bacterium | reverse complement strand
AGTGAGATCGGTCTGCCTCGTCTTCCTGCCGGAATGCGTCTCATGATGGCCCGCAAGAAGCAGATTCCGGTATGGACGGCGCAGGATATTGGAGCTGAAGCCTCGCAGTTGGGCAAGGATAACGCCCATACCGAAATCACTAGTCTCACTGTACCGACCCGAAAGACCGAGTGTGAGATAATTACCGGGCCTACTCCTAGTGAAGCTGCCGTCAATTTAGCCTTAAAGCTTAATGAGCTGATATAATTATAGAACGTAGGGAGGATATTCAATGGATAGTCATAAAGGTGTTTTGGTTTGTGGTGAGATCGCCGAAGGGCAATTAGCGCCAATCACTATAGAACTCCTTGGCGTCGGAAGGAAGCTCGCCGATGAACTGGGTGAGGAATTAAGTGCCCTAATAATGGGTAGCAAAACAGGTGGACTGGGTCAGGAGGCAATCGCCTATGGGGCTGACAATGTCTATGTTGCCGAAGACAGTCTCCTGGATGATTATAACTCCGATGCGTACACTCAGGTAGCGGCTAACCTTTGCAAGAAAGTGCTTCCTTCTATTATGCTTCTTGGCCATACTGATATCGGTTGTGATTTAGCTCCGCGACTTAATGGTCGCTTAGGGGGCGGGCTCGCTATGGAATCCATGGCGTTATCTATTGACCCGGCGACCAAGCTCTTGGTCTCGACCAGGCCTGTCTTTGGCGGTAATGCCCATGCCACGATGCTATCAAAGTCCGCCCGCCCTCAGATGGCTACTGTAAGAGCGAAAACAGTACCGTCGGCAGGGCGCGATGACTCCCGGCAGGGTAAGGTTATTCCTGTAGAAGACAAGATCGACCCTTCGGCGATTAAAGTCAAGGTTGTGGACCGGATAAAAGAGGAAGTGGAAGGGGTGAGGCTGGAAGACGCTGAGGTGGTTGTTGCTGGTGGGCGTGGTATGGGCAGCGCTCAAGACTTCGGGATGCTCCGGGCACTGGCTAACGTTTTGGGAGGCGCTGTTGGCGCTACCAGGGTGGCCTGTGACGAGGGTTGGGCACCGGTGACGCTCCAGGTGGGCCAGAGCGGAAAGGTGGTCAGTCCTAAACTATATATAGCCGTAGGTCTCTCGGGCGCCATGGCGCATATCGCCGGCTGCTTGGGATCAAAGCACATTGTGGCTATTAATAAGGATAAGGAAGCTAATATCTTCAACGTAGCCCACTTCGGCATCGTCGCTGATCATAAAGAAATCTTGCCTACTCTGACCGCAAAATTCAAGGAGCTACTATCAAAATAAGCCGCGGATTTGCCCGAATCCTGGAGAGACGATCACACGAGCCAAGAACCAGGTCCATGTAATTGATGAGGAATATGTTTTGAAGTTCGTTCCCCTAAATTTCGTAACGAGTGACTATTTTGGTGGCTGCATGATTTGCATGCATTAAACGATATTTTCCGCTTTGCGCTACATCGTTGCTACAAACGGCTGTCATTTTAACCGAAACGCTCATATCGTCCCCTCATTCATTTCCTCGAAGAGAAGGGTAAGATCATTAAAGACTGCATCAAGCCCTGCGATATAAGAAGCCATTGCAATTACTTAAAGACACTGGCATTGTTGATGCTGACAACCCCTCCCATTACCATTTGTCTCAAATGTAGTGAACGAGTACAATGCCTTGAAATTATCGACGAAGAAAGCTATGATATGCTAAGATTTTAGCACTTTCTTGAAGGAGGGGTGAAATGAACGGGACATTATTGGTAAAAAAAACCGGTATTATTCTAGTGCTGATTTTTTGTGTGCCCCTTGCAGTCGGATGCATTAATGACCGGCAGAGCAGGGAGCACAGGGAAGCGGCTGAAACGGCCATGCGGGCTGCCGAGGCTGCAGCAGCAAGAGTTGAGGCCGCAGCAGATAGGGTTGAAGCTGCAACTGATAGAGCAGAGGCTGCGGCTGCGAGGTCTGAACGGGCAGCCGAAAAGTCTGAGAGGATTTTTCAAAAGGGTTTACAGAAGTAGTGCTATTGGGGACGACAAACGGTATGTTGTCGTCCTTTTTAAAGTGATTATTCATCGGATACTCTTGGTCGCAACAGGTAGTGATCTGAGCTGCCGGCCAGAGGAATACCCATTCAATCAGGAGAAATTGTTTGAGTTGTAGCTACAAAGATGTTTTCCTTTAGGTTCTTATTAACATATAACTTTTTTATATTAATTGCTTAGGTATAAAAATCAAGGTATTACTTTAAATAAATTTTGAGGCCAAATTCCTGCCAAAAACGTGGCTGCAGCAATCCGCGCCATCCTCGCTACCTTTCTTGACAGGTAGTAAACCGCCGCTATACTTTTAGGGAGTGATGTATTAATCCAAAGGGGGGTGAGTAGCGATGGATTTTTTAGAATCGGTTAAGATAAGGGCCTTGGCGTATGGTGATCTGGATGCCATCGTGGTGATAGATAAGGCGATCTTGGGGAAGGAGCGGCCCGAGTACTGGAGCATGAAGATAGAGCTCTCTGAAAACAGATCGCCTATGGCCTCGTTGGTTGCGGAGTTGGATGGCAAGGTTGTTGGTTTTATTCTGGGGGATGCCAGTGGATGGGAGTACGGTGTCCCTGATACGGTAGGCTGGATCGATATTATAGGGGTGCACCCAAAGTATCAGAAGAAGGGGATAGCAAGGATCTTGTTCAAAGAGATGGTCGCCAACTTAAAGAAGGTTGGCGTAGATACCATTTATACCTTCGTTAACTGGAAGGAATATGATCGGCTGCACTTCTTTGACAAGATGGGATTCCAAAAGGGTGATATGTTACATTTAGAAATGAAAGTCTAAACCTCGCTGAAAAAAATGAAATGGAAAGAGCCGGGAGCAGTTCTTCTTAAAGCTCCCGGCTCTTTTATGGTGCTGTGGTGCAAAAATTGGAGAATTCTTACTTCTGCGGTTTACCGAGCACTTCTTCAAAGAACTCTTCGTTCATCATCGTGCTTTGAGCAATTCCCTGTCGATACTTGATGAAGTCGATGGTATCCGTGCCAGTGATCTTCTTTGTATTGAAGGCTCCGAAACCGAGGAATGCCTCGGCGCCCATGTTCGCGGCAAGCCAGTGCCTGTTGTAGTTCTTGGAGTAATCCCAGAAGAACTTCTTTTTGGCGCGGACCTCGTCGACCGCTTTGATCAGACAGCCCGGGAACAGGTTGGCGAAGGTCCATACAATCTTGTCTACTTCCTTGTCCAGGAGTTCGAAATCGAAGTCGTTATTTTTAAGTTTTTCATTGACCCAGCCGCGAGCCTGTTTAAACTCATCACTGGACTTAAACTCGCCGTACACGATCTCACCGTCATCGACCCATTTGTCGGTAATAACCTGAGGATTGCGCACCCACTTTCCTTTGTCGTCTTTGAGCACGGGGACGCATTTAGAGATGAGCGTCTTTGCCTTCATCTTGTAAGCGCTCCACATCTCACAGCTCACACAACTCCACATGGCGTCCTCGATTCCCAGATACCAGGGCAGGAAGTCAGAGCTTCCGCCAGCAGGCGATGAACCGTGGCGAGGACCGGCCTGCCCGTAAATGGCAAGGTCCGAAGAAATGGCAAGATCACATGCCATACCGATTTCCTGGCCGCCAGCAACGCGCATTCCATTGACCCGGCAGATGACCGGTTTCTTGCACATCAGAATGGAATCCACCATGTTGTTGAAGAGCTCCATATACTGCCCGTACTCATCGGGTCGGCTGCTGTAGTATTCTGAATACTCCTTGGTGTTGCCGCCGGTACAGAAGGAATAGGGTCCCACACCCGTGAAGATGGTGGCAACCACCTCGCGGTCAGTGGATGAGTTCTCCATACCTGCGATGACGCCTTTGACCATCTCGGTGGTATAGGAATTGTACTGGGCCGGATTATTCATGATTACCCACGCCACATAGAGACCGTCAATGACTTTTCCAGCGGGGTCCTTGAGGGGCCTCTTCTCGTACACAACGCATGGGGGTTTATCCATAGTCCCCCAGTGTTCCTTGCCATACCGGTCATGATCTTTCTTTCCACCTTCTCTTGGAACCCAATCTAATGACATAATAACATCCTCCTTTTTTATGCAATTTTGGTTACGCGTGGCGCGTATAATACCTTAGAAATCTGGCGTTAAAACGATCCTCTTGGCAGGTGAGCCTGCCTTGTGTACCTCATCATAAACCGCACTAATGGTACTCATGGGCCTCATCTCGACAAAGGGCTTCAACTGAATCTTCCCGCTTAAGACCATATCGAGGACTATGGGATAGTATTCAGGGAGACAGCCCCAGGTTCCGATAATCTCGGCATCGAACGCCATCAGACGAGAAATACTGTACTCATTCTTGGCCATACCAAAGCCCACCACAATGAGCTTGCCGGTGAAGGAGAGCAGGGTCAGGGCGAGATCCTGACCTGCTTTGGTTCCCGACACCTCAAATATTTTCCAGCCATAACCAGATTCAATCCCGTTTTCTTTGCACAGCCCCCTGAATTCTTTTTGAATATCGCGGGGTTCTTTGTCGACGGAGCTGATGACGAAATCCGCTCCATACTCGAGGGCCCTCTTGAGCTTCTCGGGATTTCTCGCGATACCGATGACGGTCTTGGCACCCAAGGCCTTGGCGGTCTGCACCATATGGACACCTACACCGCCAGTGGCACCGACCACAATGACATTGTCACCGGGTTGCAGATCAGCCCTCTTGGCGGCCTGATAGGGGGTGGTGACTGCGTCGGCCACAACAGCCAGTTGAGCCAGTTCGAAGTCTCCACGGTCCTTTACCTCACACAAATCGTTTGAGGGAACCGGAATGTGGCTCGAATTACCACCGTAGATACCAAGGCTATTACCCGGCATCTTTTGAGCGAGACAGCGATTCCCTCTGCCGATCTCGCAGAGATGGCACTGTCTACAGGGCATAACAGCAGGGATAATCACCTCTTTACCGATCCATTGCTTATCCCCCGCCACTACCACACCGCTGATCTCGTGACCCAAGGTGAGAGGCGGCTTGGATACCGTAGGGACTCCATCGAAGAAATAGCCCAGGTCAGTGTGGCAGACCCCACAACCGGCCACCTCAACCAAGACCTCTCCTGCCTTTAATTCAGGAACGGGAATCTCGGCCTTCTCAATCTTTCCTTCAGTAACTTTTCCAGTTTCTTTGTCTTTGCTCCATGGTTGTACCATCTGCCATGTTTGAATTTTGTCGGGTACTCCTGGCATTTTTCTCCTCCTTCTTCATCAAAGATGATTTAGGTCATTCCATAACCGCCGTCGACGCACAGGACCTGTCCGGTAATGTAGCGCGCATCATCCGATGCGAAAAAGACAAAGGCGGGTGCGATATCCTCTGCCTCAGCGAAGCAGTTCAACAGGATGCGCTTCATATAGATCTCTGCAAGCTTCGGATCAGTCCTGATCTTCTCCGTCATCTCGGTGGCTACAATCCCGAGTGAGATGCAGTTGACATTGATTCCATCTCGCGCGAGCTCTCGTGCAGCAGATTTGGTGAGGGTTATTATCCCCCCCTTGGCAGCGCTATAGTTGATTTGGCCAACGGTACCGACAAGACCTGCGACAGAGGTTACATTGATGATGTAGCCCTTTTTTTTCTCCATCATATAGTTACTCGCATGCTTAATACAAAGCCATGGTCCTTTGAGGTGGATATTCAATACCGCGTTCCAATCGTCCTCGGTCATCTTATGGAGCATGGCCGGTCGTGTGAACCCGGCATTATTGACCAGGATGTCAATTTTCCCAAAATTGTCAACCGCTGTTTGAATAACTGTTTCTGCCCCCTTGTCAGTTGCCACATCGGCCTGAACAGCCACCCCTTTTCGGCCGATCTTCTGAATCTCTTCCACTACTTCTTGGGCTGTTTTGGGGTTGGAGACATAATTGACAACTACATCTGCTCCCTCCCTGGCGTAGGTGAGGGATATAGCTCTTCCAACGCCTCTTCCGCCTCCGGTAACGACAGCGGCCTTCCCCTCCAATTTCATCTGCTTCTCACCTCCCTTCTTCGAACGAGAGTGGCTTACTCGATTATCATAAGAATAGTATTCGAGGTTACTTCATCTCCAGGCTTGACATTTATTTCTTTGACGACACCCGCCTCAGGTGCCACCGGTGGCATCTCCATCTTCATAGCCTCCAAGGTGGCCACGGGATCATTCTCTGACACCTGATCGCCTACTTTGACCAAGACGTTAACGATTTTCCCTACCATGGGCACCGTTACTTCCATGATCAATCCTTCGTCTCAATGAAATTTCTGGCGATGATGACCTTTTGAATGTTCGAGGTACCTTCGACACTCTGATAGGATTTGGCATCTCGGTAGTATCGTTCTATCGGATACTCGGTACCGTAACCATACGATGCATATACCTTCATCGCCTCGTTGGCCGCCATCACTGCTGCCTCTGCACCGTAGTATTTGGCCGTCGAGATGTGAAGCGTCGGCCTGCCTCCCACCTTCTCCAAGTTGTCCACAATCCAGGCAGCCTTCAAGACTAAGAGCTTTGCTGCCTCATGTTCACACCACATCCGTGCGAGTTGATCTTGGATCATCTGAAAGTTGATAATCGACTGGCCAAACTGCGTTCTTTCATTGGCATATTGTTTGGCGAGTTCAAAACACTTTTCGGCGACCCCGGCAGATCTGGCAGCGCAGGACAGTCTTGTTCTGTCGAGCATAGACATAGCGATCTTGAAGCCATCTCCTGGCTTGCCGACGATGGCATCCTTCGGCACCTTTACATCCTCGAGGATAATCTCGCCCGTGGGGGAGCTATGCAGCCCCAGCTTTTCTGTTATGCCACGCTGTTCAATGCCGGGACTTTTCATATCGACGATGAATGCAGACATCCCTCGGTGTTTTTTCTCGCGATCGGTCATGGCAAAGATAATTCCGACTGTTGCAACCGGAACGCCGGAAATCCACATCTTGCTTCCGTTCAAGATATAGCCATCTCCGCTCTCTTGAGCCGTGGTCCTCATAGCGGCAACGTCTGAACCAGTGTCTGCCTCGGTCAAGGCGAAACAGCCATACGCATCTGCCGTTATAAGGGGCGGGATATATTTTTCACGCTGTTCCTCTGATCCAAATGCGAGCAATACGCTCTGAAGAGCATTCATCTGGAGGTTAAAGGTGACTCCGTAGGAAGGACTCTCTTTGGCAACCTCTATGGTAGCAATGGTTGCGGCGAGATAGCCCATTTCATTACCGCCATATTTCTCAGGGGCTATACAACCAAAAAGCCCAAGTTCCGCCATCTTCTTGACAATCTTCTCATTGTATACGTCTTTTTTCTCGTCTTCCTCTACCGTGGGAGCGATTTCGTTTTGGGCGAAGTCTTTTGTCATGTCTTG